>NZ_JAMYOT010000014.1:0-180145 GCF_040320005.1 Mesorhizobium sp. M0816 | reverse complement strand
TCAACGACGTCAACCCGGTCGCCTACCTCGCCGAAACCCTCGACGCCATCATCAACGGCCATCCGCAAACCCAGATCGAGGAACTCATGCCCTGGCGATTCCGAAAAACGTCAAGCCCAAATCCACAGGCGATCCGCGAGGCGCTCACCCTAAGTTTTATCATTGACGGTCTGACTTGACGTCTGGCCCGAGGGCGGCGTTCGCTACTATTCCGAAACTTAAGGTTTCGCCCTACCGCGTAATTGGGGTCGGCTGTCTTAAGAGGGCCGCTGCCCACGGTGCCTACTTCTTAACGCATTGGCGGACTGGTGCGGCCGAGCAAACTTCGCCCACGCCGCAGTCCAGGTCGCGTGAACAAGGTTTCGGCATTTGCGGTGGCTCCAGCGTGACGAAGGGCGTCCTCGGCTCTTCCCCCGGTCTCGCCGTTCTCGGGAGGAAGGCGCCGGGATCACCGAGCGACTTCACATATCGATAGAATGACCGAATGTCGCTCTCCGGCATGACGCGAACGTTGTACCAAGGCATCGGCGGCAATGTGCGAAGTGTCTTGATGTAGGTTACATACCCGTCTTCGCTAAGGTCTTGCGCGCTCCATCTCAGATTGCTTGCATACGTTGTGCCCCACGGCCCCCGCCAACCTATTACTTTCCCTCTCAATGCCTTGGTGGGGTCGAGTGCGCCTTCGGCTTCCCTGTAGCCGTCAGTATGGCAGTCGTGACAGCTGCTGATGATGGAAACCAGCCGTCCTCTCTCGACAGACACCTCCTCTGCCGCAAACGCTGCCCCCGATGCTGTCAATATTGCTGAGCCAACCAGGAGCTTAATGAAGTGCATGGTAGCCTCCAGCGCCCTCACACCGCTCGCTCAAAGCCAATAACAACGTCGAGACTTTACCACAATTTTGAAAGTTGGGGTGGGGAAAGCAACGGATCGTTGGAGGCAATAGTCCCTAAGAGGCTCCTGGGACACTGTCGACAATCGCAGCACAGCACTACGTTCGACAACTGGGCGCTGCTCGCCTCCATCGTGGCCACCTGCAGGCTCAACGACGTCAACCCGGTCGCCTACCTCGCCGAAACCCTCGACGCCATCATCAACGGCCATCCGCAAACCCAGATCGAGGAACTCATGCCCTGGCGATTCCGGAAAACGTCAAGCCCAAATCCATAGGCGATCCGCGAGGCGCTTACGCTTCCACCGCAACGGTCTCGCTGCTTTCGCCCCTGCGCACCGAGATCAATTCGGGTCTGTCGCGAGGAACGGCCTATCCCGCGGACTGGCGTCCTCGCTTCACCGATGCCTATCGCCTGCAGGCCCAGGCCTGGATCCATTCAATACTCAGCGGAATTCCGGCCGGAGCAAGCTGCTGGACGGATACCGGGCTGCAATCGCCGCCGAGGCGGGTCTGCAATCACTATCAGAAGGGCGAAAGGCAGTTATTGGCGCAATGAGTAAGCCAGAACTGTACAAATAGCTGACGGCATTTGAATTCATAATGACCTCGGCAGCCGACTAATAATCTTCTTTTTCAGGCCCCTCCCGTCAGCGTGTTCCACGCAGCCGGTGCGCTGCTTCGGCTCGTCGCAGGGACACGTGCGTGTTCTGTAGGATCATTTCGCGAAACGCCTCGTTTGATACTGCAAAGTTGTACCATCGTGTCCAACATCAGATGGGACGCAGTCCCAACAAACATGCAGTTCAGACAGTCGATTACGCGTCTTTGTTGAAGTGGTGCTGTACCAAATGCAGTACCGGCCTTGAAACGGTTGATCCAGTTCGTCGCTCATCAGGCCATAAGCCGCGGGCGGCTGTGTACGGCAGGGCTGAACGAAACCTCATTCACGCTCCCTCGCTACTCCGTGAGACCCCTCATTTCCTTTCTCGCAGCCTCAGTCCGGTACTCAAGGTATTTGGCCAAATCGGCGAGATGGACGCCCTTGGCACACTTCTGACTGTCCTCGATCCGCACGAGCGGAAGGGCAATTTCCCCCATGGAAATCTTTCGGACCAACTTCGGCGGCGTCAGGTGGGAGAAATAGTCTCGGCAGACCTCATCGATCGGGATGATGGCCTTGCCACCATACTGAGCCATCAAAAGCAGTGCTGTGTTCATTCCAGGTTGCTATCCCTGTTAGGAGCTTGGCAGACTAGCAAGCCGCCCAACGGGTTCAACGGCCGGGCAGGGGGGCGCGTGCAAAAGGGTGGGCGCGACCTAAGCAACGGCCGGGGCGTTCAAGTCGCTAGAGGGATACCGCCAATACAGTGCTGTGACCGAGTTCGTTTGCTGACGGGCTTCTTAATCGGCGCAAATCGGTCCGACTCCAACCTCCGCAACCAGTTCCAGCATAAATCACTAATAGTCGCGATCTGATCAAAGCCCCGCCGGAAAAAACGGCAAGGCTTTTCCCACGGCAGGTTTGGCGAAGCGCGGAAGGGCACTCTGCCGCCCAGAGTAAGCGGCCTGCACGGTGAAGACGAGAGGGACGCTTTTCCAAGCGCGGAGTTCGAATCCCTCCGAGCCCACCAAGTCGCCTCCCTGCAATGCTGGCCTGGACCTGTCAAATCGTCACGTCAATGATGTCGGTATCGGTGGTTGCGTGTCCCCGCAACCACTTCTGTCATAGTACGATAACCGTCTCGGTCTAACCGAGGCGGTTTTTTCGTGTGGCGAGTTTGAAAATGTCTGGATTGCGTGAGGCCGTGAGGCCGGGCATTAAGGCGCATATTTTGCGGGAAGGCCTTCATGAACCTCAATCATCGGCAGAATGCGCCGTGCAGCGTAACCATCCGGTGTGGACCGCGGCAGACGCCGTTTCGCGTGTTAGACTGCTTGGCATGGAGATCGACACCGACAAGATTGACGCGTGCAGCGGTGGTGCTTCGACGTAGAATCGGAAAACACGCTCGCGGCAACTCTGCACTACGCAGATGCGCGCCCATCTCCGGCCACGCAACATCGATCCGCAATTCGGAGCCATGTAGTGGTAGGTGGCGGCGCAGGACCGCTACATCGCCAGAGCCATTACCTGAGATAGTGGGTTTGAGGTGGTGGTAGAGGGAAGGGCGCTGGAAACTAACCTTCTCCATTTTCGGCAATTCGCCAACCGTCGCGATCTCGCGATTGAGCAGTGTCCTCCAGTCACTCATAGCCTGTCATCTCGAGATAGCCGCGCCCGGCATGGGTTCCCTCAAATCGGATCGGGCCTTCCCAATAGGGAGAGCGTGTGTCCATCCAGGCTTCTGGGTTTAGCGTCCGGATGGTCACATCCACTCCGTTTTCCGGCAATTGCACCCTCCAGCGGATCGGCACGCTACGTCCCGCGACTGCCGCCGTTTCGAGCGGCGTCACCCTTAGCGCGCCGGGGGCCTGCGGCTGCGGCCTGCCGTCGGCCTTGATCCATGTGGCCGATGTAAAGCCCGCGCCTCCGTCGCGCAGGCGAAAGCCCATCATCTTTTCGCCGCTGTCGAAATGCAAGGAGAACCAGTCCCACCCGGTCTGATCCTCAGCCAGCGGCTGCGAGGACCATTCGTGGTCCAACCACGCCTGACCGGACACCGCGATCACGCCCGCCGGAAGGGTCAGTGTACCGGTCACGTGGTAGAATGGTTGCGAGTAGTAATAGCTCGCCTGCCCCTTCTCGGATTTCACCGAGTAGCCCTGCACTCCCTGCGGCACCAGAGGGCCTTTGGCGTCCAGTGCCAGTTCGTAGGAAAACGCCTGTCCCGCCGCGTGCAGGTCGAGCGCCGACAGCGCATCCGCCTCTGGCAGGGCCCGACCTGCCATCTGCCAATTGTCAATCCAGGCCGCAAAGGGTGCAGCCGAAACCCCCGCCTGGCCGATGCCGCCCCGTGCCAGCCGTTCGGCCACGAATTGGTGCGTTCGCGTCGTCAGCCCGGCATGGCCCATCCAAAGCTGCGGACTAGACCAGCCGGACCGCTCCACCGGGGCCAGGGCGGATCGGAAAAGAGTCCATTGCACGCCAAAGTCCGCTCCATCCGCAGCTTGCAGGTTGGCCGTCAAATACCACCATTCGATCCGGTAACCGGGGTGCGGGCCGTGGTCTGCCGGAAAGTTGAATGCAGTCCCCGGCTGCGGCACTGAAAACCCGTCAGCCTCTGTGCCAAGCCCAGCAAAACCCTGGCCAAAGGCAGGTGCGGCCAAGCTCATGTAGATCAGCAATGCTCTAACGCTCATGTGCAAATACCTTCAGCAAATCCGATGGCGAAAGACGCGCCAGCCGCCAGGCAGGCACGGCGGCTGCAAGTCCGGCCGCCAGCAACGCGAGCGCCGCCAGCCGCGCCCAGTCACCGGGAAAAAGGTGCATCGGCAGACGCCAGCCAAAAGCCTCCACATTCACCACCGCCAGTAGAACAAAGGCGAGCCCGATACCTACAGGCAGAGCGGCCAGCATGGTCAAGGCTGCCAACAACAAGCCGCGCCAAAGCTCCAGCCATACGAGGTGGCGGCGGGGCAGACCCATGGCCCAGACCGGCGCCAGTTGCGGTAGGCGCATCCCCGACAGGGTCATGAGGCTCGCAAACATCGCCAGCCCCGCGACTCCCAGCGTCAGCACATTCAGCGCGGCTGTCACTCTGAATGTGCGCTCAAACACTTTGAGCGAAAAGACCTTGATCCCGGCCTGGTCAATCACGTTCTGCGCGGGCAGCCCGAATTCCGCCCGCAAACCCGCAGCCAGTGCTTCGGCCTTGCCAGGGGCAATCCGAATGGCATAGCGCAGGCGGGAGACGTCAGGGTAGTGCCGGACCAGTGTGTCGATCCCGATGATCACTTGGCCGATCGGGTTGCCATAGTCGGCATAGACGCCGACGATGCTGGCCCGCCAGCCACCGGGCAGCGTGATCTGGTCCCCTAAGCCCAACTCCTGGCGCCGCGCCAGTTGTTCGTTGATCAGGGCGCCGTCGCCTGTGGCGATCCGGTCCCACATCCCCGGCACTGCAGAGAGGATCGGCCAGTTGTCGCGATAGGTGCCATGATCGGCCACGCCGTATATTGCCGCGGGCTGGCCTGCGACCCGGCCCTCAATGCTCCAGATCGGCAGGACCGCGTCGCTGCGCTGGGCCAGCCAGTCGCGTATCGCCGTGGCCTCTGCTTCGGTGCGGGCGGTCACGTAAAGCTCTGAGGCGAGACGCTGATCGAGCCAGCCGGTGAAGGTCAGCCGAAAGCTCGACACCATCGTGCTGACGCCCACATTGACGGCCAGCGCAAGCAGCAGTGCCATTAGCGCCAATGACAGGCCGGGAAGCTGTTGACGCGTGTCGGCCCAAAACCATTCAGCCAATGGTCCACGCGCCAAGCGGCCGCCAAGGTGCAATATCCCCGTCAGCACGAGCGGCAGCGCCAGTGCCGCCCCCAACAGCAGTGCCGCCAGAAGCGCAAAGCCCGCCTCGAGGCCGGATCCGAAGTGTGCAATTCCCGCCGCCGTCAACAGGAGCACCATCGCAGCCACGCCTTGCGCGCGCAGGGCCCGCTCCGAAGCCCGCGCCCAGGCCCGAGGCTGGGCCGGCGCAAGCAGCGGCAGGTGCCATAGCCGCCAGAGGCTTTGTGCGGCCGCTACCAGCGTGCCGATTACCGCGATCGCCAGCCCCGCTGCCCACACTGCGGGGCGGATCGACAGCGTTCCCGGCACATCGGCCCCGTAAAGTCCGCGCAGGGTGGCGGCGACGTCGGGCAAAAGGGCCGAGGCGACTACATAGCCAAGTGCCACGCCCACCAATCCCGCGAGGAGGGCGAAGATCAGCAGCTCGGCGATCAGCAAAAGGACCAGCACGCGGGCCGGCAAGCCCAGTGCGCGCAGCGTGCGAAACACCGGGCGGCGCTGTTCAAAAGCCAGACCGATGGCGGAATGCACGATGAAGAGCCCCACCGCAAAGGCAAGAAAACCGAAAGCCGTCAGGTTCAGGTGAAAACTGTCGGTCAGCCTGGCAAGATCCCCCGTTTCACTCGGCTCGCGCAGGGTCAGGCCGGGGGCTGTCACCTCTAGAGGGGCACGGCCAATCGGTTGGTCCGGCCAGAGCAAAAGACGAGAGATCTTGTCCTTTGCCCCAAGCAAGACCTGCGCCTGCCCGATGTCGGTGAGGACTGTGCCAGGCGGCAAACCCTCGGCCACGCGCACGGGAGGTGTTGCTTGCTCGGTTAGTCGTGCCGCGGTTTCCGGAGTTGCATAGAGCACCCCGGGCGCCGTGATGAACGGCAATAGCTCATCACCCACTGCAACATCCACCTGCTGCGCCTGCGGCGGCAAAGTCAGTGGGTCAATGCCGAGGACGCGCAACCGCACATCCCCAAACCGCATTTCACCTTCAATCACCGGCGAAGCCAGCCAGCCTGCTCGCCGCAGTCTCACAAACACCTGTTGATCCATCCGGGTCCCGTCCTCACGCACCAGTTGCGCGAGCCGGTCCTGCCCAAGGATCGCCGCTGCACGGTCATAGCTCGCCCGCGCCTCACCGTTGATCGCCTGAATCGCTGACCACAACGCCGTTGCCAGCGATAGCCCCAAAAGCAGCATCGCCAGTTGGACAGGCCGCCTGCGCCAATGCGACAAGAGCGCTGACAACCCGGTCCACACCATCAAGCCAGCCGTCCCGCGTGCAGGTGAACGTGGGCGTTCAGCCGGTTTGCCAGACGGTTGGAATGGGTAACCATTAACAGGGCGGCACCCGTTTCAGCCACCAGCGACAGCATAAGATCGAGTACAGCGTCCCCTGTTGCCTCATCGAGATTGCCCGTGGGCTCATCGGCCAAAACCAGCCGGGGCCGAACGGCTAGGGTCCGCCCAATCGCCACCCGCTGTTGTTGCCCACTCGACAGCTGTTCAGGGTAGCGCGTTAGGACCTTGGCCAGGCCCAGCCGTTCAGCAAGGACCTTCAGCCACGCCGGATCAGGACGGCCGGCAAGTCGAGCCTGAAAGGCAAGGTTGGCTGCCACATCAAGCGAAGGGATCAGGTTGAACTGCTGGAACACAAGTCCGACTGTTCCCCGCCGCAGGGCGGCAAGGGCCGTATCGTTCAGCCCCACAATATTGGTACCGCCAAGGTGGATTTCTCCCGCATCAGGGCTGTCGAGCCCTGCAACGAGGTGCAAAAGCGTGCTCTTGCCGCTGCCAGACTCGCCGGTCAGCGCAAGGCTCTTGCCCGCCTCCAGCGAAAGATCGATCCCGTGCAGAACATGCAACGGCCCTTCGCCAGTGGGGTAGAATTTGTCGATCTGGTCCAGCCTCAGCAGCATGTTACTCCCCGGAGGCCCGCGTGCTTCTGACACGGCATGCCAGTGAAATAGCGCCAAACAACGACCCCTTTCATACAGCCTCCAAACCCACTGCCTTAATTGGACAATGGTTTTCTTCAGAGGCTCGCGTTTTGCATCTAACGCGACCTCCACTTGGAATTCGATGTACAATTACGATCTAGAGCGGTTCTCAGCTAGGCGGGATAGGCGTTGACCGTGCCGTCGCAACTCACTCTCCAAACGGAACTGGAGCGCTGCCTTCAATTCCTCAGCAGTGCCGATGCCGTTGCTGAAAAGCGCCATGATTATGCCTGCAGCCTGGTCACACTCAGGCGTGCTTGGCTCTATGCCAGCCTCACGGGAATACGCGATCAAACCTTTCGGGCAAAGAGTTCCTCTTCGATCTTTGCGCGGTTGTTTCCATACTTTTTTACCAGCCTGAGGGCATCAGCCCGTTCGAGATGGTGCTTCTTCATGAGGTACCCGACTTCATAGTCTTCGCCACCGTCGACCCGTGCTCTGTCTTGCGGACCACGCTTTGACTTGTCGTCTGCCATGACAACCTCCATGGGCGATCGCCTCGCCCAAACGTGTCAAGGATAATCCTCTAATCGACGGGGACAAGGACGTAGTCGCCAACCATGTCGAAACCGCACAACTCCGCGGTCGCAGGGATAAGCCGATCCCTTACGGGGAACGCTTTGCTCGTCCGCCGTTCGAAGCGTCGAGGTCTTCTGGGCTGGTACACGTTCTTGCGGCCGTGGGAGGAAGCTTTCCGCGCGACATCACGAATGGAGTCCCTTGATGCATCGAAGGTCGCCAAATAACCCGCTTCGGCTGTGGCTGCTTCCGGTTTTGCGTTCGCGAGCGCTTCAATCTCAATCAAGAACGGCATTTCAAACATGCCATCGTAGCCGAGAAAATGGAGGTATTGTCCGGCCTCGTCGTAGCTGCGGCTTCGGTTCGGAAAAGTCAGCGCCAAGGTTGAACATACCTCAAGCCGTCAAGAACCGCGTAGCGAACGTCTGTTGCAGGCTCGCGGCCTTGCGTCTCTTCGCATTGTGCGCGTTCAGAATTACGGCGGTTTCGAAGCTAAACTGCCACTCGCTTGATCCCGCTGCCCGGCCAGCGATGGAGCTGGGCTACTCCAGCACAGACTCTGCCCGTCGATCACCTCGATCGGCACGGACTCCAGACCGACATCGTCGAACAGCCGCGCATTTGACCGCGTTCGCCAAATTAATGGCCGGATCTTTGCGAAGCCTCCGCATTTTCGTGGGGGGAAGCCCTCCCAGCATCATCGTGATTGGACTTCACGATCGGTTGGAGTCACGCTAGCCGCAGGCATAAGAAGGATATGGGTGGACCAACTATCGTCCGAATAGGAGGCCAAAATGAAACACCAGACGCTCGAGCAACTGCAGATCGTCGCCGAGATCGATCAGGCCTACCCGCGCCAGGCCATGTCGCGCAGCGAGCGTCTTGAACACTGGGCGGAGCTCCTTGAACGGAACCCTGACCGGCGCCTCTCGACGCTGCACCAGACCGAGTATCAGCCGGTTAGAGCACGCGGGGCCATGCGCGGCGACGGCTCGCCGATCTCAGTCGCTTTCGAGAATCCTGTCCTCCGCGCCGCCGGGTTGGAAAACGACAACTACGGCGAAGCGAAGCGGTTCTTCGAACTGACCGACAGGCAATTGCATGAGATCATCTGCTATTGCCATTTCGGCGCGACGGTGACCGCCGCAACGGCCGCCCGTCACATCCGTGCGGCGATTGCCGGGAGACAGCCCGGCATGTTCGCTCGGATGCGTGAGGCGTTCGTCGGATAAAGCCAGCGCCGTTTCGCAGCATCATTTTTGAAGCGGCTCGCATGGAAAGCCGCCGCCGTAGCGCAGGCAAGCGCTCCCCACGCGGGGAGGCTGCGTTGCATGAGGGGGTGCGGCTTTCCGCAGGAGCACGCCGACGCCCCTCCTGCACCTTTTCCATCCGAACCGGAAAGATCCCAATGCTGCCAGTACATCCGTGGTCAGCGCCGTGGTTCAAAGGCTCGAACAGAGCGACATGCGCGCCGGATAAGCGCTTACATTCGCCGTCGAAAATTCGGTGCTTCATGGTGGGTCGAAGGTCGCGGACCTATGTCGATCGGGACCGGGAAAGCCAAATCGTGCCAAATTTTCGCGAACTGTATATAAACATTCAATCAAGGCTCAATAGGTTTGGTGCGTAATTGCGGGTTAATATAGTCTGTTGTCGGCAAAAGTAAGAGGGATGAATTACAATAAAATTGCTTATGGCTCCGCCTTTCGGACGGCCAAAAGCGCCGGTAACAACGACTGATTTACATTTCAAATATTTTCGGTTTGAGGAATTAAAAATTTGGCACTCCTATCATTCGAGTGCCAAAGGGGCTATGTTAAGTGTTGCAGTCGCTCTATGTGCGGCGGCAGAAAGAACCCCAATGAAATTCCGACCACTCCACGACCGCGTCGTCATTCGGCGCGCGGAAGGCGATACCAAATCCAAGGGCGGGATCATTATTCCCGACACCGCCAAGGAAAAGCCTCAGGAAGGCGAAGTGATCGCCGTCGGCCCGGGCTCGCGTAACGAGAGCGGCAAGCTGATCCCGCTCGACGTCAAGGCCGGCGATCTCATCCTGTTCGGCAAATGGTCCGGCACCGAGGTCAAGATCGACGGCGAGGACCTCCTGATCATGAAGGAGAGCGACATTTTGGGCATCGTCGAGAAGACCAAAGCGGCCAAGAAAGCCGCCTGACCGGGCGATTTCCGATCCCGCAATTTCAAGACTGAACTGGACGTAAAATCATGTCTGCCAAGGAAATCAAATTCGCTACCGATGCCCGCGACCGGATGCTTCGCGGCGTCGAAATTCTGAACAACGCCGTCAAGGTGACGCTCGGCCCCAAAGGCCGCAATGTCGTCATCGACAAGGCCTATGGCGCGCCGCGCATCACCAAGGATGGTGTCGCCGTCGCCAAGGAAATCGAGCTTGCCGACAAGTTCGAGAACATGGGCGCCCAGATGGTGCGCGAAGTGGCCTCGAAGACCAACGACCTTGCCGGCGACGGCACGACGACAGCCACGGTGCTGGCCGCTTCCATCCTGCGCGAAGGTGCCAAATTCGTTGCCGCGGGCATGAACCCGATGGATCTCAAGCGCGGCATCGACCTTGCTGTGGCTGCTGTGGTGAAGGACATTCAAACCAGGGCCAGGAAAGTCAAATCTTCGGACGAGATCGCCCAGGTTGGTACGATCGCCGCCAATGGCGACGCGTCGGTCGGCGCCATGATCGCCAAGGCGATGAACAAGGTCGGCAATGAGGGCGTGATCACCGTCGAAGAAGCCAAGACAGCCGAAACCGAACTCGATGTCGTCGAAGGCATGCAGTTCGACCGTGGCTATCTCTCGCCCTATTTCGTCACCGATGCCGAGAAGATGCGCGCGGAGCTGGAGGACCCTTACGTTCTCATCCATGAGAAGAAGCTCGGCAATTTGCAGGCGTTGCTGCCGATCCTCGAAGCTGTGGTGCAAAGCGGTAAGCCGCTGCTGATCATCTCGGAAGACGTCGAAGGCGAGGCGCTAGCAACGCTGGTCGTCAACAAGCTGCGCGGCGGCCTCAAGGTCGCAGCCGTCAAGGCGCCAGGCTTCGGTGACCGGCGCAAGGCGATGCTGGAAGACATTGCCGTGCTCACCGCCGGCCAGATGATTTCCGAGGATCTCGGCATCAAACTCGAGAACGTCACGATCGACATGCTCGGGCGGGCTAAGCGCGTGCTCATCGAGAAGGATACGACGACGATCATCGACGGCGCCGGCGAGAAAGCCACCATCCAGGCGCGCGTCCAGCAGATCAAGTTGCAGATCGAGGAAACGTCCTCGGATTACGACAAGGAGAAACTCCAGGAACGTCTCGCCAAGCTGGCTGGCGGCGTTGCTGTCATTCGCGTCGGCGGCGCGACCGAGACGGAAGTCAAGGAAAAGAAGGACCGCATCGATGATGCGCTGAACGCCACTCGTGCAGCCGTGGAAGAAGGCATCGTTGCCGGCGGCGGTGTTGCGCTTTTGCGCGCCAAGGCAGCTTTGACTGAGCTTACTGGCGCGAATGCTGACATGACGGCAGGTATTTCGATTGTGCTGAGAGCACTTGAAGCGCCGATCCGCCAGATTGCCGAGAATTCCGGCGTTGAAGGTTCGATCGTCGTCGGCAAGCTCTCCGACAGCAAGGATCACAATCAGGGCTTCGACGCCCAGAACGAAGTCTATGTCGACATGATCAAGGCCGGTATCGTCGACCCCGCCAAGGTCGTTCGGACGGCCCTGCAGGATGCCGGCTCGATTGCCGCGCTCCTGATCACCGCTGAAGCAATGATCGCGGACATTCGGCAGAAGGTTTCGCCCGCTATGGGTGGCGCGGGAGGTATGGGCGGAATGGGCGGAATGGACTACTGAGCGGCGCCTGAAACTATAGCCAGGACGACGGAAGGCCAGCGACGCGGGCACATGCGAGCCGATATCTCGGCGATCATCGGTTCGCTCGACATCGTGTTCGGGGAGATCGATCGATAGGCTCGTCGCTGTCGTATTTGCTGCTAAAAATGGTCTTGGAGACAAGAACATGACCGACACTCTTGCCGAGAAAACATGTACGCCTTGTCGCGGCGGCGTCCCGCCGCTCACGCGTGATGAAGCCCAACGCTTCCAGGCACAGGCTCCTGATTGGGAGCTGGGTGACGATGCCCACCGCATCCAGCGGAGCTTTCGATGCCGCAATTTCCGGGACGCGCTCACCCTTGTTCAGGAGATCGGTGAGCTCGCCGAAACCGAGGGCCATCACCCCGACATCAGCTTCGGCTGGGGTTATGTGACGGTTTCCCTGAGCACCAAGAAGATCAAAGGACTGCACGAGAACGATTTCATCATGGCGAGCAAGATCGATCGGATGCTCGATCGCGCGGGGCGGCCCCTCGACCGCCAACGGTGACACGGCAAATCCATTGCCAATCAAGTGAGGTCGTTTATGCCACACATCCGTCGAGGGGCAGCTCGATCTCGACCCTGATCGGATGGCTCATGGCCTATGGTCCAGCGACGACCAAGGGTGGCCCGGTAATCTCCATATCGAATTAGCACCTTTGCGCTTGCCTTGAAGGCATTCTATCCTGGAGGGTAGTATCCGCTCGTGGGCATAGAATGTCGGTACTGCCTTCCTTAAGAATTTACGCGCCGCTCAACGCGGTGCTGGCTGCGACTGGGCTTGTGGCGGTGGCTACGCTCACGACACCGGACCTGTCCGGACGAAGCAGACTGGCTTTGGCTGCCGTGCTCGCGGTCATTTGGGGCGTCTATCTCCTGGAATTGGCCGAGAAACTGCTCAAGCGCCGGGCGGGAGACGTTCGGGACAGGACGCCGGCAATCGCCATTGATGTGCTCGCGGTTTTGGTTCCACTCGCCGCATTTCTGCTCGTCGGCACGCCCGACCGGAGCCTCTACTGTGCTGTCTGGCTGCTGAAACCGCTGCGCGATTCAACTTTCTTCCCGCTGCTGGGCAGAATCCTGACCAACGAAGCGCGCAACCTGATCGGCGTCGCCACGGTCTTCGGCATCGTTCTTTTCGGTTTTGCGCTCGCAGCCTATGTCATCGAGCGCGACGTCCAACCGCAACAGTTCGGCAGCATCCCCCAGGCAATGTGGTGGGCGGTGGTCACGCTGTCCACCACCGGCTATGGCGACGCTATTCCGGAAAGCTTCGCCGGCCGCGTCCTTGCCGGGGCGGTCATGATGAGTGGCATCGGCATCTTCGCGCTCTGGGCTGGCATTCTTGCCACCGGCTTTTATCAAGAAGTCCGTCGCGAGGATTTCGTCCGCAATTGGCAATTGATCGCCGCCGTGCCGTTGTTTCAGAAGCTCGGCCCGGCCACGCTAGTCGAGATCGTGCGCGCATTACGACCTCGCATCGTGCCGGCGGGCGCTGTGATCTGCCGCAATGGTGAGACCGGTGATCAGATGTTCTTCGTCGTGGAGGGGCGCGTCAGCGTCGCGACGCCGAACCCGGTGGATCTGGGCCCTGGCGCCTTCTTCGGCGAGATGGCGCTGATCACCGGCGAACCGCGCTCGGCGACAGTCAGCGCCACAACGGTGGTCTCACTCCTGTCGCTACACTCGGCGGATTTCCAGATGCTGTGCAGCAGCAGCCCGGAGATCGCAGAAACCATCCGCAAGACCGCGCTCGAGCGGCGCGGCGCGGCACCTAAGGCTTGACCGTACTAGGTGTTCGTCAGAGGAGGATGCGATGGCAAGGCTGCCAGCTGCCTGCCGATGGTGGCTGGCTGGAACTACATGCTTTGCCGCTGCCGAACCACCCTCAATACAAATCGAATTCGAAAGCGGAATCTCTTGCCCGTTGAATTCGAGCACGGCAGGGAGCTGTCGGGGCACGTGCTTTTTGCCTGATTGCGGTCGCGAGTTTGGCTTATGCGAAGTGGCCATCGGCGGGCATGGCCATCTATCGACAAGCGCACATGATTATTCGCGCACCAGGCGTCCGGTCGCCCACCAGATCACCGACACAACAACGATCGATGCGTAGCCGTCCACGGCATAGTGCCAGCCAGTGAACACCGATCCGTACAGGATCAGGGCTGCAAAGGTCCAACACAGAACGCCAAGCCAGCGATTGATCGATGACAGCAAATAGGCGTTCAATGCGGCAAAGGCGACATGCATGCTTGGCATGGCCGAGATGCCGCCGCCAAGACTTGCCCGGCCGCTTTGGTAAGCCATCAGGAGATATGCCGCGGGTTCCCGCACCATGTAACTATGGTCCAGCCTGTCCAGGGCCGCATTCAATCCGTGGAAGCGATCCACGCCGACAAAGTGGTGGTAGTAAACCGGTCCGACCGATGCCAGCGCCAGGGCCAAGACCGTTCCGAGGACGGACAACGTCAGCGCTGCTGCGCAGAGATAGCGGATGCGGGCAATCTCGTCCGACCAGAGCGACACGAAAAGGATGGTGCCGAACCACTGGTAAAACCAAATGACTTCATAGCTGTTGAAGACGACGAACGACCAATTGTTGCCGTCGAGCTTATGGACGATCTCCCATGGCGGCATCCCATGCAGCCATTCATCAGCATCGGCCAACCAGTTGTCGGCATAGTATGGGACGACGGACGGGATGGCGATCTTGTAGGTAGAGAACGCGGTCAAGCTGGCAAAGCAGAACAGCAGCACCAGCAGACAACCGCGCCAGCGCCCTTGAACCAAATCCAGTGCGTAGCGAACCGGTTGCCGCCGGCCATGGATTAGCGCGGCACAGCAGACGCCACCGATAAACAACACCGGAATGCCAACAAGAAACTTGTGAGAATAGATTAAGGCTGACGTATAGAATACTTCTGGATATAGTGCAGATGCGCCTAAAACGTATGTCGCCATGAACAAGGAGAGGCGCAATTGCCATATGGCGGAGGGCCTGTAGCGAGAGGCTTCCGTGGTTAGGGCCAAACCAATTTACCCGTTCTTAACGTTTCGCCGGAGAGACACAAACACCGATAAGGTAAAAACCTTGCCGCCAGGTTTACTTTTCCCCGGTGGTCGACATTTGCCGGCCGGCCCGCATCCGGTGGATCGATTCCCTGAGCAGTCTTGCATCCGCATCGCTGTCCATGCCCCCGCGTCAAGGAATTGCCCCGGAGCCTCGGGGCCGAGCCGGCCGGTTGCTTGAACACGGTCCACCGCTCCCTGTTTGACATATCATAAGTTTTAGCTTATCATAAGTCATGATTTATGATTATGCAGGAATGGTGGCCTTGGCCGATCCGACGCGCCGCAAGGTGTTCGAGCTCATCGCCGATCGGCCACGCTCGGTCATCGATCTGACGCGAGTGCTTCCGGTCTCGCAGCCGGCGGTATCGCAGCACCTCAAGGTTTTGAAGGAAGCCCGGCTGGTCCGCGCAGAGCCGAAAGGTGCCAGCAACATCTATCATCTCGACCCGCATGGGCTCGGCGAGATGCGCGCCTGGCTCGACCGCATGTGGGGCGATGCGCTCGACGCCTTCAAACGGGAAGTCGACAACAGCAAGGAGAAGAGGAAATGACGACCATGATCAAGCCCGCGCCGGTCAGGAAGTCGGTGACGGTGGAGGTGCCGCTCGACAAGGCATTCGATGTGTTCACCACAGGATTCGGGCGCTGGTGGCCGGCTTCGCACTCGATCGGCAAATCCGCCCTGACGACCGCGGTGATCGAACCGAAAGCCGGCGGCCGCTGGTACGAGATCGGCGAGGATGGGTCACAATGCGATTGGGGCGAGGTTCTCGCCTGGGATCCGCCGTCCAGGCTGACGCTCGCCTGGCGCATTGGAGCCGGCTGGCGCTACGATCCGGCATTGCTGACCGAAGTCGAGATCCGCTTTGTCGCGCTCGGCGAGAACGCGACGCGTGTGGAACTCGAGCACAGGCTTCTGGAGAACATGGGCGAAACCGCAGAGGCGATGCGCGAGGCCTTCGAATCCGAGGGTGGCTGGAGCGGTCTCCTGGACCGCTATGCGGCTGAGGCCAAGCGCCACGCCGCCTGATCGGGAAGCCTTCCAGTCCAATACCAGCGAGGCCGTCGCACTGTCGGCCTCGCCGTTTTTGAATCGGTGTCGATCTGCCCATCTGGTTGACCGGGGCGGGGAGATACGCTGCCCTTTACCTGCCGCCGCGAAGGTTTGCAGCGCCGCAGGTTTGT
This sequence comes from Mesorhizobium sp. M0816, assembly GCF_040320005.1. Lineage (NCBI taxonomy): Bacteria > Pseudomonadati > Pseudomonadota > Alphaproteobacteria > Hyphomicrobiales > Phyllobacteriaceae > Mesorhizobium > Mesorhizobium sp. M0816. The sequence continues at coordinate 164,145 of NZ_JAMYOT010000014.1, read as the reverse complement.
AGAACGTCCTCTCCTCCTACCATCCGGTATGCGCCGCGTCGTTTGGACGCGCGAACGGCGCTGTAGCAATTTGTCGTTGTGCATGGTCCTTTCGCAAAATCGATTCCGATTGTCAGGGTCATGCGTTAGACCTGACAGGCACCTTATCCGGAAATCCGATGGCGGGAGGCGCTGGTGGAAGGCCAGGACGAACAGATGACCGGCGCCAGGGCCGCCGAGGAGCGCCGCGCCGACATCTATGACGAGGACGGCGTCATCCTGTCGTCGTTCCTCGCCCAGATCGGTGCCGCGATCGCCGATCGCGATACGCTGACGCTGAAGCGTGAAGTCGACGATCTGCACCAGTCGGAACTCGGCCACCTGCTCGAGGCGCTGCACCCGGAACAGCGACGCGCGCTGGTCGAATTGCTGGGCAAGGATTTCGATTTTTCCGCGCTGACCGAGGTTGACGAGGCGATCCGCCGCGACATCGTCGACAGTCTGCCCAATGCGCAGATCGCCCAGGCGGTGCAGGATCTCGATTCCGACGACGCGGTCTACATTCTCGAAGACCTCGACCAGGAGGACCAGGACGAGATCCTGTCGCAGCTGCCGTTCACCGAGCGGATCAGGCTGCGGCGTTCGCTTGACTATCCCGAAGAGACCGCCGGCCGCCGCATGCAGACGGAGTTCGTCGCGGTGCCGCCCTTCTGGACGATCGGCCAGACCATCGACTACATGCGCGAGGACAACAATCTTCCTGACCGTTTCAGCCAGATCTTCGTCATCGATCCGAGCTTCAAGCTGCTCGGCGCCATCGACCTCGACCAGATCCTGCGTACCAAGCGCTCGGTCAAGGTCGAAGAGGTCATGCATGAGACCAGGCATGCCATCCCGGCCACGATGGACCAGGAGGAGGCGGCTCGCGAATTCGAACAATACGATCTTCTGTCTGCCGCCGTCGTCGACGAGAACGAGCGGCTGGTCGGCGTGCTGACCATCGACGACGTCGTCGACGTCATCCAGCAGGAGGCCGAGGAAGATCTGCTGCGCATGGGCGGCGTCGGCGACGAAGAACTCTCGGACAGCATCTTTTCGACCTCGCGCTCGCGCGTGCCCTGGCTGCTGGTCAATCTTTTGACGGCTTTCCTGGCGGCCTCGGTGATCGGCCTGTTCGACCGCACCATCGAGCATATCGTGGCGCTGGCGGTGCTGATGCCGATCGTCGCCGGCATGGGCGGCAATGCCGGCTCGCAGACCATGACGGTCACGGTGCGGGCGCTGGCGACCAGGGACCTCGACATCTACAATGCCGGCCGCATCATCCGCCGCGAAATCGGGGTGGGCTTCATCAACGGCATCATCTTTGCCATCCTGATCGGCCTCGTGGCTGCTGCCTGGTTCCACGATCGCAATCTCGGCGGCATCATTGCGGCTGCGATGATCATCAATATGTTCGTGGCGGCTCTGGCGGGCATCCTTATCCCGCTGCTGCTCGACCGCTTCAAGATCGATCCGGCTGTGGCTTCGGCGGTTTTCGTCACCACGGTCACCGATGTCGTAGGTTTCTTTGCCTTTCTCGGGCTCGCCACATGGTGGTTCGGCGTGCGCTGAACGTCACCTCAATTGACTTTTACGTAAATGCCATGCGAGGCTTTGAAAGGTGCCTTGTCCGCCGATTCTGGTACGCGCCTGGGCGCCGGCGGCGCCGGCCAGTTGGAACTCGCGGCGTGGCCGGGGCATTGGAGTGACGATGCGGGAATATTATTCGATCACGGAGCTGACCCGCGAATTCGACGTGTCGACGCGGACGTTGCGCTTCTATGAGGACGAAGGGCTGGTGCAGCCAGTAAGACGCGGCCGCACTCGGCTGTTCCGTCCGTCGGACCGGCATCTCATCCGCCAGATCATGCGGGGAAAAAGGCTCGGCTTCTCGATCAACGAGATCCGCGAAATCATCCAGATGTACAGGGAGCCGCCCGGCGAGGTCGGCCAACTCAAATTGATGATCAAGCGCATCGAGGAAAAGCGCGAGGATTTGCGCCAGAAACGCCGCGACCTCGAAGAGACGCTGGCCGAGCTCGATCAGGCAGAGGAATCCTGCGTCGAGCGGCTGGTGGAACTCGGCGTCACCACCTAAGCCGGTGCCTCGGCTCAAATCCAGCGCCGCACCCTTTTGGCGTAGTCCCGGTATTTCTTGCCGAATTTGGCCGTCAGCACCTTCTCCTCGCTCTCGATCGTCAGCTTCTGCGTCAGGAACGCCGCGATGACCGCCAACGGCAGGAACCAGGCGATCCCAGTGACAAAGGCGAGGCTGATCAGCAGCAGCGTGTTGGCGAGGTAGATCGGGTTGCGGCTGACGGCGAAGGGTCCGGTAGTCACCAGATGGTCAGGCACGCCGTTCGGGTTGAGCGTCGTCTTGGCGCGGATCATGGTGCGGATTGCCGTGAACCAGAGCGCGGCAACCGCCACCAACCCCACAAGGCCGGCGGCGAACAGGATGTCGCCGAGAAGATCGCCGATCCACGGCAGCGGATAGAACAGCCCTAGCGCGACGCTGACGATGATGGCGGCGATATAGATCAGCGGCGGCCATGGGATGTACCCCAGCTTCGGCTGCCCAGGATTTTGCTGCACGGGTTTCGGGTGACTGTCGCTCATTATTGTCCTCCCTCGATTAGCGCGTTCCCGGTTCCGCCGCCTCGGTTTGGGCGGTGCAGGTGCCGGCGAGCTCGCCAATATGCGCCTTCCACTCCGGGGACTGGTCGTTGCTGTAGAGCCGGTCAAGCGAGGCTTCGCCCTGGAGAGTGTCCAGCATGCAGGCACAATAGCTGGAGCAGAACTCGGTGTCGCGTGCCTGCTCGCAGGATATCTGGCAGGATTTCACAAAACTCACCTCCCTGGTTTCGGCCTGCGCCGGCATGAATTGCGAAAACAGCCAGACCGAGCCGATCAGCACCGGCTGATGGATCAGATAGAAGGCAAGGCTGTGCCGGCCGATGAAGACCAGCGGATTTGCCCAGCGGCCGGGCGCCAAGGCCGACAGCCGCGTCAGCGCGCCGGAGGTGGCGGCGAGCTTGGTAACCGCGATGCCGGCAAGTACGGCGCCGAACCAGGGCAGCAGTGGAACGTAGTCGTTGGAGCGCGGGTTGGTCGCCGACAGGCCGACCCACCACAAAGCCGGATGATCGAAAAGCTCAGATCGCAGGTAGAAAGGCGCGGCAATAGCGAGGGCCGCCACGGCAAGCGTCAGTAGCGCCGGGAGGCGCAGGAACGCCAGGCCGAGCAGGCTGGCGAGCGCGATCTCGTGCAATATGCCGAAGAAGATGAAGCCGTCGGGCGTGGCGATGCGGGTGACCAGCGATATTGCGAGCGCTGCCCCGGCAACCATGGCGAAGCGCTTCCAGAAGCCGGTCCAGCGGATTTTTTTGCCATGGGCGAGATAGAGGCTGATGCCGACCAGGAACAGGAAGCTCGAGGCGATGCAGCGCGCGTAGATTTTCCACCAGCCGAAGGCGGTGAGGCCGGGATCGGTGTAGCCGAAGAATTCGAGGTCCCAGGTGAAATGATAGCTCGCCATGGCAAGCAAAGCGATGCCGCGTGCAATGTCGATAACGGCGATGCGCTTCGACTTCGGTTGATCCTGAACGGCTGCGCTCGGCGTGTCGATGCTCATGGTCTCGCTGTCTTGGTTCAGCCCCGGCAAGACGACTATCACGGTTGCCACCGTCAAAAGAAGCAGGGCCTTGCGTCGCGTTGGTACCGGTCGGCATCAGAGCTGCTTTAGGCCAAAGCCGGAAAGCCTTTGGCCGGCGTGCTGGCGTTTTTCGGACTGGGCGCGGTTTTCGCGACACTCGGCCTGCTGGCGGCGGCCTGCGGCTTCGTCACCTGGCGCTATCTGCCCAAATCGCTTTGATGTGCGAGCGCCGCATGGCGCTCGCGCACCCAGTTGTGGAAGCGGTGCAAGTCGTACTCCTCGGGCATCAGTACGCCGGCCTTGTGGCGCATCGAGCGCAGGCCCATCTGGTTGACCTCGCAGATATCAGCATCCTCCTCCAGCACCTGGGTACCGAAGGCGACGATGTTGTCGATATCCGCGGCCGGATCGGCGAGCGCTTCGGGCGAAAAAAGCCATTCGGCGGTAAGTTCGGTCTGCTCCGGCCCAAGCGGCACCAGCCGCACGGTCCTGACATAGTCGACATGGCCGACGACGAACATCGACGGCAGGCTGGTGGCATAGGTCTGCCCGGCGGCACGCTCGCCCGGCGTCAGGCCGGAAAAGACCGAGCCGTGGACGCGCCCGTCGCGCGACCAGGTTTCGGCCCCGGCCCGCAAGCCGCCTGCAAATTCCGGCGCGTCATTGTCGGCGTGGCGCGCCCATTCGGGGTCGTCGTGCCGGCCCATCAGGCCGCGGCCATAGATCGGCACCAGCCGCGACAGGTCCTTGTGGACGCCGGGGCAGTGCAGGCACTCGTTGAAATTTTCCCAAAATACCTTCCAGTTGCAGTTTATCACCTTGCGCAGCACATGGCCGCTCAGCAGCGTTTCCAGCGGCCAGTTGGCGAGGTTACCGGATGCCGGATCGAAGGATGTTTCAGCCGAGCCGGCAGCGTCTTCCGCCAGATTGACGAAGACGAAACCGCGCCACACCGAAAGCGCGACCCGGTAGAGCGGATGATCGGCCTTGTCGAAGCCGTCCGGCAGCGATTTCGACGGCACGCGCACCAGATCGCCGTGCAGCGAATAGGACCAGGCATGGTATGGGCAGGTGATGAGCCGCGCCTTCAGCCGTCCTTCGCTCTGCTGGCAAAGCTGCGAGCCGCGATGCCGGCAGGTGTTGTGGAAGGCGCGCAACTCGCCGGTCTCGTCGCGCAGCACGACGACCTCCTGCGTGCCTATGCGGAACGTCCTGAAAGCCAGCGGCTGGGCAAGGTCGGCCTCGCGGCAGACGAGCAGCCAGTTGCGATACCAGATGGCCTCGAGATCGCGCTGATAGGCCGCGATGTCCCAATAGGCTGATGACGGCAGCGTCGGCTCGGCCCGCGTCAGGCCGTTGTAGGGACCGCGCTCATTCGGGCTGGGTTGCATGCCGGCTTCCTCCCCATCCGCCAGCCGACACCCGGCTGCGAAAATTGTCAATCGCGGCGCCGGCCGACCGGGCTTGGCGAGGCGGCGCATTCGCCACACGATCCGGCGGAATTTGGTTTGCCGGGCGCGGCGATTCTGCCTATAGTCGCTGATGTCGTCGGTTCCGTTTGGAACCAAGAGGGAATGCGGTGAGGGCAAGTTGTTTGCCCAATGCCGTGGCTGCCCCCGCAACTGTGTGCGGTAGTCCTCTCCATATGCCACTGAAGGTTCGCCTTCGGGAAGGTGGGGAAGGGCGCTGATCCGCGAGCCAGGAGACCTGCCGGCGACAGGAAACTGACTTCTATGCCCTCGGGTGGAGGGCGAAAGGACAAGACATGAATACCGCTTCCGTCTCGCTCGGCGCTTCCGCCTCCTCGCAGTCGCGTCTCATGCAGCTGGCGCTTGCTGCATTCCTCGGCATTTTCGTCATGGGCTTTGTCGGCTTCTCGCATATCGATGCGGTCCACAATGCCGCGCACGACTATCGCCACTCGATGGGCTTTCCCTGCCACTGACAAGGGGCTGACATCATGACACTGTTTCGCAACGTCGTGTTCATCGCGGCGATCGCAGGGCTTGTGGCCGGCGTGGCTCTCGCCTGCATGCAAGCCTATGCCACGGTGCCGCTCATCCTGAAGGCGGAAGTCTATGAACAGGCCGGCGGCGGCCATGACCATGCCGCGGCACCTGCGACACCGGCCGAAAACGCCGCGGGCACGACGGCTATGAGCAGCGCCGCGCCGGCAGCGGCTGAAGCGATGGCTCCGGCGGAAGACGAAGGCTGGGCGCCGGCCGACGGTTTCGAACGCTTCGGCTTCAGCGTCGTTGCCAATATCGTCACCGGCATCGGCTTTGCGCTGGTCCTGGTTGCGGTTTCGGAATTCGCCGGCGGCATCGGCAATTGGCGCCAGGGCCTGTTCTGGGGGCTTGCCGGCTTTGCCGTGTTCACGCTGGCGCCGGGCCTCGGCCTGCCGCCGGAACTGCCAGCGATGCCGGCGGCCGACCTTGTCCAACGCCAGATATGGTGGTGGGCAACAGTGGTGGCGACAGCGGCCGGTCTCGGCCTTATCGTCTTCCGCAGATCGCTGCCGCTGGTGGCTCTTGCCGTGGCGTTGATCGTTGCGCCGCATATCGTCGGCGCGCCGCAGCCCGATAGCTTCGAGACGGCGATCCCGGAAGGCCTGCACCACCAGTTCGTGGTGGCGGTGACGCTGACCAATCTGGTGTTCTGGCTGGTGCTCGGCGCGGTCGTCGGCGTGGTGCGCGGACGCTTCACGGGCACGGCGACCAGCCTGCGCGACAGCTTTGCCTGACCGCGCTGCCGGGGCACTGACCCTGGTCATCGGCGGTGCGCGCTCCGGCAAGAGCGCGCATGCCGAGAGCCTGGTGACGGTCGGCCCGCCGCCTTGGAGCTATATCGCCACGGCGCAAGCCTATGACGACGAGATGCGCCAGCGCATCGCGCTGCACCGCTCGCGCCGCGGCGCCGGCTGGACGACCATCGATGCGCCGCTCGACCTTGCCGGCGCGATCGGAGCGCTGCCTGACGGCCAGCCGGTGCTGATCGACTGCCTGACGCTGTGGCTGACCAACCATATGCTGGCCGACCATGATGTCGGGGCCGAATGCCGGAGGCTGGCCGATGTGCTGTCGCGGCCGCGTGGGCCGTGGTTCGTGGTGTCCAACGAGATCGGCCAGGGCATCGTGCCGGACAATGCGCTGGCAAGACGGTTTCGCGACGCCGCCGGCCGGCTGAACCAGGACGTCGCGGCTGTTGCCGGCACCGTGCTTTTGATGGTGGCGGGGCTGCCGCTCAAGGTGAAATGACATGGCTGATACTATCGATCCCAAGGACGAGGAACGCCACCGCGCCAAGATGGCCAAGCGCAAGGCGGTGCAGGATGCCGAGGTCGCGGCCAAGACGCTCGAGAAGGGGCTGCTGATCGTCAACACCGGATCGGGCAAGGGCAAGACCACGGCCGCCTTCGGGCTGGCGCTCAGGATGCTCGGCTATGGCAAGCGCGTCGGCGTCGTCCAGTTCATCAAGGGCAAGTGGCACACCGGCGAGAAAGACGCCTTTGCCGCCTTCGGTGACCGTGTCGTCTGGCACGCCATGGGCGAGGGCTTTACCTGGGAGACACAGGACCTGAAGCGCGACATCGCGGCGGCCGAGGCTGCCTGGGCGAAAGCGCTGGAGCTGATGGCCGAGCCGTCGATCAGCCTCGTGGTGCTCGACGAGCTGAACATCGCGCTGCGCTACGACTACCTCGATCTCGAAAAGGTGGTCGCGGCGCTGAAGGCGCGTCGCGAAGGCCTGCATGTCGTCGTCACCGGCCGCAACGCCAAACCGGTATTGGTCGAGGCGGCCGATCTGGTCACCGAGATGGGCGTGACCAAGCACCACTTCTCCGCCGGCGTGAAGGCGCAGCAAGGGATCGAGTTCTGAGGGGTGTTGCTGGCGCCTCTTCTTCCTTCTCCCCTTGTGGGAGAAGGTGGATTGGCGCGCAGCGCCAAGACGGTTGAGGGGCGCTGGCCGGGGCGCTGTTGGTGCCAAGCTGGAACACCCCTCATCCGGCCGCTTCGCGGCCACCTTCTCCCACAAAGGGAGAAGGGAAAGCCGCACGAAGCGGCTCGCCCCTGGAATGGTAAGGGTGAAGGGCGGCGCCGACCTGACGCGATTATTTGAGGCGTAGCCCTATTTTGTTCTTGCTTTGTGCCGGCAGCTATGCTACTAATTTGGCTATGGTGCTAATTGGCTCCAACGACCCGCCGCATGGTGGGTTTTTTGTTTCGCCTGAGATCGGGCGAAGATCACGCCAAGATAACAACCACCGCGACCACGCCGAACAGCGCGATCAGCAGTAAGTCGGCGACGCGGTAGAGTTTCAGCGCCCGTCGGATGTCGGTGCTCTCGACATCATCGCGCCGGCCGCCTTCGCCCATCAATGCGTCTTCGACCATGACGCCGTCATAGGAACGGGGGCCGGCGAGCGCCAGGCCGAGCGCGCCGGCCATCGCTGCTTCCGGCCAGCCGGCATTGGGCGAGCGGTGCTTTTTCGCATCGCGCCGCACGGCATGCCAGGCGCCCTTGGCGTCGGCGCCCTTGACCAGAAAAGCGGCGAGTACGATCAGCAGCGCCGTCAGCCGCGACGCCGGCAGATTGATCCAATCGTCGAAGCGCGCAGCCGCCCAGCCGAAGGCTTCGTGGCGCGGGGTGCGATGGCCGATCATCGAATCGGCGGTGTTGGCGGCCTTGTAGGCGACGCCGCCGGCGAGCCCGCCGATACCGAGCCAGAAGGCCGGCGCGACGACGCCGTCGGAGAAATTCTCGGCCAGGCTTTCGATCGCGGCGCGGCAGACAGCGGCCCTGTCGAGCTTTTCCGGGTCGCGACCGACGATCCGCGAGACGGCAATGCGGCCCATATCCAGTCCGCCGCTGTCGAGTGCGTCGGCGACCGCTTCGACATGCTCGGCCAGGCTCTTCTGCGACAGCAGCGACGTCGCCAGGATTGCGGTGACCAACAAGCCGAGGGGAATGCTCCAAAGCAAGGTTTCGAGCCAGAGGGCGAGGGCGGCCGGCACCAGCACGATCACCAGCAGCGCGACGACGCCCCAGCCGCGACGGTGGGCGTCGGAATCAGTGGCGCGGTTGAGCCTGCGGTCGAGAAAGGATATCAGCCTGCCGAACCAGGTGACGGGATGGCCAATGGCATCGAAGAGCCGGGCCGGGTAGCCGAGTACAAGTTCGATGGCCAGCGACAGGAAAGTGATCAGGATCGGCATGAAGTCTCTTGATGGAGTGACGGCGGCAGTGGACCACGGCGGAAGCCTTGGCCGGGCGAGGGCGCTTTTCCCTCACGCGCCGCTGCCTTTCGTCGACCTCTCGACCGGGATCAATCCGCACTCCTACCCGCTTTTCGATTTGCCCGCCACCGCCCTGTCGCGATTGCCGGAAACAGCGCGCAGCCGCGACTTGGCTGAACTCGCGGCAAGCGCCTATGGCGCCCCGTCGGCGGCGAATGTCGCAGCGGCGCCCGGCACGCAGATCCTGTTGCCGCGCGTCGCTTCCCTGGTCAGCCCGGGCACGGCGCTGGTGCTCGGGCCGACTTATGCCGAGCATAGGCGGGCAGCGGCGATCGCCGGCCATGCGGCGGCTGAAGTCGATGATTTCGAAGCCCTGGCGGCGGCCGACCTTGCCGTCGTCGTCAATCCCAACAACCCGGACGGGCGCGTCGTCGAGCGCGAAAGATTGCTTCGACTTGCCGGGACATTACGCGCCAGAGGTGGGCTGCTGGTGGTCGACGAGGCCTTCATGGATGTCGGCCCGCGCAGCGAAAGCCTGGCCGGCGACGTCGACCAGGGCGGCATCGTCGTGCTGTGTTCGTTCGGTAAGTTCTTCGGCCTGGCCGGCCTGCGGCTTGGCTTTGCACTGGCCGATGCGCTGACGGTCGAGCGGCTGGAGGCGCAATTCGGGCCATGGGCGGTTGCCGGGCCGGCGCTCGAATATGGCATAAGGGCGCTTGCCGATACCGGCTGGCAGGCCGGGATGCGGCGCCGTCTGGCCGAGGATGCCGCACGGCTCGATACGCTGTTCGGCCGCTTCGGCGTGCCTGTCGCCGGTGGCACCGCGTTGTTCCGCTATATCAGGCTGGCGGGCGCCGCCGGCCTGTTTTCGGTGCTCGGCCAGCGCGGCATCCTGCTTCGGCATTTCGCCGGCCGGCCGGATGTGCTGCGCGCCGGCCTGCCGGGAGCCGACGAAGAATGGCGGCGGCTCGAATCGGCGCTTGCCGGCTGGGCCTCGCGGCGCGACGATGATGCCAAGGGAGAAACTACCCAATGATCCACGTCTGCTCGCTGTCCAAAGTCGAGGAAACGGTAACGAAGACCGGGGCCGAGCGGCTGCTTTCGCTGCTCGCTGCCGGAACGGAGGTGATGCGACCGGCCTCGATCACCAGGGAAAACCATCTGCATCTGGTCATGCACGACATTGCGGTAGCGCAGGAGGGCATGACCATGCCGGGCGAGGAGCATGTCCTGAACCTGCTCGATTTCGCCCGCCAATGGGATCGGTCGCGGCCGCTGGTGGTGCATTGCTATGCCGGCATCAGCCGCTCGACCGCCTCGGCCTATATCATCGCGGCAGCGCTGGCGCCGAAGCGCGATGAGGCCGAGTTGGCCGAGACGCTGCGCAGGCTGTCGCCCACCGCGACGCCCAATCCGCGGCTGATCGCAATTGCCGACACGCTGCTCGATCGCAGGGGCCGGATGATCGAAGCGATCCAGGCGATCGGGCGCGGCGCAGATGCTTTCGAAGGCACGCCGTTTGCCTTGGGGATCGATGGCTAGAATCGGCCCATCGAGACGGCGCGGCAATCGTGGATCGCCGCACTCTTCGGCCACGGAAACGGCATAGATCCTAGGGTCTCCGCGACGTAGCGGAGACCCTAGGATCCATGCCGTTACATCTGAGCGTCCAAGCCTTCGCTGAATATCAACACAACCCTACGCCAACCAATCCGCCAGCTTTGCCTTGCCCACGTCCCTCAGCAGGCCGATGAAGCCGTCGGCCTGATGCTCGGCGGTCAGCCGGCCTTTTTCGGCGGTGGCAATGCTGGCGTCGCCGACCACGCCATTCGGGTTGAGGTCGCTGGCGATCCAGGCGAAGGCGTGCGTTCCGGTGTGGCGCAGCAGCGAAAATTCCTTTTCGGCGCGGGCGACCTTGGACACGAAATTGTCGGCCTTCCCCATATCGACGAGGTCGGGCCGGAAATGCAGCATCAGCGAGGTCTCGACGTCGCCGCCATGAATGCCGTGGCGGTCCTCGAGCTCGGTGTACATGCCGGCCGGCCGGCCAAAACGCTGCCAACTGGTCTTTACCGCCAGCATCTTTGCCCGCACGCGCAACTCGCGGGTGACGATGCCCATGATCTCTTCATTGCCGCCATGCGAGTTCACGACAATCAGTTTTCGGACGCCGGCGCGCGCGACCGACAGGCCAAGTTCGGTCCACGCCTCGACCAAGGTCGTCGCCGGCAGGGTGAGGGTGCCCGGTGCGTGCAAATGTTCGTTCGACTTGCCCACCGCCTGGACCGGCAGGATGCGGATGTCGAGATCGCCGGGCAGGCGCGCGATCACCGTTTCCAGCATGCCGTTCATGATCGAGGTGTCGGTCGAGACCGGCAGATGCGGGCCGTGCTGCTCAATCGCCGCCAGCGGCAGAACGGCAATGGTCGCCTCAGGATCGACGGTCGCGTATTCGGTGGTCCGGTAGTCACCCCACCATACGCGTTTTTTTGCAGCGGTCATGTCATGCCCTCTTGAACCGACAAGCCCAGACCTAACGCGGGAACGATCGGCTGTCGATCATCCCGCCGCGATGACCTCGATCTCGATCTTGAATTCCGGCCGGGCAAAACCAGAAACGATCATCAGCGTCGAGGCCGGCGCAGGGCTGGCGAACAGCCGGTCGCGAACCTCCATATAGGGGCGCAGGAAGGCGCGGTCGGTGACGTAGGCGTTGATGCGGACGATGTCGGACAGGCTGAGCCCGGCCTCGCCGAGAATCGCCGATATGTTCTGGAAACAGAGCTCGGCCTGTGCGCCGGCCTCTTCGGGGATCTGGTCGTCCGGGGTGATTGCGACCTGGCCCGAACACAGCACCAGCCGCTTGCCGGGCGGCAGTTCGACGCCATGGCTGTAGCGGGCGAAGGGCGGCTTGATCGACTTCGGCGTGAGAAATTTGAACATGGCAATCTCCGTTCACGGCAGCCTAAAGCGGGATCGATGCGGGCATCAAGATGGCGGTGCATGTCACGAGGGCGATTGTGGACAGGCGATCAAAAAATAGGCACGATGCCTTTCGTACAGCATGACCCGTCCGGCCTTCGCGCCGCCATTGCTCAGGCGGGCATTGCACAAGCGGGCGGTCCCGGCGCAACGCGCCGGTGGCATGTGTCTTGCTTCTTGAAACAATGGTGTCGAGCCCGGCGCGTGACGCGCCGGAGCGAACAAAGGGTGGTGTGGATGTACGGAAAACTCAAGATTTCGGCGGGCGCGATCGTGCTGCTTGGCGCAGGCACGCTTGCCGCGGCAGCGAACGAAAAAGTCACCTTCGGCACCAACTGGCTGGCTGAGCCGGAGCATGGGGGTTACTACCAGGCCGTGGTGGACGGCACCTATGCCGCCTGCGGCATCGACGTGACGATCATGCAGGGCGGCCCACAGGTCAGCGGCCGGCCGCTGCTGCTGGCCGGCAAGATCGATTTTTACATGGGCGGCAATCTGCTGTCGGCCTTCGATGCCGTGCAGCAAGGCATACCGATGCGCGTCGTGGCGGCCGACTTCCAGAAGGACCCGCAGGTCATCATGTCCCATCCCGGGCAGGGGCTGGACAAATGGGAAGACCTGAAGAACGCCGAGCAGTACATCCTTGGCGACGAAGGTGCGCAGACCTTCTTCCAGTGGATGGTCACCGACCTCGGCTTCGATGCCGCCAAGCGCGCGCCCTACACCTTCAATCCGGCGCCGTTCATCGCCAACAAGAAGTCGATCCAGCAGGGTTACGTCACCTCGGAGCCATTCGCCGTCCAGAAGCAGGGCGGTTTCACGCCGAACCAGTTCCTGCTGGCCGACTATGGCTGGGACACATATGCAACGACGGTCGAGACCATGCAGGAGACGGTCGACAAGCGGCCCGAGGTGGTCCAGTGCTTCGTCGATGGCTCGGCCAAGGGCTGGTACAATTATCTCTACGGCGACAACAAGGCCGCCAACGAGATGATCAAGAAGGAAAATCCGGATATGACGGATGAGCAGATCGCTTTCTCGATCGAGCAGCTGAAGAAGTTCGGCGTGGTCGATTCCGGCGACAGCGAAAAGCTCGGCATCGGCGCCATGACCGATGCGCGCATCCAGAGTTTTTACGACAAGATGGTCAAGGCCAAGGTCACGCCGGCGGGCATCGACATCAAGAAGGCCTACACGCTGGCCTTCGTCAACAAGAGCGTCGGGCTCGACCTGAAGAAGTAGGCCGTGAAGCTGGAGAAAGTGGCGCAACAGCCAGGAAGCGTATCGGGGCCGACGCTGTTGGCGCTGCGTGGCGTCGGCAAGGTTTTTTCCAACGGCGTCACCGCGCTCAGCAATGTCGAGCTGACGATCCGGGAAGGCGATTTCCTCAGCCTGCTCGGACCGTCGGGCTGCGGCAAGTCGACGGCGCTGCGGCTGATTGCCGGCCTGTCGACGCCGACCTCGGGTGTGCTCGACTGGCGCGGCAGCGGCGCCCTCGAGCGTTCGAATATCGGCGACCGTTCAAATATCGGCTTCGTCTTCCAGGAGCCGACGCTGCTGCCCTGGGCCGACGTCTTCGACAATGTCTGGCTGCCGCTGCGGCTGAAGGGCGTGTCGCGTGCCAAGGCGGCGCCGGCGGTGATGGAGATGCTGGCGCGGGTTCACCTGACCGGCTTCGAGAAGGCGGTGCCGCGCGAACTGTCGGGCGGCATGAAGATGCGCGTCTCGATCGCCCGCGCCATGGTGACCAAGCCGCGCATTCTGTTGATGGACGAGCCGTTCGCGGCACTCGACGAGATCACCCGCTTCAAGCTCAACAACGATCTTCTGGAGCTATGGCAGGATGAGCGTTTTACCGTCGTTTTCGTCACCCACAGCGTCTTCGAAAGCGTATTCCTCTCCAACCGCATCGTCGTCATGGCGGCGCGGCCGGGCCGGGTGTTTGCCGACCTTGCCGTCGATGCATCCTATCCGCGCGACGAGGCGTTTCGCACCTCGCCCGACTATGCCGCGCTCTGCCGCCAGGCATCCGACGTGCTGATCGGCGCCATCAACTCAACTGCCGGACCGCATCATGACGGCCATTGAAGAACAGATCCCGGCGCTCGACCCGGAGGAGGCGCGCCGCGTCCGCCAGGAGCGCTTCGAGCGCATCGGCAGATGGCTGCTGCCGCTGGCGATCATGATCCTGGCGATCTGGCTGTGGGACCGCGTCTGCGTCTGGAACGACATCCCGAAATACATACTGCCGCGCCCCGGCGTGGTGCTGCAAACGCTGCACGACGATGCCGGGCTGCTGTTCTCCTCGCTGCTGGTGACACTCAGGATCACCTTCTTGAGCCTGCTTCTCGCCGTGGTCGGCGGTGTCGGGCTGGCAGTGCTGTTCGCTCAGTCGAAATGGGTGGAGATGTCGTTCTTTCCCTTCGCCATCGTGCTGCAGGTGACGCCGATCGTCGCGATCTTTCCGCTGATCAACATCTATGTCGACAACCAGACGACGAAGCTTTTGCTTTGTGCCTGGATCGTCGCCTTCTTCCCGATCCTCTCCAACACCACGCTCGGCCTCAACTCCGTCGACCGCAATTTGCGCGACATGTTCAAGCTCAACGGCGCCACCCGCTGGCAGCAATTGCGCTATCTGCGGCTGCCGGCGGCGATGCCTTATTTCCTCGGCGGGCTGAAGATCGCCGGCGGCCTGTCGCTGATCGGCGCGGTGGTGGCCGAGTTCGTCGCCGGCGCCACCGGCCAGTCGTCCGGCCTCGCCTCGCGCATCATCGAGGCCGGCTACCGGCTCAACGCACCAAGGCTGTTCGCGGCGCTGATCCTGATCTCGCTCACGGGCATCCTGATCTTCCTGGTGCTGTCGCTGGTATCGCATCTCCTTTTGCGGCGCTGGCACGAGAGCGCGCTGAGGCAGGAGCGGTGATGGTGGGCAGCGCCAGCACCCCCCTCTGTCCTGCCGGACATCTCCCCCTCAAGGGGGGAGATTGGATGCTATCCAGGATTTCGCTAATCGCCAACGTTGCAAGACGAGCGCCATGGGCGAGGCTGCCAATCTCCCCCCTTGAGGGGGAGATGCCAAGTAGTGGTAAAGAGGGCAGGACAGAGGGGGGTACGCCTTGATACCAGCTTCTGGTTCCTACTATCTCTCCAAGGTCCGGCTTCACGCCTCCCTGACGCCCGGCCTTGCCGCTCCTTCCGACGCCGACGGTTTTGCACTCGCAGATATCGCGGTCGCCGACGGCAGGATTTCCAGCATTGCGGCGCATCGATCCAACGCACCGGCGGACGCCGTCGACCTCGGCGGCCGCATCGTGCTGCCGTGCTTTGTCGACTGCCACACCCATATCGACAAGGGCCATATCTGGCCCCGAAAGCCCAACCCGGACGGCACCTTCATGGGCGCTTTGAGCGCCACCGGCGCCGACCGCGCGGCGCGCTGGAGCGCCGACGACGTTGCCCGCCGCATGGATTTTTCGCTGCGCTGCGCCTACGCGCACGGCACCAGGGCGCTGCGCACGCATCTCGACAGCGTTGCGCCGCAGGAAGAGATCTCCTGGCCGGTGTTCGAGACGATGCGGGAGAAATGGCGCGGCCGCATCGAGCTGCAGGCGGCCTGCCTGCTCGGCATCGAAGGCGTGCGCGACAGGAAATGGTTCGAGAGGCTGGCCAAGCGCGTGGCTGCCGCCAAGGGCGTGCTCGGCGTCGTCACCTATATGGTGCCGGACCTCGAAGAACTGCTCGACCAGGTGTTTGCGCAGGCGATCAAGCATGGCCTCGACCTCGATTTCCATGCCGACGAGACCGACGATGTCTCTGCGATCTCGCTGAAGAAAATCGCCGAAGCCACCCTTTGGAACGGTTTTGACGGGAACATCCTGGTCGGCCATTGCTGCTCGCTGGCACGCCAGCCCGATCTCGACGTGCTCGACACGCTGGATAAGGTCGCCAAGGCCGGCTTGGCGGTGGTGTCGCTGCCGATGTGCAATCTCTATCTGCAGGACCGGCGAGGCGACAGGACAACGCCGCGCTGGCGCGGGGTGACGCTGCTGCACGAGATGAAGGCGCGCGGCATTGCCGTCGCCGTCGCCTCCGACAATACGCGCGACCCGTTCTACGCCTATGGCGATCTCGACATGCTGGAGGTCTATCGCATGGCGACGCGCATCCTGCATCTAGACCATCCCGTCGCGGACTGGCCGCAAGCTGTCACCGCAACGCCGGCCAAGGTGATGCGGCTCGATGGTTTCGGCCCGCTTGCCGCCGGAGCGCCGGCCGATTTCGTCGTCTTCAAGGGGCGGAGCTGGACGGAATTGCTGTCACGGCCCGAATCGGATCGCATCGTTGTACGCGACGGCCGGGCGATCGAGCGCCAGCTGCCCGATTATGCCGAACTCGATGATCTGATGGTGGAATGATGGATATTGCGGCGCTCAAGCGCGACCTGGACGGTTTGAAGATCGACGACCATCCGGCGATCGTCCAGCAGAAGAGCCGCGATTTCTACTGGTACAGCCCGGTGCTGAAGCAGCAGCTCGAGCACGTCACCGGCGACCTGATCGTGACGCCGAAAACCGAAGACGAGGTCGTCCGCATTCTCGCCGCCTGTCACCGGCATGGCGTGCCGGTGACGCCGCGCGGCAGTGGCACCGGCAATTACGGGCAGGCGATGCCGCTGTCCGGCGGCGTGGTGCTCAATCTCGCCGAAATGAACGCGGTCAAGACGATCGCCCCCGGCCGTGTCGTCACCGGCCCCGGCGCCGTGCTCGCCGACATCGACAGAGCGACGCGGGCGCATTCCGGCCAGGAGCTCCGCATGTCGCCGTCGACCTACAACACCGCATCGATCGGCGGCTTCGTCGCCGGCGGCTCCGGCGGTATCGGCTCGATCCGCTGGGGCGGACTGCGCGACCTCGGCAACGTCATCCGGCTGAGGACCGTGACGATGGAGGCTGAGCCGCGTGTCATGGAGCTCACCGGCGAGGACGTGCTGAAGGTGATGCACGCCTACGGCACCAACGGCATCATCACCGAAGTCGAGATGCCGCTGACCGCCAGCTATGACTGGATCGACGTCATCGTCGGCTTCGACGATTTCATGGATGCGGCCGGCTTCGGCAACGATCTCGCCATCCAGGACGGCATCCTGGCGAAACTGATCACACCGATCGCAGCACCCATCCCCTACGATTACTTCAAGCGCCACCAGCGGTTTTTCCGGCGCGGCCAAAGCATCGTCGTCCTGATGATCGCGCCGCATGCGATGGATGCTTTCCTTGCCTTCACGTCGCGCAGCAAGGGCGAGATCGTCTTTCGTGCCGACAAGGAGGCCGATCTCAAAGGGCTGCCGCCGGCCTATGAGCTGACCTGGAACCACACGACGCTGCGTGCCATCCGGGTCGATCCGACGATCACCTATCTGCAGACCCGCTATCCGTCGCCGGACCACCTCGGCCACGTCAAGGCGATGGTCGACCGCTTCGGCGACGAGGTGCCGGCGCATCTCGAGTTCATCCGCTTCGACGGCGCCATCGGCATCGCCGGGCTGCCGCTGGTCCGCTTCACCACGGCGGAGCGGCTGGACGAGATCATCCGCATCCACGAGGATAATGGCTGCTGGATCTTCAACCCGCACCGCTACACGCTGGAAGAAGGCGGCATGAAGCGGACCGACGAGGTGCAGCTTGCGTTCAAACGCGAGACCGACCCGCAAGGGCTGCTCAATCCCGGCAAGATGATCGCCTGGGAAAACCCGGACTATGATTATCGCTCGGGCAAGTCGTTTCTGTTCAAGGGACTGGAGAAGGCGGGTTGAGACGATGACGGGCGTGTGGCGCTGTACCCCCCTCTGGCCTGCCCTCTTTGCCACCACTTGGCATCTCCCCCTCAAGGGGGGAGATTGGCAGTTCCATCGTCTCGACCATCTTCCAACGTCGTCAACTGGCGAAAGCGATACTGACAGCCGATCTCCCCACTTGAGGGGAAGATGCCCGGCAGGGCAGAGGGGGGTGCTTGGCGCCGACTTGCGAGATGTTCTCCTGTGAACGTCCTCCTCCTCTACGCTCATCCGGTCGAGACCAGCTTCAACGCCGATCTGCACCGGACCATCGTCGAGCGGCTGAAGGCCGCCGGCCATGTCGTCGACGACTGCGATCTCTATGCCGAGGGTTTCGATCCCAGGCTGACGCGGGCCGAGCGGCTGTCCTACCACGACGAACGCAGCGACGGCGATCCGGTGGCGGCTTATGTCGAGCGCCTATTGCGGGCCGAGGCGCTGGTGCTGTCGTTTCCGGTGTGGAACTTCGGCTATCCGGCCATTTTGAAAGGCTTTTTCGATCGCGTCTTCCTGCCCGGCGTGTCGTTCAAGCTGGTCGACGGCAAGGTGCAGCCGTCGCTGCACAATATTCGCAAGATGGCGGCGGTCACCACCTATGGCGGCAGCCGATTCCGCGCCATGCTGATGGGTGACCCGCCGCGCAAGCTGGTCAATCGGGTGCTGCGCGCCACCATCAAGCCTGGCGGGTCGGTCTCCTATCTCGCGCATTACTCGATGAACCTGTCGACGAACGAGACGCGGACGAAATTCATCGCGAAGGTCGCTGCCAAGATGGACGCGTTCTGACGCGGGAGGGGACTTTTCCTTCTCCCCTTGTGGGAGAAGGTGGATCGGCGCGTAGCGCCGAGCCGGATGAGGGGTGCTGGAAGAAACGCGGCGTGGGAAGATTGGGACGGGAGCGCTAAACGCTAATTCCGTTGAGGTAGCGATCCTTCCAACACCCCTCATCCGACCGAGCTTCGCTCGGCCACCTTCTCCCACAAGGGGAGAAAGAAAAGAGTTACATCCGCACCCGTTCCGATTTCGGATCGTACATCGGCTTGAGCGAGGCCTCGGCGGCAAAGCGCTCGCCGGCGATCTCGATCTCGTAGGACGACGACAGCACATCCGCATCGCTCTCGCCCTTGCAAGGCACGTAACCAAGCCCGATTGCGCCGCCGAGATGATGGCCGTAATTGCCCGAGGTGATCGGACCGACGATCTTGCCGTCGCGCAGGATCGCCTCATTGTGGAAGAGCAAGGGTTGCGTGTCTTTCAGACGGAACTGCACCAGCCGCCGGTTCAATCCGCTTTCTTTCTTCCTCAGCACCGCATCGCGGCCGATGAAGTTGCCCTTGGCGGTCTTCACCGCAAAGCCCAGCCCGGCCTCCAGCACATTGTCCTCGTCGGTGATGTCGTGGCCGAAATGCCTGAAGGCCTTTTCGATGCGGCAGGAATCCAGCGTGTGCAGGCCGCATAGCTTCAGGGCGGCGTCAGTGCCGGCTTCCGCGATCGCCTCGAAGACATGGGCAGCCTGATCGGTCGAGACATAAAACTCCCAGCCGAGCTCGCCGACATAGGTGACGCGGTGGGCGCGGGCCAGGCCCATGCCGATCTCGATCTCCTGAAACGTTCCGAACGGATTGTTCCCGTTTGAGAAATCGTTTGGGCTGACCTTTTGAATCAGCTTCCTCGAATCCGGGCCCATCAGGCAAAGCACGGCTTCGGCAGCGGTCACATCGGTGATGACGACGAACTCGTCGGCAAGATGTTTTCTCAGCCAGGCCAGGTCGCGCTGCAGCGTGGCGCCGGGCACGACGAGCAAGAAGGCGGTTTCGGACAGCCGCGAGACGGTGAGGTCGCTCTCGATGCCGCCGCGCTGGTTGAGCATCTGGGTGTAGACGATCTTGCCCGGCGCCACGTCCATGTCGTTGGCGCAGAGCCTTTGCAGGAAGGCGCAGGCGTCGCGGCCCTCGACGCGGATCTTGCCGAACGAGGTCATGTCGAACAGGCCGACGCCGTTTCGGACCGCCAGATGCTCCTCGCGCTGGTTATCGAACCAGTTCTGCCGTTTCCAGGAATAGCGGTATTCGCGCTCCTGGCCCTCCCGTGCAAACCAGTTGGCGCGCTCCCAGCCGGCGACCTCGCCGAACACGGCGCCGCGCGCCTTCAGATGTTCGTGCAGCGGCGAGCGCCTTATGTTCCGCGAGGTCGCCATCTGGCGGTAGGGGAAATGATCGGCGTAGAGCAGGCCGAGCGTTTCGGAGACGCGCTCTTTGAGATAGCGGCGGTTCTTCTGGAACGGCTGGGCGCGGCGGATGTCGACCTCCCAGAGGTCGAAAGGCGCCTCGCCGTCATTGATCCATTGCGCCAGCGCCATGCCGGCGCCGCCGGAGGAGACGATGCCGATCGAATTGTAGCCGGTCGCCATCCAGTAGCCGGAAAGCTCCGGCGCCTCGCCGAGATAATAGCGATCGTCGGGGGTAAAACTCTCGGGGCCGTTGAAGAAGGTGTGGATGCCGGCGGTGGCCAGCATCGGCATGCGGTTGACGCCCATTTCCAGGATCGGCTCGAAATGATCCATATCCTGCGGCAACTGGTCGAAGCAGAACTCCTCGCTTATGCCGTTCATGCCCCAGGGCTTGGCCACCGGCTCGAAAGCGCCGAGCATCATTTTGCCGGCATCTTCCTTGTAGTAGGCGCACTCGTCCGGCACGCGCAGCACCGGCAAGCGGGAAAGCCCGGGGATCGGTTCGGTAACGAGATAGAAATGTTCGCAGGCGTGCAGCGGGATGGTGACGCCGTTCCGGGCGCCAAGCTCGCGTGCCCACATGCCGGCGCAGTTGACGACGATATCGGCTTCGATCGCGCCTTGCTCGTCGCCCTGCGCCCAGGAGACGCCGGTGACCCGGCCATTTTTGGTATGAACCTTGGTGACCTTCACGTTCTCGACGATCGTTGCACCGCGCTGGCGCGCGCCCTTGGCCAACGCCATGGCGATATTGGCCGGGTCGCACTGACCGTCGAGCGGCAGATGCACGGCGCCGACCACATCGGAAACATTGAGATGCGGGTACATCTGCTTGACTTCGTTGGGCGAAATCTCGCGCACATCGACATCGAAGGCGCGGGCGAGAGATGCCTGCCGATAGATCTCGTGCTTGCGCTCCTCGGTCAGCGCCACCGTGATCGAGCCGACCTGGCGCATGCCGGTGCCGACATCGGTCTCGGCCTCCAGCTTGACGTAGAGGTCGGCCGAGTACCTCGCCAGCCGCGTCATGTTCTGCGAGCCGCGCAATTGGCCGATCAGGCCGGCGGCGTGCCATGTCGTGCCCGAGGTCAGCTGCTTGCGCTCGAGCAGGACGATGTCGGTCCAGCCGAGCTTGGCCAGATGATAGGCGACCGAGCAGCCGGAGACGCCGCCGCCGATGATGACCGCCCTCGCTTTGGGAGGAATGGCCTTGGTCGGAATGGTTTTGGTGGGTGAGGCGCTCATGCGGCCTCACGGCGATAGAAGGAGGCGAAGCGGCGCAGGCGTGTGGCGGCCTCCATCAGCACCGGCTCAGGCTGGCAGAGGCTGAAGCGGATGTGGCCGGCTGCAGCCTCGCCGAAGCTCGAGCCGGGCATGACGCCGACCTTCTCCTGGTCGAGGAAGGCCCAGGCGAATTTTTCGTCGTCCGGCTCGATCGCCGATATGTCGAGCATGACGTACATGCCGCCTTCGGAGCCGCGCACAGTGATGTTGTTCATACCGCGCATGGCATCGAGGACGACGGTGCGCCTCGCGGCGTAGCGCTCGGCGATCTCCTTGACGCCGTACCCATTTTCGAGCGCCTCGGCGCAGGCGAGGCTGATGAAGGCCGGCAGGCCGTAGGTCATCACCAGATTGAGGTCGGTCAACAGCGAGACCATTGATTCCGGCCCGGTCAGCCAGCCCATGCGCCAGCCGGTCATGCCGTGGCTCTTCGACATCGAATTGATGACCAGCGTGCGTTCCGCCATGCCGGGCAGCGAGCGTGGTGAGACGTGCTCGCCGCCGCCCAGCGTCCAGTAGACCTCGTCCGACAGCAGCCATAGGTCATGCTCGCGGCAGATCTGCGCCAGACCTTCCAGGCGCTCTCGCGAATAGACGGCGCCCGTGGGGTTGTTCGGCGTGTTGATCAGGATGGCGCGGGTGTTCGGCCGAAGGGCGGCGCGAATGTCGGCGGCGCGCGGCTGAAAGCCGTCCTCGGCGGGGGTCTCGACGACGCTGAACTCGGCGCCCGCCGCACTGAAGGTGTTGGGATAGGTGGCGTAATAGGGCGCGACGACGATGGCATGGTCGCCTTGGTCGAGAACCGCTTGAATGGCCGCGTAAAGCGCGGCCTGCCCGCCCGGCGTGGCGATGACCTGGTCGGGATTTGTCGCAACGCCGGTGCACAGCGTCGAAGCCGCCGCCATCGCCTTGCGCAGGCGCGGAACGCCGGCAAGCGGCGTGTAGTGGTGATTGCTGGCGCGAACCGCCGTCACGCAGGCTTCGATCGTCTCGCTCGGCGTGTCGAAATCGTGGTCGCCGACCGACAGCATGATGATGTCCTCGCCTGCCTGCTTGCGCGCCCAGGCAGCGGAATGAACCTCCCAGCCATCCTTGCCCGAAGGCACGATGCCGGAAATGCGCGATGATGGCCTGGGCATTATGCTGCTCCCGAAATTTCATAACCGGCCTGTTCGAGCCGGTCACGCAGCGCGGCGATGTGGGCCGGTCCGACTTCGCAGCAGCCGCCGACGATGCCGGCGCCGGCCTCGACCCAGCCGACCGCCTGGCCGGCATAGGCATCCGGATCAAGGTCGTGGCGGGCGTGCAGCACTTCCACGGTACCGCCATGCTTGAGCGCCTCAATCGAGGTGAAGCCGTTGGCATAAGCGCCGACCGGACCGCCGAGAGCGATCAGTTCGGGCAGCGCTGCAGCGATCGCTTCGGGCCGGCAGCAATTGATCAGCCGGGCCGCGACGGGCAGGCCGGCAAGAGCGCCCGACGCCGCCGCAATGGCTTCGCCGCTGCGCAGGCGCGGCGTGCCGTGGTCGGCAAGCGTCCACGACACCCATAGGGGCTTGCCGCTTTCCGACGCCGCGGTGACGGCGGCGCGCGCCTCTTCGGCCGACGCCATGGTTTCGCACAGAAACAGATCGACGCCGTCCGCCTGCTCGGCAACGATACGGCGATAGATGTCGAGCGTATCCTGGAAGGATATCGTCAGCGCCGGCGCATAGCTGCCGAACAGCGGCGACAGGCAGCCGGCGATCGCCGCGTCGCCGGCCTGGTCGCGGGCTTGCCTTGCCAGTTCGATGCCGCGCTTCTGCAGCGGCTTGAACAGCTCTTCCGCGCCTTCGCGTGCCAGCCGCTCCGGCGTGGCTGAATAGGTGTTGATGGTGATGACGCGGGCGCCGGCGCGGATGAATTCCGCATGCAGGTCGCGCACCAGATCCGGTTCGTCGATCAGCACCCTGGCCGACCACAGCGGCGTCGGCTCGGAACTGCTACGGCGGACCAGCTCCTGGCCCATGCCGCCATCGGTGAGGATCACTTTCTTCATGCTCTGAGCCTCTCGTTCTTTGGATCCCATAACGGCTCATTGCACGACCGCCCGAAAACGTTCGCCGAAGATCTCGATCTCGACCGCGGTTCCCGGCTCGGTGAGGTCGGCGCGCAGCATGCCGAGCGCGATCGACCTGTCGATGCGATGACCCCAGCCGCCGGATGTCGTCTCGCCGACGATCCGGCCGTCATGCCACAGCGTCGACATGGTGGGCGCATCGCAGTCGCCGGGGTTTTCGACAACCAGCGTGACGAAGCGCTTCTTGATGCCCTGCTGCTTCTCGTTTTGCAGCGCCGTCTTGCCGCGGAAGTCGGGCTTATCCCATCTGACGAATCGCTCCAGCCCGCCCTGCAGGATCGAGTAGTCGGTCGACAGGTCGCCCTTCCAGGTACGGTAGCCTTTTTCGAGCCGCAGCGAATCCAGCGCGTACATGCCGAACGGTTTTAGTCTATGCCTCTTCCCGGCCGCCCAGACGGCGTCGAAGATGGCTGCGGTATCGTCGACCTTGCTGTGGATTTCCCAGCCGAGCTCGCCGGCGAAGGACACGCGCACCAGCTTTGCCCAACGTCCGGCGATACTGGTTTCCTGATGCGTCAGCCAGGGCAGGGTGAGGTCGGCTGCGCAGAGTTCGGCGAGGATTTTTCGCGAGTTGGGGCCGGCGAGGATCTGGGTGGAGTATTCCTCCGTCCTGTCGATCAGCTTGAATGTGGCGTCCTTCGGGATGCGCGACTTCAGCCATTCGAAATCATGCCACTGAGCCACAGCGGCGGTGATCAGCGTCATCAGGTTCTCGTCGTGGCGGACCACCGACATTTCGGTGACGATGCGGCCCTTGTCGTCGGCAAAATAGACGAGGCCGATGCGGCCGGGTTTCGGCACCAGGCCGGTCACCTGGAGGCTCAGCCATTCGGCGGCACCCGGACCGTCGAGATTGAAACGGGAGAACCCCGGCAGGTCCAGAATGCCGGCGGCATCGCGGACGGCGAGGCATTCCTCGCGCACACGATGCTGCCACGGCCCGTCGCGGCGGAAGGTCAGCGTGGATTCTTCGGAGATGTCGTCGCCTGCGTTCGTATACCAGGTGGCGCGTTCCCAGCCATTATAAGCATCGAACCGGGCGCCGAGTGCCTTGATGCGGTCGTGGAGCGGCGACAGCTTGCGGTCGCGCCCGGCCGGCCAGGCATGGCGCGGGAACTGGATGGCATATTCGTTGCCGTAGATCTCCATGCCCTTGGCGACGCAATAATCCGGGGCCGAGGCAAAGGCGGTGAAACGGCGTGGATCGCAGGACCACATGTCCCATTCGGTCTGGCCTTCGGTCACCCACTCGGCCAGCACCTTGCCGGCGCCGCCGCCCTGGGCGATGCCGAAGGTGAAGACGCAGGCCTCGAAGGCGTTGGGCACGCCGGGCATCGGCCCGATCAGAGGGTTGCCGTCCGGCGCATAGGGGATCGGCCCGTTGATGACCTTTGAAAGGCCGGCGGTGCCGAGGATCGGCACGCGGGCGACAGCATCGGCCAGGTAATGTTCCAGCCGATCGAGATCGTCGGGAAACAGCTGGAAGGAAAAGTCGTCGGGCATCGGGTCGTTGTGGCCGACCCAGTGGGCGCGGCAATTGCGCTCATAGGGGCCGAGATTCATGCCGTTCTTTTCCTGGCGCAGATAATAGGACGTATCGACGTCGCGCAGCAGCGGCAGCTTCTTGCCCTGTTCCTTCGACCACGCCGCCAGTTCGGGGATTTCCTCGAACAGGATATATTGATGGCTCATCACCATCATCGGCACCTCGCGGCCGAACATCCTGCCGACTTCGGCGGCGCGGTAGCCGGCGGCGTTGACGACGATCTCGCAGCGGATCTCGCCTTGCGCCGTCTCGACCACCCACTCGTGATTGTCTCGGCTCACGCCGGTGACCGGACAGAAGCGGATGATCTTCGCGCCCATGTCGCGCGCGCCCTTGGCCAGTGCCTGGGTCAGCTGCGCGGGGTCGATATCGCCATCATTCGGATCGTAGAGCGCGCCTTTCAGCTCATGCGTCTCGATGAAGGGGTAACGGCGCTTAATCTCGTCGAGCCCGACCACGTCGATATCCATGCCCTGGTAGCGGCCCATGCCCTTGGCGCGCTGGAATTCCTGCATGCGCTCCGCGCTATGGGCCAGCCTGAGCGAGCCGGTGACGTGGTAGTTCATGGGATAGCGGACCTCGTCGGCCAGCCGGCGATAGAGCTCGGTCGAATAACGCTGCATGTTCATCAGCGACCATGACGAGGAGAAAGTCGGCACGTTGCCGGCGGCATGCCAGGTCGAGCCGGAGGTCAGCTCGTTCTTCTCCAGAAGCACGCAGTCGGTCCAGCCCGCCTTGGCGAGATGGTAGAGCGAGGAGGCGCCGACGGCACCACCTCCGATGATCACAACGCGTGCCGTGGTCGGCAAACCGGCCATGTTCTTCTCCGACTATTTGTTTTGATGCATGTCGTTGTCCCAAAACCGCCACGCACTTTTGGGCGACATGCATTCGTTCAATAGACAGGCGGCGAAACCACCCAGATGACGACAGCCGGCTCGGCTCCAGGATTGCGCCATCGGAACGGCTTGCCGTCGAAGCGGAAGGAGTCGCCTTCGCCAAGCCGGTGCCAGATGCCAGCAATTTCGATGTCGAAACTGCCCGAAGCGACGTAGCCGGCTTCCTCGGTCGGCCGGCGCGCCTCGGCCTTCATCTCGGCACCCGGAGCGAAGACCGAACGCAGCATCTCGAAGCTACCGCCGAGATCGGGCGACAGAAGCTCCTCCACCAGGCCGGAATCGCTTGTGCCAAGCGTGCGCCGGTTGCCGGCGCGCACGACCACGCCGCGCTCGGTCTCGACAGGCACGTCATGGCTGAAGAACAGGCTGACCGGCACGCCGAACAATTCGGCGAAGGCCCTGAGATCGCCGAGCGACGGGACCGACAGACCGCGCTCGACCTGGCTGACCCAGCCGACGGAACGGCCGAGCTTCAGTGCGATTTCAGCAAGCGTCAAGCCGCGCGCCTTGCGCAACGCGCGAATGTCGCCGGCCAGCAGCCGTTCGCCGCTGTCCTGTTCCGATCTGGCGGCGGTTGAGGGCAAAGCCATCCCTGTCTTGGTGAAAAATTCTCAGCAAATTTCATTTGATGGCGGGTTCATGAAAAAATCAAGAGGATTTTCACGCAACCACAAGATTTACTTGCGCCATTTTGACGGTTCGGGCAAAGGCTCGGCGCACGAGCGGCGAGTGGGGCGTCCGGTCGAGGCGGGTAGGCTATCGGGCGTTCAAAAAGACGCGCAAGGATGCTCCATCACTTCTAGTCGGCGCATGATCCTTCCGGAAAATCGGTTCGGGATCATACGCAAAAGGACGGCCCATGCTGGAAAACAACTCCCGGATTGCGGCGGCGATCGTCGATGACGCGATCACCTCGCGGCGGTCGGTACGCGCCTTCTTGCCCGATATGGTCGACGACGAGATCATCCGCGATATTCTCGCCGTTGCCGCGCGCGCGCCCTCAGGCACCAATATGCAACCCTGGAAAGTCTATGTGACCAAGGGCGAGGTCAAGCAGCGCATCACCGACGCCATCCTCAGCTCGGGCATCCGCGCCGAAAAGGCCGAGTGGGACGAGTATCGCTACTATCCCGACCAGTTCTTCGAACCCTATCTGACGCGACGGCGGGCCAACGGTTTCGGCCTCTACGGCGTGCTCGGCATCGGCCGGCGCGAGGTCGACAGGATGCGTGCGCAGCACGACCGCAACTTCGTCTTCTTCGACGCGCCGGTCGGCATGATCTTCACCGTCGACCGGCGGCTGAACAAGGGGTCGTGGATCGACTACGGCATGTTCCTGCAAAACATCATGGTCGCCGCGCGGGGCAGGAGCCTGCACACCTGTCCGCAAGCCGCCTTCGCGCCCTATCACCGGCAGATCAGGCCGGTGCTCAACATTCCCGACGAGGAGATCATCGTCTGCGGCATGGCGCTCGGCCACGAGGATACGTCCAAGCCCGAAAATGCCTTCCGCACCGACCGCGCGCCGCTGGAAGAGTGGGTGACGTTCGCGGAGTGACGTGAAGCGCCGTCCGGCTCTACTGCACTTCGTAGCCGACTTCCTCGCTCGCATGGCAGAGCGCTTTCCAGAACGAGCGGGCAAACGAGCGGAACACATAGATGTCGAACTGATCGGCGCCGGTGCGCTGGATCTGCGCGAAGATGTCGTGATGCATGGTCGAGCGGCCGGCGCCGATCGGGAAGGCCGGCAGCGCGAAGTCGATGGCGAAGAATTTCGCCAGCACCCACTCGGCCTTCGGCCCGGCGATACGGATCGCGGTGCGGCCGTGCGAAAGGTCGGTCACCGTACCGATGGCCGAAGTGACGACACTGGCAAAGGCCGGCGCCAATCCCTCGGCTTCATCGACCACAGTGAACTTTCCCGGCGCAAAGCCGAACACCGACCTGGCGCCGTTCGTCACACCGCCACCGGCGCCGTCGGGCAAAGCCAGGCCGGTGACCGCATGGATGCCGGCCATCAACTTCTTCTCCTCGCCGGGCCAGGCGGCGAGCTGCAGGATCGAACCCGGCCTGGTTTCGGAGAGGATGATTTCGACACCATGCTCGAAATTGCCATGCGAGCCCGGATGCAGCACCGGCTCAAGCGGCGATTGGCGTTCAACCATGCATGCGGCTCCCGTCCGGATCGAAGAAATGGTTGGAGACGATCTCGACCGGCCCGAACCGGTTGCGCAGCGGGTCGGAGACATAAGCGCGCGTGCCGCGCCGCGCCTTGCCGCCCTTGACCAGGGCAAGCGCGATATATTTACCCAGCGCCGGCGAATAGCAGCAAGCGGTGATGTGGCCAAGCGAGCCGTGCGGATTGGCTTCGTCAAGCTCCTCGACGATGTGTGCGCCGCCATTGAGCGGCTGGTTGTCGAGCGAAACAATACCGACGAGTTCCAGGCGGTCGGGCGCGATCAGCCCCTCGCGGTCCATCATCGCCGAACCGATGAACGGCTTCTTCTTCGACAGCATCCAGTCGAGATGCAGGTCGCGTGCCGTGGTACGGCCGTCGATCTCGGCACCGGTGACGTGGCCTTTCTCGATGCGCATGGTGCCCAGCGCCTCCAGCCCGTAGGTCACCAGCCCGAACGGCTTGCCGGCTTCGATCAGCGCCTCCCAGACATGGGTGCCGTAGCCGGCGCCGGAATAGACCTCGAAGGCCATTTCGCCGGAGAAGGACAGCCGGCAGATCATCACCGGCACGCCGGCGATTTCGCCGTGGACGATGCCCATGAAGGGCAGGGCGGCATTGTCGACGGCAGTGCCGCTGACGCAAGCAGCCAGTATCTGCCTTGCCTTCGGCCCGCCGATGGCGGCACCGGCCCATTGGTCGGTCACCGAGGTGACGTGGACCTTCAGCGCCGGCCAGATCACGTCGAGGAAATATTCCAGATGCTGCATCACCTTGCCGGCATTGGCGGTGGTGGTGGTCATCAGGAAATCCTGCTCGCCGAGGCGCCACGTGGTGCCGTCGTCAAAGGCGAGACCGTCCTCGCGCAGCATCAGCCCGTAGCGCGCCTTGCCGACGGCCAGCGTCGAAAACATGTTGGTGTATAGGCGGTCGAGGAATTCCGCCGCGTCGGGGCCTTGCACCGCGATCTTGCCCAGTGTCGAGACATCGACGATGCCGGCGCTCTCGCGCGTGCCTCTCGCTTCGCGGACATAGGCCTGCTCGATCGTCTCGCCGGGATGGCCGTAGATCATCGGCCGATACCACAGGCCGGCGGAATACATGGTGGCGCCGTTGGCGACGTGCCAGTCATGCATCGGCGTCAGCCGCTCGGGCTTCAGATCGCCGAAGCGTTCGGCGGCTAGCGAGCCGATCGACACCGCCGAAAAGGGCGGGCGAAAGCGCGTCGTGCCGACCTGCGGGATCGGCTTGCCCAGCGCCTCGGCCATTATGGCCAGGCCGGGTATGTTGGAGCTCTTGCCCTGGTCGGTTGCCATGCCGAGCGTGGTGTAGCGCTTCAGATGCTCGACCGAGACGAAGCCTTCGCGATGCGCCAGCCGCACGTCATCCGCCGTCACGTCATGCTGGAAGTCGACGAAGCTTTTTCCTTCGGCCTTGATCTCGAACACCGGCGCCGGATCGGGATCGCCAGGTGCTGCTTCGACGGCAGGCAAGGCCGCCGGCGTGGCGGTTGCGCCCGCAGCGGAAAGACCGGCGGCGCGACCTTCGGCGATCGCCTCGGCGGTGGAGAAACTGCCGGTGAAGGCGCCGGCGCCGATCCATTGCTGTGTCGTCGGCTTGGGCGGCAGGAACGCTTGCAATGCTTCGTTCCATTCCGCTTTGGCTCCGGCCTGGCTGGCCAGATGAATGGTCGGCGACCAGCCGCCCGACATCAATAGGCAATCGGCGTGGATGCTGCGCGCATCGCCGGAAAGCGCGCCGTTGACCATGTCGAAGCGCTGCACCTTGAAGCCGGAAAGCGCCTTGCCGCCCTCGGTGGCGATCACCGCGTGGCCAGAAAGGATCTCGGCCTCGGTCTCGCCGGCCAGCTTGCGCATTTCGCTCGAAAGCTCAGGGCGCACGTCGATGATGGCGACGACCACGGCGCCGGCCTTCTTCAGCGCCAGGGCCGCGCGATAGGCGCTGTCATTGTTGGTGAACAGCCCGATCCTGTCGCCGGGCAGCACGCCATATTCAATGGCATAACGCTCGGCAGCATGCGCCAGCATTACGCCTGGCCGATCATTGCCTGGAAAGACCAGCGGACGCTCCAGGGATCCCGTGGCCAGCACCACCGACCTGGCGCGGATCGTCCAGTAGCGATGGCGCGATTCGCCCTTGCCGGGCGTTTCCTTGTGGTCGGTGACACGTTCGAGCGCGGCAAGCGTGTTGCCGTCATAATAGCCCCAGACGGTGGTGCGCGGCAGCAGGCGGATATTGTCACGGCCTTCGAGCTGGCCAGCGGCGCGCGCTGCCCAGTCGGCGGCCGGCATGCCATCGATCGTCTCGCCCGACCAATTGGCCGAGCCGCCGAAATGCGGCTCGAGCTCGGCCAGGATGACGCGTGCACCCTGATCGGCAGCCGCCCTGGCGGCCATCAGCCCCGCCGGGCCGGAGCCGACTACCAGCACATCGCAAAACGCGTTCATGCGTTCGTAGCGCGCCGTATCGGGAGCCGTGCCTGCCTTGCCCAGGCCGGCGGCACGGCGGATGAAATGCTCACAGAACATCCAGAAGCGAGTGCCCTTCAGCGGACCGATCACCGGTCCCATGAAGGTCTTGTAGTAGAAGCCGGCCGACAAAAGCTTGCCGCCGAGCTGGTTCACGGCACTGACGTCCCAGGCAAGCGAAGGGAAGCGGTTCTGGCTGATCGCGGCCAGCCCGTCATAAATCTCGACCATTGTGGCGGGGATGTTCGGCTCGCGAACCTCGCCCCTCAACACTGTGACCAGCGCGTTCGGTTCCTCGACGCTGGCGGTCAGCACGCCGCGCGGGCGGTGATATTTGAACGAACGCCCAAACAGGGTGATGCCGTTGGCCAGCAGCGCCGAAGCCAGCGTGTCGCCGGCATGGCCGGTATAAGGCGCGTCGTCGAAGGTGAAACGGATGGTCCGCAGCCGGTCGATGCGGCCCCCGGCCTCTGTACGGCGCGGGCTCATGGCTTGTCCTCGGCCCGGTGCCGCGCAACCGAGTTGTGGTCGCCGCGCGCGAACGCGGTGCTGGAGATCTCGTGCGTCAGCGTGTTGCGCACGACCCTGAGATGGGCGCGGCAGCCGCCGGAATGCTGCCAGATCTCATTGTGGTCGCCGGCTGGATTAAGCCGGTCGTAGACATAGGCGTTCCAGGCGTCGAGGTTCTGCGAGGCGGGCTGTGGGCGCTGGCGATTGCCGTCGCCCTGATAGGTGAATTCGATCACGTCGCGCGGGCCGCAATAGGGGCAGGTGATGAGCATGGATCTCTAACCTAATGCAGCCGGGGCGTGGCGCCCTGGCCCTTGTCGTCGATCACCAGGCCACGGTAGAAGCGGTCGAGCGTGAAGGCCGAGTTGAGACCGTGCGGCTCGTCCTTGGCAATGGTCCAGGCAAAGCACCAGCCGGAAGCCGGCGTCGCCTTGAAGCCGCCATAGCACCAGCCGCAGTTGAGATACATGCCCGGCAGCGGACCGGTGGTGATGATTGGCGAGCCGTCCATCGACATGTCGCAGACGCCGCCCCATGAGCGCAGCATGCGGACACGGGCCAGCCCAGGGAACAGCGCCAGCATCTCGCTCATCACCTCATCGACGATCGGCAGGCTGCCGCGTTGGGCGTAGCTGTTGTAGCCGTCGAGATCGCCGCCATAGACAAGGCCGCCCTTGTCCGATTGCGACATGTAGAAATGGCCCATGCCGAAGGTCAGGACCGTATCGATGAACGGTTTTAGCGATTCCGTGACGAAGGCCTGCAGCACGTGGCTCTCGATCGGCATCGTCTCGATGCCGGCAAGCCGCATGACCCGCCCGGTGCTGCCGGCAACCGCGACCGCTACCTTTTTTGCGCGGATTTCGCCGCGCGTTGTCGTGACGCCGGTGATGCGGTCGCCGTCGCGCAGGAAGCCGGTGACCTCGCAATTTTCGATGATGTCGACGCCGCGGCGATCTGCGCCGCGCGCATAGCCCCAGGCGACGGCGTCGTGGCGGGCGGTGCCGGCGCGCCGCTGCATCAGGCCGCCGACGATCGGGAAACGCGCGGTGGCTGAGACGTCGAGCGCCGGCACCAGGCGCGCGATTTCGGCCGTGGTCATCAGTTCGGCGTCAACGCCGAGATGGCGCATGGCGTTGCCGCGCCGGGCATAGTCGTCGAGCTGAGCAGGTGTGTGGGCGAGGTTCAGGCAGCCGCGCTGCGAGAACATGACGTTGTAGTTGAGGTCATGGGCCAGGTTCTCCCACAGCTTCATCGAATGCTCGTAAAAGCGCGTGTTGGCCGGCAGGAGATAGTTGGAACGGACCGCCGTGGTGTTGCGGCCGACATTGCCGGAACCGAGCCAGCCCTTCTCCAGCACCGCGACATTGGTGATGCCGTGCTCCTTGGCTAGGTAGTAGGCGGTCGACAGGCCATGGCCGCCGCCGCCGATGACGATCACGTCGTAGGACGCCTTCGGGTCGGGCTTGCGCCAGGCCGGCCTCCAGTCCTTGTTTCCGGTCAGCGCGTTCTTGAGAAGCGAAAAGGCCGAATATTCCGCCATTCTTATTGTCATCCATTTCAGGCTTTGCGGCAGACTATAGAGCAGGCCGCCAACGCAAAGCCAAGATTGCGCCATCGCTTTTCGACTCCCCGACTTCGACTGGATTGGCCGACTTCGATTGGATTGGCCGACTTCGATTGGCGGACTTCGAAAACGAGCCGCCTGGCATGACTTGCCCCGTGATATGAGCGTCTTTATCAAGGACGTGCTTCAAAACTGCCGCTGCCGTCCGCGAGTCGCCAGAAAAATCATGTTCTTTCGTTTACTCCGCCTGGTCCTGATCGTTGCGCTTGTTGTCTTGGCGCCGCCGTCGTTCGACGCGATGGCGCAGGCGCTCGGGCAGGGTGCCGCCGGGCTGGTTACAGACCAGCAGAAGGTCATCCAGAGCCTGACGGCCAAAACCGACGATCTCGAGAAGAAGATACAGCAGGACGGCCAAGACGATGCCACCCTGGTGGAAATCCGCCTGCAATTGGAGGATCTGTCGCGGGCGGCGCTCACCAGCGCGCTGGCGTTCCGCTCGCGTCTCGGCGATATCAACGATCGGATCGAGACGCTGGGACCTCCGCCGGCCGCGGGCCAGCCGGCCGAGCCCGACATCGTGACCGGTGAACGCCAGGCGCTGGCTTCCGAAAAAGCCGAGATTAACGCCGTCATTGCCAGCGCGCAGAACCTGTCGATCCGTGTCAGCGGGCTGATCGAGAAGATCGGCAACATGCGCAGCGAGCTGTTCCGCAATCAGCTCACCAAGCGCTACGTGCTGTCCGATGCATTGAGCCCGGAGGTCATTTCCAACGCCAATGACGAATTTACCAGTTTCTACAAAGCGGTGTCGTCCTGGCTGAGCTTCGCCTTCAAGTTCAAGTTCCAGGCAATTCTTGCCGCGACGTTGATGGCGCTTGCGCTGGCCGCCGTGCTTTTTGTCGGCGGGCGGCGCCTGTTCGGCCGCGTCTTCGAAGCCGATCCTTCCGTCGAGGATCCATCCTATCTCAGCCGCCTGTCGGTGGCGTTCTGGTCGACATTGCTGCCGTCGCTGGCGGTTGGCGCCTTCCTTATCTCGACGGTCTTCTTCTTCAATTATTACAATGTCTTGCGCGGCGACATCGGCATCTTCCTGAATTCGCTGGTTGCCGTTATCGCGGTGGTGTTCTGCGTCAACCGGCTGACCAATGCGGCGCTGGAACCGCGGTTGCCGAACTGGCGTCTGATCCCTGTCGAAACCGGCCCGGCGCGCTGGCTGGTGCGGCTGACGACTGCCATGGCCGTCGCCATCGGCATCAATTATTTCCTGTCGGTCGTCAACGACAAGATGGGCTCGCCGCTATCGCTGACCATCGCCAGAAGCTTTGTCGCCACCATCAGCGTCGGCGTCATCCTGATCCTGATGGGGCTGCTGAAGCCGTTCAAGGCTGCCGACGGGAGCTGGCGCCCGTGGCCGGCATGGCTGCGCTACACCGCCGTCGCGCTAGGGCTATTCACCATAGCGTCGGCGCTGCTCGGCTTTATCGGCCTTGCTATTTTCGTCTCGGTGCAGGTCGTGGTTACCGGCACTATCCTGGTCACCGCCTATATCGGCTTCCTGTCGGCGCGGGCGATCGGCGAGGAAGGTGGTTTCGCCAACACTTCGATCGGGCGCTGGCTAGCGGCCAATTCAAGCTACGAAGAGACCGCGCTCGACCAGCTCGGGCTTGTCGTCAGCGCCGCCATAAACATCATGATCGTGCTGGTGTTCCTGCCGCTGATCCTGTTGATGTGGGGCTTCCAGCCCGGCGACATCCAGGCCTGGGCCTACAAGCTGGCGACGGGCCTCACCATAGGCTCGGTGACGATCTCGGTCACCGGCATCCTCACTGGCGTCGTCGTCTTCATCATCGGCTATTTCCTGACGCGCTGGTTCCAGGGCTGGCTCGACGGTTCGGTGATGGCGCGCGGCCGGGTCGACACCGGTGTGCGCAATTCGATCCGGCTGGCGGTCGGCTATGCCGGCGTCGCGGTCGCGGCACTGGTCGGCATCTCGGCGGCCGGTATCGACCTCTCCAATCTCGCGTTGGTCGCCGGCGCCCTGTCTCTCGGCATCGGCTTTGGCCTGCAGAATGTCGTCTCCAACTTCGTCTCGGGCCTGATCCTTTTGGCCGAGCGGCCGTTCAAGGTCGGCGACTGGATCGTTGCCGGTGACATCAGCGGCACGGTCAAGAAGATCAGCGTGCGCGCCACCGAGATCGAAACGTTCCAGCGGCAGTCGGTGATCCTGCCCAATTCAAACCTGATCAACAATGCGGTCGGGAACTGGACGCACCGCAACAAGCTCGGCCGCATCGATATCAAGGTCGGCGTCGCCTATGGCAGCGACATCAAGCACGTGCATGGCGTCCTGTTGGAGATCGCGCGCAGTCATCCGCTGGTGCTGAAAAACCCCGAACCCTTTGTGCTGTTTTCCAATTTCGGCCCGGCCGCGCTCGAATTCGAGATCCGCGTATTCCTGGCAGACGTTCTTAGTGGCAATATCGTCCAGAACGACATCCGCTTTGCCATCTTCGATGTGTTCGCCGACCAGCATATCGAAATTCCGTCGACACCGCGCGCCGTCGTCGAGACCAAAAAGCACGAGGCGTGGCCGATCGACGACGACAAGATCGAAGTCGAATTCGCCGAGCGGGAACAAGCAAAAGCCCTAGCGGCGGTCGAGGCGAAACGTCTCGCCAAGTCGGGACGCAAGGTACGGAAGCCCGATCCTGACTAGCTGATTGGAGCTTGCCTTCAAGCCTTCGGAAACCAATTGCGGCATGAATGCGGCATTCAGTTGCCGTTCAGCTTGCATTGCATATAAGCTCACCTGCAAACGGCGAGAATGCCTTGCGAAATGCAACAGAGGCGGTGGCAACACCGATACTGCAAAATGTGGAAGTCTCTCGTCGCCGCCATCGCTTTTCTGGCCGTGGGCGGTTCGGCCCATGCCGCCAGCGCGGTCAACAAGGACGCCGAGACCCGCACGCTGATCGTGACGGAAGGCGGCGGCAAGACCGAGCTGGCGCTGGCCGCTGGCGAAACCGTGGAATTTTGCCCGAGCGGCTGTTTTGTTACCTTGCCGAATGGCGACCTCGAGGCGCTGACCGGTTCGGAGACGATTGAGATCTCGGGCGGCGTCGCGCGCATCAAATAAAGTCGACGCCATGATTTTTGAAGGCCGGGCAAACGCCCGGCCTTTTGTTTGCTTCCGGTAATCGGCGATGAAGGTATGCACTTTTCTTCGAAGCTGCGCAGGGCGGGCTCTAGCAGCGCCTTCGTACCGAGCAGGGCGAAGGCGTAGGTCTAACTGCATTCGACGGGCTGGTGGCGCGGGCTTTTTTGGCGATGTCGCAAACAGGCTGCAAGCGCGGCGCCGCGCCGCCCTATAGTCTGCTCGCAATAGCATCTTGGAGTCGCGGGCAATGGCAGGGTTTCCGGAAAAGGCGAAGGTCGTCATCGTCGGGCTGGGCGGCATCGTCGGCGCATCGGTCGCCCATCACCTGATCGAGCGCGGATGGGACGATATTGTCGGCATCGACAAATCGGGCATCCCGACGGATATCGGCTCGACGGCGCATGCCTCCGACTTCTGCTACACGACCAGCCATGATTTCCTGTCGTGCTGGACGACGCTCTATTCCATCGATTTCTACGAAAAGATGGGTCACTACGCGCGCATCGGCGGCCTCGAGGTCGCCCGCGTCGGCGACGACGCTCGCATGGCGGAGATCAAGCGCAAGATCGCCTCGGCGAAGGCCTTCGGCACACGCGCCCGCCTGATCGATCCCGCCGAGATCAAGGAAAAATTCCCGCTGATCGAAGAACAGATGGTACAGGGCGGCCTGTGGGATCCCGACGCCGGCCTCGTCATCCCGCGCTCGCAGACCGTCGCCGGCAAGCTTGTCGACCAGGCGGAAGCTTCCGGCAAACTCAGGGCGTTTGCCAATACGTCGGCCAGGTCGCTCGTCATCGAGAACGGCCGCATCAAGGGCGTGGTGACCGACCGCGGCACCATCGAGGCCGACTATGTCGTGGTCTGCACCGGCATCTGGGGACGGCTGATCGCGGAAATGGCGGGCGAGGACCTGCCGGTCATGCCGATTGACCATCCGCTTACCTTCTTCGGGCCGTACACTGAGTTCGCCGGCACCGGCAAGGAGATCGGCTGGCCGCTGCTGCGCGATCAGGGCAACTCGGCTTACATGCGCGATACCGGCGACCCCAAGACCGCCGAAGGCGGGCAGATCGAATGGGGTTATTACGAAGAGACCAATCCGCGCCTTTGCCATCCGCGCGATATTCTCGAGAAAAACCAGGCGCGGCTTTCGCCGTCGCAACGCGATCTCGACATGGAACAAATCCTGGCGCCGCTCGAGCGCGCCATGGAACTGACGCCGATCCTGGGCGAGCTGGGCTACAATGAGAGCCATTCCTTCAACGGCCTGCTGCAGGTGACGGCGGACGGCGGCCCCTCGATGGGCGAAAGCCAGAAGGTCAGGGGCCTATGGTATGCCGTTGCGATCTGGGTCAAGGACGGCCCCGGCATGGGCAAGCTCATCGCCGACTGGATGACGGACGGCCGCACGGCGATCGACCACCACGCCATCGACTATTCGCGCTTCTATCCGCACCAGACGAAAGAGCAGTTCATCTGGGACCGCTGCACCGAAACGGCGATGAAGGTCTACAACCCGGCTGTCCATCCGCGCGAACCCTTCTCCAAGGCCCGCAATGTCCGCCGCTCGCCCTTCTGGGAGCGCGAAAAGGAACTCGGCGGCTATTTCATGGAGCTCGGCGGCTGGGAGCGCGCCCACGGCTACGCCGCCAACGAGCATCTGCTCGAGAAATACGGCAACCGGGTGCCGGTGCGCCAAAACGAATGGGATAACCGCCACTTCTGGCGCGTCTCGAACGCCGAGCATCTCGCGATGAGCGAGGATTGCGGCATCGTCAACCTGTCGCATTTCGCCATGTACGACGTGGAAGGCCCGGACCATGTCGCGCTGATGGAATGGCTGTGCGCGGCAAAGATCGGCGGTGACGGCAATATCGGCAAGGGCATCTATACCCATTTCCTCGACGAGGAAGGCATGGTGCGCGCCGACCTGACCGTCATCCGCATGGCCGACCGCTGCCGCGTCATCGACGGCGCTGATGCCGGGCCGCGCGACTTCCAGTACATGCGCCGGACGGCAGAGGACAAAGGCTTCGACGTTACCGTCACCGATGTGACCGAGAGATATGTGACCGTCGGCATCTGGGGTCCGAACGCGCGGGCAACATTGGGCAAGGTCGTGGAAAACCCCGACGGACTGACGCCTGAGAATTTTCCCTTTGCCGCGATCAAGCCCGTCAGGATCGCCGGCAAGGACGTGACCGCCTTCCGCATCTCCTATGTCGGCGAGCAAGGCTGGGAACTGCATATGCGCTACGAGGACGGCCTGGCTGTCTGGGACGCGCTGCGGTCGACCGGCGTGATGGCCTTTGGCGTCGAGACCTATGCCAACAGCCGCCGCATGGAGAAGAGCCTGCGCCTGCAAAACGCGGACCTCTTGACCGAATACAATCTGCTGGAAGCCGACCTTGCCCGTCCGAAAGTCAAGGAGGCCGATTTCTGCGGCAAGGCAAAGCATCTGCAATATCGCGCCCGGGTGCATCAGCCGGCCATGCTTTGCACGCTTATCATGACGGACAATACAGATTCGAATGGTGTTCCCCGCTATCCGGTTGGCACGATGCCGGTGATGGACCCGCAAACCGGTGAGACGCTCGTCGACGAGCTCGGCCGCCGCTCCTTCACGACCTCGGTGGCCTATGGTCCGACCCTCGGCAAGAACATCGCGCTCGCCCACCTGCCCTGGGCGTATTGCCAGGAGGGCCGCAAGCTGAGCGTCGAATATTTCGGCGAGAAGTACCCGGTCGAAGTGGCCGCCGTCGGCTACAGGCCGCTCTACGACCCGGAGAACCTCAATCCGCGCAGCTAAGCGTTGCTTGCCTGCCGATTCTCCACACAGGCAAGCCGAGCAGTGCCAGCAGGACCTGAATGCAGAAGCCCGATTCATCGTCGGGCTTTTCGCTTTGTGGAGCGATGATTCTCGCTTACCGTCGCGCTGCGATTGGGGGGTGCCTTTGCGGCGGATCGGCTGGGACAGAAAAAACGATGCGCTTGTGTTTCAGCTGAACCGGAATATCCCGGTTCGCGTCAGCTGGACCTTCGCAATTCCCATTGTGCTGCCCTTCCTGAACGAGTGGGCGAGCCGACCCAAGGATGCACTGATCCATACCTCTATCTTTGCAGCGCTTCTGTTTGCGTCGATATTTCTGCACGAACTGGCACACGCCTGGATCGGACGCCGACAAGGCGTCGCCACTGACAGGATAGAATTAAATCTCTTCGGCGGGCTCACGCGTTTCAAACGCGCCGCAGCGCCATCGCCTGCCTAGGCGCGGATTGCGATAGCGGGTCCCCTGGCGAACGTCGCGCTCGCCGCGTTTTTCGATGCGGCCTATTATCTGGTTTTTGGAGAACTCATCCAGTTGCGCCCGAAAGGCCATTCGGGTGGCTGCCGTCAAGGTCGGCCGGTCCTCTGGAATGGACGCTTTGGATTGGCGCATTGTTGAACGTATCACTTATCATTCTCAACATCCTGCCCGCCTACGATCTGGATGACGGCGTGCTTGCAAGACATTTGTTCCTGAGACGCTTCGGCGTCCGCCGGGCCGCGCAGATCGTCGGCATCTGCGGCATCGTACTTTCAATTCTGCGTTTTGCGATTATCTTGCCTGCCGCGGTTGCAGGTATTCTGTTGTGGCTTCCGCCGTCATTTAAGCCGAACTGGAGGGCAGCGCGCGGGGTCGGTGCTAGAAAACCGAAGCCGGACCCATCCTCCGAGACGGATGTCGAGAAGGCCGTGGAGTGGCGGGGACGGGGCGGGCACCGCATCCACAAATGAAATTCGTTTTCCGGCGGTTCGCAAAAATGTGACCGAATGAGCCCGGCTCTCCACCGGGCTTTTCTCTTTGTCGATCGGCAATTTTCGCTTACCGTGCGGCATGTCTGGTTTTGCAAGACATCTCGTCTCGGGTGCCGCCGCGCTGGCGTCGGTGCTATGGCTGACTGCAAACTCCCGCGCCGCCGAGCCGGTCGACGTCGAACTGGTGCTGGCAGTCGACGTTTCGTTGTCCATGTCGCCGGACGAGCTCGAAATCCAGCGTCATGGCTATGCGGCGGCGCTGACGCATGACGATGTCCTGCAGGCAATCGGCGAAGGCGCTCATGGCAAGATTGCCGTCACCTATGTCGAATGGGCTGGCGCGACCTGGCAGCAGGTCGTCGTGCCGTGGACGGTGATCGCCAATCGTGCCGACGCCGAGCGGCTGGCAGCGCAGCTTTCCGCTCATCCGCCGGCCAGTGCCAGGCGCACCTCGATCTCCGGCGCGCTGGAATTCGCCAGCGATCTCTTTGCTGAAAGCGGCTTCCAGGGCGTCAAGCGGGTGATCGACATTTCGGGTGACGGCCCCAACAACCAGGGCGCACCTGTCGATATCACCCGCGACGCCGTGATCAAGCAAGGCATCACCGTCAACGGCCTGCCGCTGATGACCAGGGGCGGGTTCAGCAGCGCTTACGATGTCAACAATCTCGACCGCTACTACAGCGACTGCGTCATCGGCGGGCCGGGCTCCTTCATGATCCCGGTCAATGACTGGACGCAGTTTCCGGAGGCCATCCGCCGCAAGCTGGTGCTGGAGCTTGCCGGTCCGGCCTCGCCGCAGCGAGCGGCGGAAGAGGCGGCGCATCCGCCATTGGTGCTGGCACAGGACATCCCCGTCACCGACTGCCTGGTCGGCGAAAAAATGTGGCGCGACCGCAGCTGGATGTACGACAGCCGCTGATGGCGGAGTTTGCTGTCGATAGTGACATACCGCAGTGCAGCATCTGCTTCATTGACAAGCCTGCGGGCGTCTGTGACACAATTCCCCATCCGAACACATAAAAGGGGAACCGACATGAACAGGATCGGAATTCTTGCCGCAAGCTTGACGCTTGCCGTCGGATTGTCCGCGCCGGCGATGGCCGCCACATCGGTCAGCATCGGCATCAGTGGATGGACCGGCTTTGCGCCGCTGACGCTCGCCAAGCAGGCCGGCATCTTCGAAAAGCACGGCCTCGACGTCACCTTGAAGAAGGTGCCGCAAGCCAGCCGGCCGCTCGCCATCGCCAGCGGCGACCTGCAATGCGCCGCCACCACGGTCGAGACCTGGCTGGTCTGGAACGCCAATGGCGTGACGACCAAGCAGATATTCCAGCTCGACAAATCCTACGGCGCGGACGGCATCGTCGCCCGCAACGACATCAAGACCGTCGCCGATCTCAAAGGTAAGTCGGTCGCGTCTTCGGCGCCGGGCACCTCGCCCTATTTCATGCTGGCCTGGGTGCTCAACAAGAACGGCATGTCGACCAAGGACGTGACGGTCGTCAACCTGGAGCCGGATGCGGCGGCGCAGGCGTTTCTCGCCGGCCAGAACGATGCGGCGGTCACCTATGAGCCGTTCATCTCGGCGGTGCGCGAAAAGTCCGACCAGGGCCATATCCTTGTGACCACTCTCGACTATCCGATGGTGCTCGATACCGTCGGCTGCACGCCGGAGTTCCTCAAGGCCAATCCGGATGCGGGCAAGGCGCTTGCCGACAGCTATTTCGAGGCACTCGACCTGATCAAGAGCGATCCGGCGAAATCCTATGAGACGATGGGTGCCGACGTGAAGCAGTCGGCCAAGGAATTCGAAGAATCGGCCAAATACCTGAAATGGGCCGACAAGGCTGAAAACAAGCAGTTCTTCACCAAGGAATTCCAGGACTTTTCCAAGACCGCCGGCGAGCTTCTGCTGCAGATGGGTTTGATCAAGGAAGCGCCTGACGTCTCGACATTGGCCGACACCAGCGCCGTCGCCGACTAACCGGCAGGATTGTCGCCCGGCGGCGGCGCGTGCGCCGCCGCTTTTTCATTCAGATCAGAGGACGGTCGAAGATGCCGCGCCCCTTGCATCCGGTCTCGCCGGGCATTCGAACCGTGCTCGGCATTTCGTTCTTCGTGCTGTTCGTGGCGTTCTGGGCGTGGATCACGCTTGGCGGCCATGTCAATCGCATTTTCCTTGCCGATCCGCTGTCGATGGTGAGAGACGGTTGGCGGCTGCTGGTCGAGGACCGCTTCTGGCTCGACATCCTTATCACCATCTGGCGCGTCTTCGGCGGGTTCCTGATGGCGGCCATCGTTGCCGTGCCGCTCGGCATCGTGATGGGTGCCTGGAAGCCCGTGGAGGCGTTTCTGGAGCCGTTCGTCTCCTTCGCCCGCTATCTGCCGGCATCGGCCTTCATCCCGCTGCTCATCCTGTGGGCGGGCGTTGGCGAGCTCGAAAAACTGCTGGTGATCTTCGTCGGCTCGGTGTTCCAGATCATCCTGATCATCGCGGTCAAGGTCGGCGGCACACGGCGCGACCTGGTCGAGGCGGCCTACACGCTTGGCTCGTCCGACAACGGCATCGTGCGGCGCGTGATCATGCCGGCCAATGCGCCGGAGATTGCCGAGACCCTGCGGCTGGTGCTCGGCTGGGCCTGGACCTATGTCATCGTCGCCGAGCTGATCGGCTCGTCGTCGGGCATCGGCTACATGATCATCAACAGCCAGTCGCGGCTGGCGACAGGGCAGATCATCTTCGGCATCATCGTCATCGGCCTGATCGGGCTGTTGTCCGATTTCGCCTTCAAGGCGCTCAACCGTTGGCTGTTTCCATGGAGCCTGGCGTGAGCAAGCTGCTCATCGAAGGCGTCTCGCGCACCTTCGCCGGTGTCGGCGGTGGGCAGCCGGTCAAGGCGCTGATGCCGATCGATCTGGCGGTTGCCGCCAACGACTTCATCACCATCCTGGGGCCATCCGGCTGTGGAAAGTCGACGCTGCTCAGGATCGTCGCCGGCCTCGAAGCGCCGAGTGGGGGACGTGTTCTGCTCGACGGTAGGGTGGTGGACCGGCCCGGTCCAGACCGCGGCATGGTTTTCCAGTCCTATACGCTGTTTCCGTGGCTGACGGTCGCCGAGAACATCGCCTTCGGCCTGCGCGAACGTGGAATGGCCGAGCACGAGCGCAGCGAAATCGTCGCTTCTTACGTCGATCTCGTCGGGCTGAGAGGTTTTGAAAACCATTGGCCGAACCAGCTTTC
The DNA here is from genome assembly GCF_040320005.1 of Mesorhizobium sp. M0816. Lineage (NCBI taxonomy): Bacteria > Pseudomonadati > Pseudomonadota > Alphaproteobacteria > Hyphomicrobiales > Phyllobacteriaceae > Mesorhizobium > Mesorhizobium sp. M0816. Next base: position 121,397 of record NZ_JAMYOT010000014.1, on the reverse strand, counting down.
CGGCGGCATGCAGCAGCGCACCGCGATTGCCCGGGCACTGGCCAACGATCCGGAGATCCTGCTGCTCGACGAGCCGTTCGGCGCGCTCGACAACCAGACCCGCGGGCTGATGCAGGAACTGCTTCTCGGCATCTGGGAGCGCCGGCAAAAAACGGTGCTGTTCGTCACCCACGACATCGAGGAGGCGATCTTCATGGCGTCGCGCGTGGTCGTGATGACGGCACGGCCGGGCCGCATCAAATCGGACGTTGCCGTCGACCTGCCGCATCCGCGCCACTACACGCTGAAGACCAGCCCGGAGTTTTCGGCACTGAAGGCGCGGCTGACGGAAGATATCCGCGTCGAGGCGATGCGCACGGCGCAGATATAGTCGGGTCAGCAAGGCGCCTGAACGGCTCAGAGACTTCGTAAGTCCTTGATAAGCACGTAAAGATGCAGCGGGTCCGTCGGCGATTGCGCGAATCCGTAGTGCTCGTAAAACGTGCGGGCGCCGTCGTTCTTGGCGTGGACGACGACCGCGCGGATACCTGCAATATCGGCCGCCTGCAAACTGCGCAGGACGGCATCGCGCAACAGTCCGCCGCCGACGCCTTTGCCTTGCCAGTCCAGACTGACCGCAAGACGCGCCAGCAGCATTACAGGCACCGGATGGCGTGCGAGACCTTTCGTCAATCGCTCGGGCGCACCCTCATATTTAACTTCACCAACGACCAGGGTATAAAAGCCGATTACATCTTCGCCAGAGAGACCAATGTAGGTCAGCGAAGCATTGGCTTGCTGGTTTTGGAATGCATAGCGTACGAGAAAGCGATTGAGCGGTTCTTCACCGCAGTCGAACATGTCCACCAAATGCTTGCGGGCCAGTTTCTCGATCTGGAATTCGCTCACGCTGGATCGCGACCGGAAAAGATGCTTGGTTCGTTCAATAGGCGCTTGAGGCGGGGGAGATCACGCGTTGGCGCGTCGAGCGCTGCCATGAACGCGACCCATTTTTCGGCATCGAGATGGAGGCTGCGCCGGTCGGCTAATGTTTCTTCGGCTCGCGCAAGCGCGCTTTCAAGCACGAAATCGCTGAGCGAACGGCGTTCAGTCGCGGCGGCGGTTGCGAGTGTACGCTTTGCCTGGGGGGTAAGGCGCAAGTCCAGTTTTTCCGATCTGGTGGTTCTGGTCGTCATTGGTACCTCTCGATTGAAGGATACCACATTTCGCCAGACAATGTCATGACAATTTCGGCCGCGCCCGCGAAACGTGCTGGATCAAGCCGCCAGAAGCTGCTTGCGGTCGACGCGTTCCTGTTGCGGCGAGCGGGCGTACAACTCGCGATAGCATTTGGAGAAATGCGAGGCGGAAACAAAGCCGCAGGCGACCGCCACTTCGACCACCGGCAACGACGACTGGATCAGCAGGTGCCGGGCGCGGTCGAGGCGGATCTCCAGATAGTAACGGGCAGGGGAGCGCCCCATCTCGGTGCGGAACAGGCGCTCAATCTGCCGGCGCGACAGGTCGACATGGTCAGCGACCTCGATCAGCGAGAGCGGCTCGGAGAGATTGGCTTCCATCAGCTCGATAATGGTCAGAACCTTGGAATTCTGCACGCCAAGGCGGGCGCGCAGCGGCAGGCGCTGGCGGTCGGTCGGGCTGCGCACGCGATCAGTCAGCACCTGCTCGCAGACGCGGTTGACGAGGCTTTCGTCGAAATCGTCGCCGATCAGCTTCAGCATCATGTCGAGCGCGGCGGTGCCGCCGGCGCAGGTGTAGATGTTCTGGTCGATCTCGAAGAGGTCGGCGAAGACATTGGCCTTGGGGAACGCCTCGGAAAAGCCCGGCAGGTTCTCCCAATGGATGGCGCAGCGCTTGTTGGACAGCAGGCCTGCGGCGGCCAGGATATGCGCGCCGGTGCACAGGCCGCCGACGGCAACGCCGCGATTGTACTCCTCGCGCAACCAGGCAAAGGCCGATTTGTTCTGGTAGCGCTCGACATTGATGCCGCTGCAGACGATGGCCATGTTCGGCCGGTCCGGTCCGGACATTTTCTTGCGCTCTTCCTCCAGCGAGGTGTTGACGGCGCATTCGACGCCGTTCGAGGCGCGCACCGGCTTGCCGTCGATGCTGGCGAGCCGCCAGCGATAGGCTTCATAGCCGAGCATGCGGTTGGCCGAACGCAACGGATCGAGCGCCGTCGCGAAGGCGATCATGGTGAAATCGGGGACCAGGAAGAATACGAACGATCGCCGGATCGGGTGCTTTACGACGTTCACGGGTAGATCCTCACGCTGCAATGGCGCGAACAGGATGTCGCGATTAGCATAGCGACATCAGGAAAGACGTTTCCTGTCAATTGGCTAGATGGCAACGGAGCGACTTTATTTGCGACACGGGTCGCAAATGGGCGATCGCTATGCGGCGAAGGACGCGACATGCCGCCGGATCGACCAAACGAGCCTACGCAGGCTGCGCACACGAAAACGCCGCCTCGGCAAAACCGAAGCGGCGCTGGATCGACTTCGAAGCAGCGCTAGGCTGCTTCCGCCGGGATTGCCGCGTCTCAGGCGACGAAGCCGAGGCGCGCGGCAGCCATGGCACCGGTCTGGCCAGGCATGGTGTTGGCCAGGCGCTGGCGCTCGAGCGCGGTCGTCAGGTTCATTTCGCGACGGGCAAAGAGGCGGGCAAAAAGCTTCATGATCATCTCCATTCGGTTGCTCAGACGGGTCGCCTTCGCTTGATGGAGTGGGGCAGCTCGTTTGTTGATGATGATATAGGCTTACGTGAGGGGAAACTAAATCGCAAAAGCGAAGCACTTGATATGAAAAGCGACACGGAATGCGACAAATTTGGGCATTCTGCCCAGGATTTTCGATTATTTACAGTGTGTTGATTGCCAGTGCGGGCTGCTATGCGACTTGCTCATATGCGGCATGCGACGGCGACATGGCTCGGGAAAATCATTGGAGTACAAACAAAACGGCCTGCCGGGCTGATCTGCGCGGCAGGCCTTCAGCTGTTGATACACACGGTTTACTTTGCTCCAGCCCAGGATCCCACACCATGGCGAGTGCCGGCCTTGGCATCGGCAGCTTCGGGCCAGCCGATATCCTTCTGCAGTTCAATCGGCAGCGCGCGGATGGCGCGTTCCGTCTGGTAGCGGGCACGGGCCTCGCTGAACTCGGTCGCGATCCGACCGATGGATGACAGGATAGACATCTCATTCTCCTTCGCGTTGGGCCGGGTCGTCCCGGCGCTTGCAGCGTCAGGCGGTACACCGGGTTTGTTTCAGCTTCTTTTCGTGTCGATTGCAGGTCCGTGTCATGGTTGTTTCGGGACCACTTCGATGCGTCCTGCCTTCGACGGAGTTGACTATCCTCCCAAACTGATGTTCAATCAAACGAAATGGAATGATGGTTTGCATCAGAAAAATTGAAGGCCGCTTGCCATGAACGCCCCACTCAATCATCCGCTGCCGCTGCTCGATCTCGATGTTCTGCGCACTTTCGTCGCAATCGCCGAGACCGGCAGCTTCACCACTGCGGCCAATGCGGTCTTCCGCACGCCGTCGGCCGTCTCGATGCAGATCAAGAAGCTGGAGGACATTCTCGGCCGCTCGGTGTTCGCGCGCGACGCCCGGTCGGTGACGCTGACCACCGATGGCGAGATGCTGCTCGGCTATGCGCGCCGGCTGCTGTCGATCAATCGCGAGGTGGTGTCGAAGTTCATCATTCCAGACATTGTCGGGGTGGTGCGGCTCGGCTCGCCGGACGATTACGGCGAACGTGTACTGCCGCATGTGCTGAAGCGGTTCGCGCAATCGCATCCATCGATCGCGGTCGACGTCACCATCGACCAGAGCGTCAATCTGCGCCGGCGCATGGACGACCGGGCGCTCGACATCACGTTGCTCACCAACTCCTACAAGACCAGCGCGATTGGCGCCGAAGTGCTGCTCACCGAGCCGATCGTCTGGGCCGGTGCCAAGGGCGGTTGCGCGCATCTGCGTGAGCCGCTGCCGGTCTCATTGTGGGAAGAGGGGTGTGCCTGGCGGGCAGGGGCATTGGAGGCGCTTGGCCGCGAGGGCCGCAACTACCGTATCGCCTATATGAGCGCACACACGGCCGGCCAGCGCGCCGCGATCATGGCGGATCTTGCAGTCGCGCCGCTGCCGAAATCCTTCCTCGGCAGCGACATGGTCGAGTTGTGCCCGAAGGACGGCATGCCTGACATCGGCACCTACAATCTGGCCATGGTGGTGACGCCGGACGCCAGCGCGCCGGTGAAGGCAGTCGCCGACCATATCCGCGCGACGTTTGAGATGTTCAGGGAAACTGGGAAGTTCTGAGCCAAACTACGACCTGAGCGGCGCAACCAGATCGCGAGGGGTTCCGTCGCGGTCTGCCCTTTGCAGCCACAACTCTCCTGCCTTGGCATGATAACTGTCAGTTTCGTTGGTCAAGAAGGCCACTATGCTGTCCCGCGCGCGTCGCGCCTCCGGCATGTCGATCAACGGCCAGACATGGAACATGCCTTGCTCGTGGACGACCTCAATTTCGACGCCGGCCGCGCGTGCCTTTTCCGCGAAGATCAGATTGTCGGGGGTGAGCAGATCGCGTGAACCGGTCAGCAGCAGCGTTTTGGGCAGCACCGACAGGTCGCCGTAAACCGGGCTGATGCGCCAGTCGGTGGGATCTATGCCGGCGCTGTAAAGCCGGATCGCCTCGCGGCCGCCGGCAATGCCCAGCCACGGATCGTTGCGTTCGGCCTCATACATTTCTGGGTTGGCGAGCGACACGTCGAGACCGGGCGAAATCAGCACGTGGCGTGATGGCAAGGGCAGGCCATTTTGCGCAGCCATCATCGTCAGCACGACGGCCATGTTTCCGCCGGCGGAATCGCCCATGAAGATGATATCATTCGCCCTGGTTTCGCCGAACATCTGGCGGTAGACAGCGCCGACCATACCAAACATGGCGTGGAAATCGTGTTCGGGAGCAATGGGATAGATCGGCACAGTGATACCGAACCCGAGGCGGTCGGCCATGTCGGCGATCAGCCGCCAATGATAGGGTGTGATTTCAAAGACATAAGCGCCGCCGTGCAGGTAGAGAATCCGCCTCCGCTCACCAGCCTGGGGAGCGATCTCGTAGACGGGAAAGCCGTTGATCGTGCGGGTTGTGATCTCCAGGCGTGACCGCAGCGACGCAGGCGGCTGATGGTTTTCCGTCTTGCGCGCATAGGCGATCCAGCGCTGCAGGTTCTCGGGGCTGGAAAACGCCTTCTTGCGGCTGTACCTGAGGACGAACGACACGACGTGGCTTTTGAGACTGGGCATGCAGATACACGGACTTCGGCTGAGCCGACTAAGAGAACCCCCGACTATTTCGAAGATTGTGTCGCCACCAAAAAAGTCAAGATTGATGCAATCTCAACACGGTCGTTTGATCCCAGCTGTCGACAAAGCGTCCGGCCATGAAGTCTCTGGCCTACCGGCGCAGCTCAACGCCGCGGCAGCAACGCGGCGCGCAGCCAATTGCTGGGTGCAGCCGGAGCCGCATAGCGGCTCCGGCGAATAGCGAGCAGCTTGCATTTGTCGATGAATTTCATCCGCGCTGCACGCCCCATCCGACCGAAAGCTGCCTTTCGCTCGAACGCGGCGACACCGGCCAGCCAATGTCCTTTTGGATCTCAGGCGGCAAGCTGTTGAGGATGCGCAGCGACTTGCGCGCTTCGCGTGTTTTCTTGAAGGCCGCACCATAGCGGCCGAGGCTTTCGAACATCGACATCTTGATCTCCTTGGAGCGTTGCGGTGGCCGAAAACTGTTTCCGCCTGCCGTTCGATGCCGGTTAAATGCTCCGCCTATGTATCTGGCGGATTTCACGAAAACGCGTTTTCGTTTCCAGATCGGCGCGATCTGGAAACATTTGCATACAAATGAAAATGGAAGGTCTGACCGCCTAGCGGAGGCGAGTCATCCCCGCCCGCGCCGCGCGGCGTGGCCTTCGCGCGAACGCCGCCGCGGGGCAGCGTCGCCGGCAATGCCGTCTTCGCTCACCGTCTTGCGCGGCGGCAGTTTCACCGCCGCCGACAGCTTGGGAAACGGGTCGATCTTGTTCGGGAGCGCCATGGCATAAACGAAATGTTCCTGGAATTTCGGCTCCAGCGCCGTCTCGATCTTCTCGATCTTGCTAACGGTTTCCTCGATCTCGCGGCGATAGCCACGGTTCAACAGCGCCATGCGGGCGCCGGCGCCGGCCGCATTGCCAACGGCCGAGACCTTGTCGAGGTCGCAATCCGGAATCAGGCCCAGCACCATTGCGTATTTCGGGTCGATGAACGAGCCGAATGCCCCGGCGAAGTGGATGCGGTCGACATGATCGGTGTGCTGCTTTTCCATCAAAAGCTTGGTGCCGGCATAAAGGGCGGCCTTGGCAAGCTGGATAGCGCGCACATCAGTCTGGGTGATGGTGATCTTGGGCTCGCCTTCCTTCAGCACATAGGAGAAGGTGCGGCCATTGGCGACGACGCGAGGCGAGTGGCCGCTCAGCGATCCATCGACGACGCCGTCCTCGGAGATGATGCCGGCGAGATACATCTCGGCGACCACCTCGATGATGCCGGAGCCGCAAATACCGGTGACGCCGGTCGCCTGCACGCTGTCGAGGAAGCCCGGCTCGTCGGACCAGAGTTCCGAGCCGATGACGCGGTATTTCGGTTCCAGCGTTTCAGGATCGATGCGGACGCGCTCGATGGCACCCGGTGCGGCGCGCTGGCCACCGGAGATTTCCGCACCTTCGAAGGCCGGGCCAGTTGGCGATGAGGCCGCCACGACCCGCTGGCGATTGCCGAGCACGATCTCGGCATTGGTGCCGACATCGACGATCAGCATCATCTCGTCCTGGCGGTGCGGCCCTTCCGACAGCGTCACTGCGGCAGCGTCCGCGCCGACATGGCCGGCAATGCAAGGAAGCATATAGAGCCTGGCGCCCTGGTTGAGCTTCAAACCGATATCCGATGCCTTGATGTGCACGGCGCCGGAGACGGCTAGCGCGAAGGGGGCGCCGCCGAGCTCGGTCGGATCGATGCCGAGGAACAGATGGTGCATGATCGGATTGCCGACGAACACGGAATCCAGGATGTCGTTGCGTTGGACGTTGCCTTCGGTGCAGACCTTGTCCACAAGCCCCGAAATGGCCTCGCGCACGGCGACCGTCATTCCTTCGCGGCCGTCCGGGTTCATCATCACGTACGAGACACGGCTCATCAGATCCTCGCCGAAGCGGATCTGCGGATTGGATGTGCCCGACGAGGCGGCGACGCGGCCCGACAGCAACGACACCAGATGCATGGCGATCGTGGTCGAGCCGATATCGCAGGCAAGTCCGTACGCCTCGTTCTTGAGGCCGGGCCACAAAGCGATGACCCGTGCGGTCTCGCTGTCGGTGTCCTTGTGGATGGCGGCGGTCGCGGTCCAGTTGCCTTTGCGCAAAATACCTTGCACCTGCGGCAACAGATGGAAGTCGAAATCGAGGCTCTTGAGGCCCCAGTCCTTCATCAGCGCGATCTTCAGACGGTCGAGGTCGCCGAGCGGCTTGTGCATGTCGGGTTCTTCGATCTCGACATAGCACATGCGGATTGCCGCATCGCGGGCGATGACCCTGGTGTCGGCGTCCTTGCGGATGGTCTGCGCGTTGATGACGGTGTCCTGCGGCACGTCGACGACGAGATCGCCGAGAATCTGCGCCGAGCAGGACAGCCGGCGGCGCTCGGGCAGGCCGCGTACGCGCTCGTAGCGCTCTTCCTTGGCGCCCTTGGGCGAGAGGTGATCGTTGGAGGAAACGATCTTGTGCTTGGCGAAATTGCCTTCCTGCACCTCGATCTGGCAACGCCCGCAAGTGGCACGCCCGCCGCACACGCTCTCGACATAGACACCGAGCTGGCGCGCGGCATCCAGAACCGGCGTGCCGACCGGAAACCGCCCGCGCTTGCCCGACGGCATGAACAGCACGAGCGGATCGGTGATGTTGACGGGAGAGTTCATACGTTCCAGACTTTACTTTCTACGCAGCTCGGGTCTTGGCTACGGCAGCGATGCCGCTGTGTCTCGGTTCCTCCCCAGTCCTAGGCCCCATATCGTGTCGGCCAAGACCTGGCTCAACCCCGCGCCATACGCGCTTCGCGGCCGCCGCGCCTGCGTCCGCCATTGCCATTGCCATCGCCCGGCGCGTTGACCTGCGTCCGGGCGGCAACGGCCTGGCCGCCTTCAGCAGGCTTGTAGTCCTTGTAGGTCCTGATCCAGTTGGTGCAGTTCTCGTCGGTGCCGTTCAGCACGTTGGCGCCGCGCACCGCTTCCATTTCCTGCGGCCGCACCGGGTTCATGATCGCCGAGGTCATGCCGGCGCCGATCACCATCGGGATGAAGGCGGCGTTGATGCCATGACGGTGCGGCAGGCCGAACGAGATGTTGGAGAGGCCGCAGGTGGTGTTGACCTTGAGCTCCTCGCGCAGCCGGCGTAGCAGGGCAAATACCTGGCGGCCGGCATCGCCCAGCGCGCCGATCGGCATGACCAGCGGGTCGACGACCACATCATGCGCCGGAATGCCGAAGTCGGCACAGCGCTGAACGATCTTCTTGGCGACGGCGAAGCGCACATCGGGGTCCATCGAAATACCGGTCTCGTCGTTGGAAATGGCGACGACGGGAACGTTGTATTTCTTGATCAACGGCAGGATGGCTTCGAGCTTTTCCTCCTCGCCGGTGACGGAATTGACCAGCGGCCGGCCCTTGGCGACCTTCAGCGCCGCTTCGATTGCCGCAGTCACGGAGGAGTCGATCGACAACGGCAGGTCGACCAGGCCTTGCACGATCTCCAGCGTCTGCACCAGCAGCGCCGGCTCGGTGGCGTTGGGATCGACTGCAGTGACGCCGGCATTGACGTCGAGCATGGTCGCCCCACAGGCGGCCTGCTCCAGCGCATCCTTGATGACGGTCTCAAAATTGCCGGCGATCATTTCGGCGGCCAGTTTCTTACGGCCGGTCGGGTTGATGCGCTCGCCGATCACGCAGAAGGGCTGATCGAAGCCGATGATGATTTCTCGTGTCGCCGAGGCGACGATGGTCCGGGTCATGAAATCTCTCCATCGTGATATAAAGAGTTCTTTATATCGTTATCTGTTTCTGATCAAGCGAATGCTGACGATTCGCGCTGTCAATGCGCGGTCTTGACCATGTCGACCTGGGTTTCAGTGAGGTCGTCATGCAGTATGTGGTCGAGCCGGTCGGCAACGAGCTGGTCGTCGCGGCGGATTTCGCGTTTCCACGGCCGGCGACCCTTCAGCACGCCGGATTCGTCGACGATCTCGGCGACGTATTCTTCCTGGCGGTAGGCCATCACATGGACGCCGGATACACCGGGAATTTCCTTCACCTCATTGATGATGTCGATGCAGAGCTGCTTGCCTTCCTTCTTCTGATCCTGGGCGCCTTCCAGGCGCTTGACGATCTGATCGGGAATGTGAATGCCCGGTACGTTGGAGCGGATCCATTTGGCCGTCTTGGCCGAGGCCAGCGGCCCGACGCCGCACAGGATGAAACATTTCTCGGTATAGCCGAGATCGCGGACCTTCTGCATGTAGGTGCGGAACATCGGTACGTCGAAGCAGTACTGGCTCTGCACGAACTGTGCCCCGGCGGCGATCTTCTTGCCCAGCCGATAGGGCCGGAAATCGATCGGCGGCGCGAACGGGTTGATGGCCGCGCCAAGGAAAAGCTGCGGCGGCGTCGTGAGTTTTCGGCCGGACAGGAATTTGCCGTTATCGCGCATAACGCGGCAGGTTTCGAGCAGCGACATGCAGTCGAGATCGAACACCGGCTTGGCGCCGGGCTGGTCGCCGGCCTGCACGCCGTCGCCGGTCAGGCACAGCATGTTGGCGACGCCCATCGCAGCACCCCCAAGCACGTCGCCCTGGATGGCGATGCGGTTCCGGTCGCGGCAGGCGATCTGCATGATCGGGGCATAGCCCATGCGGGTCAGCAGCGCGCAGATGCCGACCGACGACATGTGGCAGTTGGCGCCGGAAGCGTCGACGGCATTGATGGCGTCGACCCAACCGTCGAAAATCCTGGCGCGGTTGTAGACGTCTTCCGGATCGGCGCTGTCAGGCGGATTGAGCTCGGTCGTCACTGCGAACTCGCCGCGCCTGAGGACGCGTTCCAGCCGGCCACGCGAGGTGTGGCCGGGCAGGGGATCGAGCGGCAAATGGATGCCGGCCGGATTCTCGTCTGGCTGACGGCCGATCATGCCGACGCTCCGGTCTTCGTAGTATTCCGGGCCGCATTGCGGGCGGCCGCGGCCTGCGCGGTGACCCGCAGCCACGCGGAGGTTTCGCGCAAGGACTGATCCACCGGCTTCTGCACTTCCAAAATCTTGTCGCCATGCACCATGTTCCGCGAACCTTCCCAGGCTTTGACCCAGACGCAAGGCATGTCAGGCTCGACCTCGCAATTGCCGTTGGCGCGGACACCGCCGCAAGGGCCGTTGCGCAATTGCTTGGGGCAGTTCATTGGGCACGACATGCCGGTCGAGGAAAGGATGCACTGGCCGCACATGCGGCAGTCGAACATGAAACCCTTGACGCGCTTTTCGACGAATTTCACAGGCCCTTCGACACGGCTGTAGCCGATGCCCTTCCACAGCGGATGGAGGAGCAGGAACATGTCGGCGAATTTGCCATAGAACCATTCGAGCAGCCGCGAATGCCGCACAGACCAAAGGCGCACCGCGAAAGAGCGCTGCACACGCCGCTGTGGCGACACGTCGGCCGGCTTGTAGTCGGATTTCGGCGCCGCCTTCTTGACGATGGTCGCCTGGGTCACGCCGGCTTGAGCCGTCGTCGCCGGCATTGATTGGGGATCAGACATTTTCTTTGCCCCCCGCCTTGACCAGAGCGACCAGCCGCTCACGGTCGTATTTCGCATCAAGTTCCTGAAGAGCCTTCTCGGCCTCGGCTTCAAGATCGTCACTGACCGGGAGGGGTTCTGCCTTGCGCCATTCGGCAAGATAGTCGTCGGTGCCGCCAGCGCCGGTGCGCATGGCGCACATGTCGATCGCCTCGGTGAAGCGCAGCGGCAGTTCGCGCTTGGCGTTCTGCCGGCCCTTCTTGACGATGACCTGGGCGGGGATGTCGCGCCAGTAGACGACGATCAGATCGGCCATAATTTCCTGCTCCTGCAGAGCGCCGTGCGTCCAATCGGACGCACAAACGATGCTCTACCATTTAACTCCGCTGCATCGTGCTCTCCGAAGATCGATTCCGATCTTTTGGCCAATGCAGTGGTTTCGAGCATTGCCGGAAGCGCTGTTGGGCTGCTTGTTATGGGACGACGCGGGGGCCTTCAAAAGCGACGCAATCGACGGCCGCGGTTGAAAGCGGAGTTTCTTCCAGCACTGGTCAGCCGGCGCGGCCATCGTAGCTGCCGACCAGCTTCCTGTGGAAGCGCACGTAACCTCGTTCGGTCGTGCGTAAATGCTCCGCGACGATGTCATGGAAGCGCGGCAGGCGGTGGAAGGGAACGGCCGGATAGGAATGGTGCTCGGAATGGTACGGCATGTTCCAAGCCACGAAGCGCACCAGCCTTGTGGTGAAGGTGGTGCGGGTGTTCTCGAGCATGTTGGCGACATGCGGGCACAACGCGTGCTCGGCCAGCAGGTAGGCACGCAAAAACGGCTGTCCGACCAGCACCGGCAAGATCCAGACCCACAACAGCAGCGCCGACTGCGCGGCGAGCGATGCGGCCAGCAATGCCGCATGGCCGATCAGGAACAGCCGTGCTTCGGCAACCACCTTGCCGCGGCCCTTTTCCGGCACAAAGCCGTCGCGGTTGCGGCCCGCCGCATTGGTTGCGATCACACGGCCCATGGCGATCCAATAGGGGCCGCCTGACAGATAGCGCAGATATTGGCTGATGGTCTCCGGCTTCGGGGCCATCAGTTCGGGGTCGTTGTCCGGGTCGTGCGTATGGCGGTGATGGGCGAAATGGAAATAGCGGAACCATTCCGGCGGCAGCAGGATCAGGAAGCCGGCCACGGCGGCAACAGCGCGATTGAGCCACGCCGTCCTGAACGCCGTTTCATGGATGGTCTCGTGCAACAGCGTGAAGAAGAAGACGATCAGGATTCCCTGCGGCAAGACGAGCAGCGGCCAGAACGGGATGCGGGCGGCGATCAGCGCGCCTAGCAGGATAACCAGCCCGGCATGGACCGCCAGCCGGACAATGCCTGGCCGGTCAACCCTGGCGGTGAGGTCGCGACGGTCCTCGACCGAAAGGCCGGCAATGATGGTGCGGTGGTCGATGTCGCTCATGATGCAATGTTAGTGGCGGGTGGCTGTCCGGTAAATCGGCGCGTCACCAGACGCCGTTCCTTATCCCCGTCCAGAGATAAAACCATACCGTCGGATGATACCATTGTTTCGAAGGCAGGCCGGGATCCACCGTGCCGACCTTGCCGGCCAGCGCATCCCTGACCGCTTCGACGCAGATGTCGCGCGAGAAGGCCGCCTGCCGCAACGCGTAGCTTGAAATTGTGTCGCCCGGCTGCGGTTTGCCACGCGTCTGCCGCAGCACGCCGCCAGTGTCGACGCCGGCGTCGACCAGATGTACGGTGGTGCCGAAGTTCTCCGCATCGCCTGAAGCCAGCGCCCAGTAGCCGCCGTTCATGCCGCGATATTTCGGGGCGATGCCGGCGTGGTAGTTGAGGACCGGGCAAGGGATTTTCGCCAGCGTCTGCCGCGACAGCAAGCGGCAGCCGGCGAGCAGCACCACACCCGGCTGGATTTCCGCGATCGCCTGCAGGCACTCCGGCGCGTTGGCCGACGAGACATAAATGATCTTTTGCCCAGGCTTCGGTTCGGTTTGCAGCTTCTGCCCGGCGGCAAGCCGTGCTGCGTGGCCGGCGAAGAAGCGCTTGCCGAGGCGCGTCAGCACCATCGTGCCGAGTTGACCGATGGCCGAGGTCCAGCCTTGCCGCCGCGCCCGCGCGAGAAGCAATTGCTTTTTGGATTCAGGAGCTTCGAGGATGACGCTGACCGGGCCGAGTTGATCGGCGACGGCGTTGACGATCGCCCAGATATGCGGGCCGCCTTCGGTGACGACGACGATCGGCCGTTGGTTTGTTTTCGACAGTGCCATGCTCTGCGACCCCCCCCCGCAAAGAACCTGTTCTTTGCGCGCGAATGCTAGGCTGACCGGGTTAACCCCTGGTGATCGGGGCTCAGCGCTTGAATTCGAGGATATCGAGCTTCGATTCGTAATAGGGCGCCGGGAACTCGATGCGCCATTCACTGGCGCTGTTGCGGAAGGCATAGCCGACCTGATCGCTTTCCGGGCCGCTGCCGTAGGGCTTTGCCGGATCGTCGTTGACGTGGAAGGAACCGAGATAGATCGCGCGTTTCTCGCCATCGTCGAAGAAGCGGCCCTTGGTGCGCTGCGAGCCGGTGATCTTTTCCAGTCTCCAGCCGGAGCCGTCGTCACTCACCTTGCATTTGAACCAGCCATAGATGACGAGCGGGCTCAATCCGCCGGCCTTGATGGTGCGGCATTGCCATTTGCCGGTCAGGTCCCTGTCAGAGAAGGGAACCAGCGGCTTTGCCAGCAAAGCGTCGAGCTGCTTGACCTCGGCGGGATCGCCGGCCTTCGCCTCGTCAAGCGCTGCCTTGCGCGTCTCGCCATATTTGTTGAGCCGCGCCTTGTCGGCAGCCGTTATCAGCTTCTGCACCTCGCCATCGGCCAACGCGGGCATGGTCAAGCAGAGGACAGTTGCTGCGGCAAACATGAGGCGAGCGATCATCGGTGGCGTTTCCCTTTTGTTGGCTGGAGCAGGCTGTTTTCTTGTCTGGCGCATACCTTAATGTTTCGCCGCGTTCTGTCATCCGTGCCTGAGCATCGACAGCAGAAACGAGGTGCAAAAGAATGCGGATCTTGCTGACGGGATCGTCCGGTTGGCTGGGCAGCGCCTTGGCGCCGCGCCTGCGGGCTCTTGGTCATGACGTCACCGGCCTCGATCCCGTCCCATCCTCGGAAACGCGAATCGTCGGCTCAGTCGCCGATCGCGACCTGGTCATGAGGGCGGTCGAGGAGAACCGCATCGAGGCCATCATCCATAGCGGCGCGCTGCACAAGCCTGACATCGAACGTCATCGCAACGAGGATTTCGTCGAGACGAATGTGCGCGGCACGCTCAACCTGCTCGATGCGGCAGCAGCTTTTGGCGTTCAGCGCTTGGTGTTTACGTCGACGACATCGCTGATGATTTCCGAGTCCATACGCACCGGCTTCACCGGCGGGGCGCGCAAGGCGGCATGGCTGACGGAAGACATGTCGCCTGAACCGCGCAACATCTATGGCGTCACCAAGCTTTCAGCCGAACAGCTCTGCCGGCTCTATCATTTGCAGTTCGGCCTGCCGGTGATCGTGTTGCGCACCGCCCGGTTTTTTCCCGAGGCGGACGACATGGCGCACGTGATCGAACAGTCGGATGCCAACACCAAGGCCAATGAGCTGTTGTTCCGCCGGCTGACGGTGGAGGACGCAGCCGACGCCCACATCGCTGCCCTGGAGAAAGCGCCGCAATTGGGCTTCGACACTTTCATCATCTCGGCACCGACGCCTTTCCAGCCCGAAGATTGCGCGGCCTTGATCGCCGACGCGCCGTCGGTCGTCGCGCGCTATTTTCCGGATTATCCGGCACTCTACACGAAGAAAGGCTGGACGATGTTTTCGTCGATCGACCGGGTCTACGATGCGTCGCGGGCGAGGAAGCGGCTGGGTTTCGTCTGCAAGACGAGCTTTGCCGATGTGCTTGCCGCCCTGGCGATCGAATAGAAGCGCGGCTATCATCGCAAAACGTTTGCGCGGGGAGGTGCATGTTGGGGGTGACGATCCATTTTGAGGGACAGCTGCGCGAAGACGAGCACTACGCTGTGCTATTGCGGGAAGTGGAGGCGTTTGCTGTCACTCGAGGCTGGCCGTTTCGGAAAATAGACGAAGCCGAAATGGTTCTCCATCGGGTCGTTGATGAACGCAGCGTGGACTATCTCGGCCCGGTTATAGGAATAGAGCTTCTGCCGCATCCCAAGTCGGAGCCCCTTCGGTTCGAGTTCGACAGGCACCTCTTCATGCAGCAATTTTGTAAGACCCAGTTTGCCGGGTCGGACGCGCATATCGAAATCATCGAGCTGCTCCGCAAAGTTGCTCCTCTTTTCGACAAGCTCGATGTCTTTGATGAAGGCGAGTACTGGGAACTGGGCGACTCCTCAATTCTGCAAGTCAACCTCGACACCGTCGAAGCCCTGATTGCAGAGGCGTTGCGCAAGGATCCAACTGCAAGGGGACCGATCCGGTTAGAAAACGGCCGCGTTGTCGATTTCGTGTCGGATCCGCAACCGGCGAGCAAATAATCCGAAGCGGGGCGTCTAACGGACGTCCTCCGGATGTGAGGCCACCCGCTTAAGTTCGCCCGTCAGGTCACCATAGCCGGTCGAGCGCCGCTCATAAGCGAGGCCGAGCATTTTCGCCGCCTTTTCGGCGACCTTGTCGAGTTCCGGGTCGTCGGTCTGGGCGATATAGATCAGCTTCTCGTAATTGCCGAAATAGTCCTTGATCAGCTCCGGGTGCTTGTCCAGACCGAGCGGCTTCATGAAGAAGGCATCGAATTGCCGGCAGAGGAAATCGGTCATGTAGAACGACATCATGTCGTCATCGGCGACCTTCGCATAGGCATCCATGCCCTGGTAGAAGGCAAAGCAATGCGGCCCGGCCATACGCTCGACGCCGTGCTTCTCGCAGATCCGGTCGAGCAGGCCACCCGTGCCGCAATCGGCATAGCCGACGAATATGTGTCTGTAGCCGTCGGTCTTGGCCTTCTCGATAGCCTTGTCCATGGCCGGCGCGATGCGGTCCGGATAGAAATGGAACTCCGCCGGCAAGCAGGTCAGGTCGAGATGGTCGAGCCCGAGCTGCTCCTTGACCGCCAAAACTTCGCGCGCAATCATCCCGCAGGCGATGACGAGCAGCCTGTCGCCTTGATCGGATTGTTGTTTTCGCGCGGTAGTCATGGAACCAGTCTAATCCATCTTCGTTGCTGTCCAGCGAATTTATATCCTGAGGGAGACACCATTCATGAAATTGTTCCGCGTCGCGCCAATCGCTATTCTCGCCTGCGCCTTGGCTGTTTCGGCCTGCGCCAACACGGTGCGCGGCGTCGGTAAGGATATCAAATCCACTGCGAAGGCTGTTGACGATACCGTCAAGAAACCCTGATCCGCACGGCTCTAAATATTTGGGAATAAAAAAGCCGCACTGCAAGGCGCGGCTTTTCTCGTCGGTGCCGGACTTATTGGCTCAGGCCGAAGCGCGGACGTTGTGCTTGCGCTTCATGAAGTCCTTGGCGGTCTCGACCGCCACCGCGGCGTCGCGGCAATAGGCGTCGGCGCCGACGGCTTTGCCGAATTCCTCGTTGAGCGGTGCGCCGCCGACCAGCACGACATAGTCATCGCGAATGCCCTTTTCCTTCATCGTATCGATGACGACTTTCATGTAAGGCATGGTCGTCGTCAGCAGCGCCGACATGCCGATGATGTCGGGCTGGTGCTTTTCGATGGCATCGAGATATTTTTCGACCGCATTGTTGATGCCGAGGTCAATGACATCGAAGCCGGCGCCTTCCATCATCATGCCGACCAGATTCTTGCCGATGTCATGGATGTCGCCCTTGACGGTGCCGATCACCATCTTACCCTGCTTCGGCGCGCCGGTGGCGACAAGCAGCGGACGCAGGATGAACATGCCGGCCTTCATCGCGTTGGCCGACAGCAGCACTTCGGGAACGAACAGGATGCCGTCGCGGAAGTCCTCGCCGACGATGCGCATGCCCTCGACCAGAGCCTCGGTTAACACCTTGTAAGGCGCCCAGCCGCGCTCGAGAAGGATATTGGTGCCTTCCTCGATTTCTTCCTTCAACCCGTCATAAAGATCGTCGTGCATCTGCTGCACCAACTCGTCGTCGGAGAGTTCCGAAAGGATGATCTCGTCGTCGGCCATTTTTTCTCAGGCTCCTTGCCGGCTACAACTGTTGCGGCAGCTTAAAAATATCGCGTCAATACCTAACCCGCACGGGCCGGTTGTCCATAGCTGATTTGCGACTTCCCGCAAAACGAAAGCGACCGTAAATCTCTTGGAATTCTTGTCGATTTTGCGACAGGCGTTGGCGCTGGCGGGCCGTTTCGAATAGGGTGCATGGCTACGATCCGGCCAGAGACCGCAATATGCGGCCGCAAACGGATTTCAGGCCGGTGCAAGAGCCCGGCCGGAGTAAATCAGGCCAGAACGAAAGCCAGGGAAGAACGATTATGAGTGAGAACGCGCCGGTCGATCAGGAAGCGTCAAACGCACGGCGCGGGCGCGCTGCCAGCGGTGGCGCCGCAGCCCGACGGGCTGCACGTTCGGGCGGCGGCCCCGGCACACAGCTCACCTATATCAAGCGCAAGATCAACGTCTATGAAGTGCTGGACGAGGAAGGGCTGGCGCTGATCGAAAAGAACACCGACACGGTGCTGGAGGAGATCGGCATCATCTTCCGCGACGACGCCGAGGCGCTGCAGCTTTGGAAAGAGGCGGGCGCCGACGTCAAGGGCGAGCGGGTGCATTTCCCCAAGGGCCTCTGCCGCTCGCTGTTGAAGACCGCTCCGTCCGTCTATACCCAGCACGCCCGCAACGGCGAGCGCTCGGTGCAGATCGGCGGCAACGCGACAGTGTTCGCGCCGGTCTATGGACCGCCCTTCGTGCGCGATCTCGACGGCGTCAGGCGCTATGCGACGATCGAGGATTTCCGGAATTTCGTGAAACTCGCCTATATGGCGCCGTCGATCCATCATTCGGGCGGCACGGTTTGCGAGCCGGTCGACGTGCCGGTCAACAAACGGCATCTCGACATGGTCTACAGCCATATCAAATATTCGGACAAGCCGTTCATGGGCTCGGTGACCGCGCCCGAGCGCGCTGAAGATACGGTGGCGATGGCCAAGATCGTGTTTGGTGACGATTTCGTCGAGAACAACACGGTGCTGACCAGCCTGATCAATGCCAACTCGCCGATGGTCTTCGACGAGACCATGCTGGGAGCGCTGAAGGTCTATTCGCGCCACAATCAGGCCTGCATCGTCACGCCGTTCATCCTTGCCGGTGCGATGAGCCCGGTGACGGTCGCCGGCACGCTGACCCAGGTTTTGGCCGAGGTTCTGGCCGGGGCGTCGTTCACACAGCTGATCCGGCCGGGTGCGCCGGTGCTGTTCGGCACCTTCGCCTCGTCGATCTCGATGCAGTCGGGCGCGCCGACCTTCGGCACGCCGGAGCCGTCGCTGGTCTCTTATGGCGCGGCGCAGCTCGCGCGCCGGCTCGGCCTGCCGTTCCGCACCGGCGGTTCGCTCTGTGCTTCAAAAATCCCCGATGCGCAGGCGGCCTATGAAAGCGCCAACACGCTGAACTCGACGATCCTCGCCGGCACCAATTTCGTGCTGCATTCGGCCGGCTGGCTCGAGGGCGGTCTCGCCTCCTGCTACGAAAAGTTCATGATGGATATCGACCAGCTCGGCATGACGCAGAAGTTCTCCGAGGGTGTCGACCTGTCGGAAAACGGCCAGGCGATGGACGCCATCCGCCAGGTCGGCCCGGGCAGCCACTATCTCGGCTGCGATCACACCCAGGCCAATTTCCAGACCGCGTTCTACCGTTCCAACATCGCCGACAACAATTCCTACGAGCAGTGGCTGGCGGAAGGCGAAAAAACCGCACCCCAGCGCGCCAACGAGCTCGCCCGCCGCTGGCTGGAGAGCTACGAGGCGCCGTATCTCGACCCGGGCATCGACGACGGGCTGAAGGACTTCATCGCCAGGAAGAAGGCGTCGATGGCCGACGCCTTCACCTGAAAGGAGCCCGAATCAGGCGGGGCTAAAGTCGCCAACATCATCCACAAGGAAGTCTGGCGGAGTGCCTTCTCCGACCCGGACAAGAAGGGATGATCCCGAGCGCGGCATGACTGAAACAATCGCGGCTGCGCTTTCCGCCCACGGCCTTATGCTTCGCGGCGGCTTCAATTTTGCAGGTGGTGAAGAAACACCCTCCGGTCTCTCCGGCGCTGCCGCCAGATCCGTTCTGCTGGTGGGGCAGGCGGGCGCTGCGCCATGGCCGCATTTCCTGCGCTGGCTGGAAAGACAGTCACAGCCGATCGACGATCCGCTCGACAGATGGTCTCGCGAAGTGATCGGCGCGGTGGCCGGAAAATTCGGGGCGCGCGCCGTGTCACCGTCCGACAGGCCTTATCTGCCGTTCCAGCAATGGGCGATACGTGCGGAGGGGCTGAAGCCGTCACCGCTCGGCATTCTCATGCATCCGCAATACGGGCTCTGGCATGCCTATCGCGGCGCGCTGCTGTTCGAAAATGAGATTGCGCTCCAAGAACCCCACGACGTGATTCACCTTTGCGATACATGTTTGGAAAAACCTTGCCTGAAATCCTGTCCGGTCGAGGCTTATTCTGCGAATGGTTTTGCACATGAAACCTGTCTGGCCCATGTGCGCGGGCAAAACGGCGCGCCCTGCCGGACCGGCGGCTGCCTCGAACGCAACGCCTGTCCTTACGGTACCGATTATCGCTATCCGGCCGAGGTTCAGGCCTTTCACATGGCAGCATTCGCGCGTCTGTAGCGTCGCCGAATGCCGCACGAAATCTTGAAGCAGATCGCCTCATTACAGCTTGCCGCGACGGTCACCGCGGGTATCTATCGCACGTCAGATCAACGGAGCGGATGATGGCCACGCAAGCGATGCAGATCAAGACAAGCGACGGCATTGCCAAGGCCCGGCTGTTCCGTTCGGCGGCCCCAGCCAAGGCAGCGATCATCCTCTACATGGACGTTTTCGGTCCGCGACCGGCGCTTGATCAGATGGCGGAGCGGCTTACGGGCGAGGGCTATGCGGTGCTTGTGCCGGACCTTTTTTACCGCAACGCGCCCTACGGCCCTTTCGAAGCCAAGACTGCGTTCAGTGACGAGAGGAGCAAGGCCGCAATCACAGGTCTCGTCGGCGGCACGACCCAGGAGATTGACGATCCGCGACAGCGGCGCTTTCCTCGATGCGCTCGCTGCGCAAGGCCTGACCGGGCCGGTCGGCATTGTCGGCTACTGCATGGGCGGAGCGCGGGCGCTGAACGCCGCGGCCACCTATTCCGACCGCATCGCCGCCGCTGCCAGTTTCCACGGCGGCAATCTGGCCGGTGACGCCGCCGACAGTCCGTACCGGAAGGCAGCGTCAATCAAGGCAAGGATCTATATCGGCACTGCCGGTGTGGACCGCAGCTTTCCGCCGGAGCAATCGGCGCGGCTCGCCGAAGCACTGCGCGCCGCCGAGGTCGACCATGTCATAGAGAACTATGCCGGTGTGACGCATGGCTGGTGCATGCCGGACCATAGTGCCTTCGATGCAGCCGGCGCCGAACGCCACTGGAAGCGGCTGACGACGCTGTTTGCGGAGACGCTCGGCCAAGGCACGCCAACCATTACGACGTGACCGCCCGCCAAAAAATTCTTTCCATCGCCCCAAGGAACCGCCATTAGCCTTCGTCCAACAGGCAAATGATGGCGATGATGCTGGACGAAAGCGAAGCCTCCGACGCCGAACTGATCGGACGGGCGAAGGGCGGAGACCGGGGTGCTTTCGGCAAGTTGCTCGAAAGGCACTATGGTTTCGTCTATCGCGCCGCCTATCGTTGGTGCGGGAAAAAGGCCGACGCCGAGGACATCGCCCAGGAAGTCTGCGTCCGGCTCGGGCGGGCGATCCGCGACTATCACGGCAGCGGTGCCTTCACGACGTGGCTCTACACCATGACGCTGAATGCGGCGCGCGACATGATGCGCAAGACCGCCCGCGAGACGGTCAAGACCGAGGCCTATGGCGCCTATGCGCTGATTTCGGGGGAAATCTCGGCTGAGCCGGAAGACCCGGCCGAGGCGCTCTGGGCAGCGGTGCGCAAGCTGCCGGACAAGCAGCGCGATGCGGTGCTGCTGGTTTATGGCGAAGGGCTGAGCCACGCCGCCGCCGCCGAGGCGATGGCGATCTCGGAGACGACGGTTTCCTGGCACATCCATGAAGCGAAGAAACGGCTGAAGACGCTGATGCGTTCAGCCGGGGAAGTGTGACCATGGTCGACGACAACGAACTGAACAGACTGCGCGACATCGCAGCACCGGCGCCGGACGCGGACGCAAAGGCGCGTGCCCTCCAGGCCGCGCTGCGCGCCTATGACATGGAAGAAAAAACTTTGCCGGGCGCCCAAGGATCGGTGAGCGGGCTTCGTCTCACAGAGCGAGCACAAAGGCTCTGGAGCGAAATCATGCAAAAGAAACTCTTCGCCACGCCGGCCATTGCCGGGCTCGTTGCCCTGCCGATCGCCGGATACGCTACCATTTATATGCTGGGGGAATCCAAATTCGGCGGGCCCGAATTCGGCGGGGATAAGATCACCGAAACGCTGGCTGACAAACCGGCGACCGTCAAACCGCCGGTCGTTGCCGAAGCGGACAAGCAGAAGAAGGCGGACGCCGACAGTGAAAGCCGAGACACCGGCGAGGCGCTTGTGGCGCCGACATCGCCGCCGAAGGCGGAATCGACCGCGGTCGGCGGGCTGACGCAGCAGGATGTGCTCAGCCGCAATGCACCCGAACCGGCGCAGAGCGGCGAGTTCGCGTTGGATGGGGGTGCAAGCTCCGCGGCTCCGGCAGTCGATGGCGGCGCGCGGGTCGGACGCATGCCTGGCACGGTTGCCGAGCCCAAGCTGATGGCACAGCAGCCCGCCGCTGCGCCGGCCGACCAGATGCTGCCGCAAGAGGAAAACCGCGACCGTGTCGAGAATTTCAAGACCAACCCCGTGCATGCCGCACTTGAAGACCCGGTCTCGACCTTCTCGATCGATGTCGACACCGCTTCCTATTCCTTCGTCCGGCGCTCGCTGAAGGAAGGCTTTATCCCGCAGGCCGACACGGTTCGCGTCGAGGAGATGGTCAACTACTTCCCCTATGACTGGAAAGGCCCGGACTCGACGCCGTTCAACTCGACCGTCAGCGTCATGCCGACGCCGTGGAACGAGCACACCAGGCTGATGCATGTCGCCATCAAGGGTTTCGACGTGAAGCCGGCCGAGCAGCCCAGGGCCAATCTGGTCTTCCTGATCGATGTGTCGGGCTCGATGAACGAGCAGGACAAGCTGCCGCTCCTGCAGTCGGCCTTCCGGCTGCTGGTCAACAAGCTGAGACCTGACGACACCGTCTCGATCGTCACCTATGCGGGCGATGCCGGTACCGTGCTGGAGCCCACCAAGGCTTCGGAAAAGGACAAGATCCTCGCTGCCATCGACAATCTGACATCCGGCGGCTCGACGGCAGGCGAGGCCGGCATCAAGGAAGCCTACAGGCTGGCGCAGAAATCCTTCGTCAAGGACGGCATCAATCGGGTGATGCTCGCCACCGATGGCGACTTCAATGTCGGCCAGACCGACGACGACGACCTGAAGCGGCTGATCGAAAAGGAGCGCAAGACAGGCGTATTCCTGTCGGTGTTCGGCTTCGGCCGCGACAATCTGAACGACCAGATGATGCAGACCATCGCCCAGAACGGCAATGGCACTGCTGCCTACATCGATACGTTGGCGGAGGCCGAGAAGGTGCTGGTCGAGGATGCCTCCTCGACACTGTTCACCATCGCCAAGGACGTGAAGATCCAGGTCGAGTTCAACCCGAACAAGGTCTCGGAGTACCGGCTGATTGGCTACGAAACCCGCGCCTTGAACCGAGAGGATTTCAACAATGACCGGGTCGATGCCGGCGAGATCGGCTCAGGTCATTCAGTCACCGCGATCTACGAGATCACGCCTAAGGGCAGCGGCGGCGAACAGATCGACCAGCTGCGCTACGGCCAGGCCTCGGTGAACAATGGCGGTGTCGCCAATGCCGACGAATATGCTTTCGTCAAGATCCGCTACAAGCTGCCGAACGAGGACACCTCGAAGCTGATCACCACGCCGGTAACGTCAGCCAACGAGGTGGCGTCGTTCGACCAGGCCAGCACCGACCAGCGTTTCTCCGTTGCCGTTGCTGCTTTCGGCCAGAAGCTGCGCGACGAGGATGCGACCGCGAAGTTCGGCTACGACAAGATCATGGAGATTGCCACCGCCGCCAGAGGAGCCGACCCGTTTGGATACCGGTCCGAGTTCCTCTCGCTTGTGCGCCTTGCCTCGGCGCTCGGCGGTAACCGGTAGTGGCAATGACGGCCGGTTTCTTTCAGATGGGATCGTTCTGATAGGGGGAGCCGGCCTACGGGCGGGTGAGGCAGGCCGGCGAGGGAAACCTTGCCGGCCTTTTTTCGCGGCCGCACTGCTTCGCGCGGACTATGTCGCAGACGAAAGCGTCAGGCGCGTCCGCGGCGCCGCTCGCGGCGGGCTTCGCTGGTCTCGGCGGCATTGACCGTAGCCTGCTTGTTGCGCATCGGGCCGATGCGTTCGACGATCTGCTCGACGGTCGGGCGATCCGACTTGGTGTGCGCATCGAGCGCCTTGCGCATGGCGGCGAGGTGCTGGAACGAGGTGCCGCAGCAGCCGCCGACGATTTTGGCGCCGGCATCGACGGCGAGGCGCACATAGTCGGCCATCAGCTCGGGTGTGCCGGAATAGTAGATCTCGGCACCGCGAAATTCGGGAATGCCGCAATTGCCCTTGACGATCACCGTTGCTTCCGGCTTCGCCTCGGTCATGTCGAGCAGCGACGCGAGAATGTCGGAGGCGCCGACACCGCAATTGGCGCCGACACCGAGCGGTGTCTGCGACAGGCCATCGACGACGCCGTGGATGTCCTTCGGCAGCAGTCCCATCATGGTGCGGCCGGCGGTGTCGAAGGAGCCGGTATAGGTATAGGGCAGGCCGACGCGGATGGCGGCTTCGGCGGCGGCGCGGATTTCGTCAGGCGCCGACATGGTTTCGATCCAGGCGACTTCGGCGCCGCCGGCCTTCAGCCCCTCAATCTGCTCGGCAAAGGCTTCGACCGCCTCGTCATAGGTCATGGCGCCGAGCGGCACCAGCAGCTCGCCGGTCGGGCCGACGGAGCCGGCCACGATCACCTTGCGGCCAGCGTTGCCGGCGACGGCGCTTGCGATCTCGGCCGCGCGCTTGTTCAGCGCATAGACGCGGTCCTGCGCGTGGTGCAGCTTGAGCCGATGGCGGGTGCCGCCAAAAGAGTTGGTCAGGATGATGTCGGCGCCGGCATCGACAAAGTTCTGGTGCAGGCTGGTGATGGTGTCGGGCGCGGTCTCGTTCAAGAGCTCGGGAGCCTCTCCGGCCTCAAGGCCCATGGCGAACAGATTGGTGCCGGTGGCGCCATCGGCGAGCAGGACGCCCTTTTCGGCAAGCAGAGCGTCGATCGGATTGGTCATGTGAAATACGCCTTCGCGGAAGAATAACTGAGATAAGGATATAAAGAATTCTTTATGTGCCGTCAATGTCGGCGCGTAGAGCAACCGGTCAAAATCGCATCTCCGCCAGCTTTCGTGTGAAGCTGGCCGCTTCATGCGCGTTGACGTCCGCGGCACGGATCAGATTGTCGAAATGGCTGGTCAGGATGCGGATCGGCTGCGTGGCGTTCAGCACCAGATACATGTCGCCGACGTAAATGGCGGCGCGATAGGGTCCAAAGATGGTGTATGGGATCGAATAGCGCATCCGCCCGTCATAGAGAAACAGGCGGAAGGTGGGATAGAGGTCGTCGAGCAGCGTCGCCATATGGAGGAGCTGCTGGTGGCGGTCGGCCTCCGGAAAGCGGTCCCACACGCCCAGCCCACGCGAGAAGATCTCCAGCGTGTGGCGCGGCATACAGACTTCCATGTCGGTTTCGGGCCGGCGGTTATAGTCGATGCGGTACTGCGTTTCGCCGGCCTGTGCCTCGCGGCTCTTGTTGGCGATGACGGCTTCGTAGTCGACAAGCGCCTCGGTGCGCAGAAGGTCGGGAATGCCGGCCGGCACGTAGCGGATTTTCGTTCCCGCCGCCTCGGCATGCCAGCGAGCCAGCAGCGTGCGGTCGAAGCCGTCCGGCGCCTCCTCGATCTCAAGGCTCTCGCGGATTTCACCGGTGACGCCCTCATCGTGGCTGAGGCCGAGCAGCCAGTCGAGCGAGACTTTGAATTCGGCGGCGATGTTGAGCAGCGTTTCAGCACGGGGAAGGCGGGTCGAGGCGCCGGAGAGCAGCTGCGACAGTGCCGAACGGTCGATGCCAACCGCGGCGGCGAAGGCCGACTGGTTCAAATCGGACCTTGTCAAGAGCATTTTCAGGCGCTCGCGAAAGATCGTCGACAGGTCGCGCTTGTCCAAATCCCTACTCTCCCTACGTGAGCAAAATTTTGCGCCGAAGCGGTCTACATGGCGTTTCGAGCGTAAATGAATCTACGAGCTTGTTTACAATACATAACATATGCAGCTGAAAATGCGCAATCGCAACAGTTTGTGCGCTTTATCGCGTTGCGCCGACGCAACGCTCCTGACACAATGTTGTCAGGAATCAAACGGGTTCCGGCGACTGGAAGGCAGTGGTCGATAGCATGACGAGCATGGGCAACAGGCGACACGGCGCAGCGACCATCGAATGGCCGACCGTATTTCTCGCACTTCTATGCTACGGCGGCTGGCTCGCTGCCGGCTTTCTGCTCTGGCCATCCTACCCGCTGCTGGCACTCGCCTTTCTGACCCTGATTGCGGCGCTGCAATCCTCGCTGATGCACGAGGTCCTGCACGGCCACCCAACCCGGAATGCGCGGCTCAACGAAGCCTTTGTGTTCCTGCCGATTGGCCTTGTCTGGCCGTTTCGCCGATTCAAGACCATTCACCTGCGCCACCATGCGGACGAGCGCCTGACCGATCCGCTCGACGATCCCGAAAGCTATTACAAGGCGCTCTGGCAGCACGAGGAGCTGCCGTCGGCGATGAAATTCCTGCTGAAGGTCAACAACACGATGATCGGGCGTTTGGTGCTAGGCCCGTGGCTTTCCTGCATCGGCTTTTTCATCGACGACGCCAGGCAGGTTGCCGCGGGCGACAATTCCATCCGCAAGGCATGGCTGCTGCATGCGATCGGCCTCGTCGTGGTGCTGCCTGTCGTGCAGTTCGGCTTCGGCATGCCGTTGTGGCTTTACGTTCTGGTGCCGGTGTGGCTTGGGCAGTCGCTGATTTCGATCCGCACCTACGCCGAGCACCAATGGTCTGAACATCCGGAAGGCCGCACGATCATCGTCGAGCGCTCGCCGCTGTCCTTCCTGTTCCTCAACAACAATCTGCATTTCGTCCATCACAAGAGCCCGACGGTGGCCTGGTACAGGCTGCCGAAGGTGTTTCGCGACCGCCGTGACGAATGGCTGCGGATGAACAATGGCTACGCCTATCCGAACTATTTCGCGCTGCTCAAGGCCTATGCCTTCAAGGCGAAGGAGCCGGTCGTCCATCCCGTGCTGCGGCGCATGCCGGAACCAGGACGCGCATTCAAGCCGCGCGTCAGGGCACGCAGCCTCAATGGGCTTGGCAGCGCACCGGTACCCGCCGAGCCGCCGAAAGAATGATTCTTGCGTTGTTGCAGGCGGTGCCGCGCGGACGACGCTTTCCTGACCTTGTCAATTTCCCCGCATAACGGTCAAATCCCGGCATGAGTGAATTCATTGCGGCTTTGCCGATGTACGACTGGCCGGAAGCGCGGGACGATGTCGACGCGCAATGGGCGCGGCTGCGCGATGCTTTCAGACAAAAAGGCATCGATGCGCCGGAGACGATCATCCGCCGCACCGGCGATTTGCCCCCCGTGCCTGGCGGTATTCGCGATGATCAGGGAAAACCCATCGCGCCCGATCCGGCGACATTGCCGCCGGACGAACTGGATTTTCACCAGCTCTGGCTGCATCCGGCGCTGCTCTTTGCGCAAACCTGCTGGGGACCGATGGAACTCGGCCTGTCGCAGCGTGTCCAGCTCGTCGGCCAGCCGCGTTACGACGCCTTCGAGGGTGGACAGGGCGAACTCTATTCGAGCGCCATCGTCATGAGGGCGGGCGAGGCACCGCCGGCAAGGGCGCCGGCCGACGGCGGTGCCGTCATTCCGCTCGATCAGCTTCGCAGCAAGCGCTTCACCTTCAACAGCCTCGATTCCATGTCGGGCATCATCGCGCCAGCCCGCGACCTGCAAGCATTGGGCGAGAGTTTGGATATCTTTTCCGCGCTGAGCGAAAGCTGTGGGCACCGTGCTTCGATCGTTGCCGTTGCCGAGGGCAGGGCGGACGTCGCGGCGATCGATTGCGAGAGCTGGGCGCTGGCGCAGAGTTTCGAGCCGGCGGCGCAGAAGGTGACGGTCGTCGGCTGGACAAGGCGGCGCAAAGGCTTGCCGTTCATCACGGCCAGGACAACGCCGGAAACGATCGTCGCTGCGATGCGCGAGGCGATCGCCGCGCTCGCATAAAGCGCGTCGCGTTCGGTCGGCCTCATGCGACGCGCTTTAGATTCTTGTTTTATGCATGTCGTTTATCGCAAAGCCGCTGCACACTTTTGCGCGACATGCATTAGCGTCGCTCAGCCGCCAAGCAGCCGATTGTCGAGCGGGTAGGTCGAAAGCTTCTCGTTGCCGGTTTCAGTGATCAGGATCTGTTCTTCGATCTTGACGCCTTCGTAGCCGCCAAGCCGACCGATATAGCTCTCGACGCACAGCACCATGCCAGGTTCGAGCACTCCGTCCGGTGTGTCGTCGGTCCAGTCGCTAGCATGCGGCAAAGTCGGGTATTCGTCGGCAAGGCCGACGCCGTGATAGAGCACCCCGTAACGGGCCGGGAAGCAGTCTCCCGGTGGCACTGACGAGCGCTCGACGAGGTCGCGGAACGATATGCCCGGCCGCATCAGCTCCGTGTTGTGGGCGATCTGGTCGGCGGCGATGCGGAACAGGTCGCGCTGCTCCTGCGACGGCGGCGCGTCACCGCAAAGCCAGGTGCGCGAAAGGTCGGCGCAGAAGCCGTAAGGACCGATCAGGTCGGTGTCGAAAGCGACGAGCTCGCCGGCCTCGATCGTCCGCGACGAACACTCCTGGAACCATGGATTGGTGCGCGGACCCGACGACAGGAGCCGGGTTTCGATCCATTCGCCGCCGCGCGCGATGTTGCCGCGATGGAGTTCGGCCCACAATTCGTTCTCGGAGATGCCAGGCCTCAGCGCCTTCTCCATCTCGCCCATTGCCGCCTCGCAAGCGGCGATCGCCCGGCGCATGGCAAGGATTTCGTCGGGCGATTTGATCAGCCGCGCATTTTCCATCACCGCCTCGCCATTGCCGGTCGAGATGCCGAGGCGGGCGAGCTCTTCGATGCCCTCGGGATTGATGTGGTCGACTGCGATGCGGCGATTGCCGCCGCCATGTTCCAATACCAGGTCGGCGATGCCGGCTGCCCAGCGGCGGACTTTTTGACCGGTCAGCTCGCCGCTGTACAGATAAGCCCACGACACCGCCGGCCGCACCTCGTCGACGACGCCGGAATGATCGGAAAGGTGCTCGCAGGAGAAATAGTCGAACAGCACCACCGGGCCATCGGTGGCAACGAAACAATGCCTGGTCCGATTGTGTGCGACCCAGAGCTGCATGTTGGTTGCGTCGGTGGCATAGCGGATATTGACCGGATCGTAGAGCAGGGCTCCCGCATAGTCGCGGCGCTTCAGCTCGGCGCGGATGCGCTCGAGCCGGTATCGGCGCATGGCGGGCAGGTCAGGAGCAGCAATGCCCGCCGCCTGCCATTCGGCTTCCGCCAGCGCTCCATAGCCCAGCGCATGCTGGTTGAGTTCAGCGGCCTTCAGCTGCGATTTTTTGCGCAGCACATCATTCGAGCCGTCGGGCTCGAACGGCATGATCTTGCGGTGATGACGGGGCCGGTCAGTCGGGTTCCTGTCCACCCTCGGCTCCTCCGCTAACGCCTCCCTTGGGCGCCGTGGCTTCTCCCACCGCCATTCTCTTCAATCTTACATAGGCGCCGGCCCGGGCGGACTTGCCGGTGCCGCGCAACAGCGGAACCATCATTTGCCGTGGTTGGCCGTCCGGCTCATAGCCGGCCGCTTTGAGCTGCTCCAAAATGACCGGACGCGGATCGTCTCGGTCAAGCCAGACGAGTACGGCCGGCTCCTGCATCAGCGTTTCGAAATTAGGCACTTCCTGGTCAAGTGCGAGCAGTTTTTCGTCGACCAACCGCAGGTTTCCGACCCATGCACCATCAGATATTGCGGTTTTGACCGGTCCGTCCGCAGTCAGTTGGCGATAGAGGGCGGGGTAATCCACGCGGATCATCCGCGAGAGGCCACTGGTCCCGTTTATCTGGACGTACCAGGTGGCGGGCGCGAGCAGCACGGCGATGATCGCTCCAGCCGCGATCACCAGGAGCTGCGCATTCCTGCCCCGCGGCGCCAGCCGTTCCATAGTGGCGACGATGGCCAGCGGCAACATGAACAGGACCGGCAGCAGCCAGCGGTCCTTGACCACCGTCACGCCGGTGGCAAGTACAAGTATTGCCAGCATGGCCAAGCCGAGCGCCAAGGTACGCCACAACAGAATTTCCCTTGCCGGACCTTTCGGGAGCCGCTCCGAGAAACGGAACTTCGCCAGCCAGAAAGCCAGGGCGGAAACGAGCACCGGCAAGACCGCGAAATTGAAGGTGCCCATGATAAACTTGCCGGCGCCGACAAAGGCCGCCGCCACGCGCCCTTGTTGCGCGTCTATTCCGAACTTCTCGCCTCTCGACAATAAATCGGCGGGATGCATGAGGCTCCAATAGGTGGTCGGCGCCAGCACCAATATCGCGACCGCTATGCTGATGGCGAACTTCGGATCGAGGATCGCGCTGCGCCATTCGCGCAGCGACAGCACGGCCGCAACAAGGGCCACCACGAGGAAGACATCATTATATTTGGCAAGAATTGCCGCCGCGGTGGCCAGGCCAAACGCCGCATAGGCGATCATGCTTCGCCGCTCGAGAAGATAGGCCATGGCCAGCAGGAGCAGCGAGCAGAAGCCGACGACGGCGACGGAATGCGACAAGGCGCGCTGCGATTCCCAGACGATCTGCGGGATCGTAAACAGGCCGAACATGGCCGCCGCCGCTGTCGCTTTGGTGTAGCCGAACCGCCGCATGGCGGCGAACACGCTGCAGGCGGCAAGGAACAGCACGGAGTATTTGACGAGCTTCAGCGTGAAGATACTGGTGCCGAAAACATGCGCGGCCAGCCAGTTGATCCAGGTGTACAGGGGTGGTTGCGAGCCGCCATATCCAGCCCAGAGATACGGAACATAGATCAGCTGCTCCGCATCATCGATGCCGACGCCGGTTCCCGCCCAAGAGCTCAACAGGGACAGTATGATGGTCTGCAAGGCAAAATAAGCCGCGACCATGACGATCGTTGCCGGGAAGGGGCCGATCCGTCCCTCGGCCAGCCACTCGGCCCATCTCAGATTGTACTTCAATGAAATCTCATCGCCCTTGCCAGCAGAGTGTTGCCGGCTGCGCTAGCATGAAGAGTATGCTCCGCACAATGCGACCGGCTGGCTGCGCCTACGTCCTCATCTTTTCGCCGCTCGGGTCGAAGGGCGGTTCGACATTGATGCGTGCGGGACGCCGGTGCCCGAGGATTTCGATCTCGAACAGGCCGGCGCTCTCGTTCTCGGCAAGCGCTGCCGGTACATAGCCTTGCGCCATCGACTTCTCGACATAATGCGCATAGCCGCCGGAGGTGACCCAGCCGACCACCCGCCAGTCGCCGTCGACAATGCCGCGCACGGCAGACGCGCCTTCGGCGGCGTTCGAGCCGCGCACTTCCTTGCCGCCCGCGTCGAAGCGCGGCGCGCCATAGCCATGCGGCTTTTCCACGGTGCCGTAATCCTTGCCGCCGACCTTGGCCCAGATCGGCTCGTCGCCCATGACGTCTGCATCCGCGGCATCGACGATGAAGGAGACACGGCGCAGTTTCGGCCCTTCTGCCTGTTCCTTGGCCGCTGCTTCCCGGCCGATGAAGTCGTTCTTCTCCAGCTTGATGAAGCGGTCCATCGAGCCTTCGAACGGTCCGTAGATCGGACGTAGCTCGCGGAACCAGGTCGGGAAGTTCTTCTCAAGGCGCATAGAGAGCAAAGCCCGCATGCCGAAATCGACAAGCCCAAACTCTTCGCCAGCCTCCTTGATCGCCTTGTAGACCAGGCGCTGGTAGGCAGGCGCCATCCATATCTCGTAGCCGAGGTCGCCGGTGTAGGTGATCCGATTGACCATGCAAGGCGCGCCGCCGACCGCCATCTCGCGGAAATCCATAAAGCGGAAGGCCTTGGTCGAGATGTCGACATCGACCAGTTTCTGCAGCAGGTCGCGGGATTTCGGCCCGGCGATGGAGAGACCGACCAGCGTCTGGTCGAAGCGGTGGATGCGGATGCTTCCATCCTTTGGCAGATGCTTCTCGAACCAGCGCATGTGGTATTTTTGCGCTGCCGAAGAACCCCAGATCATGAAGCGGTCTTCCCCACCCCTTGGGCCCGCCTTGGCGATGGTGAAGTCGCCGATCAGTCTGCCGAACTCGTTCAGCATCGGCGTCAGCACGATGCGGCCGGTCTTCGGCATGCGATTGGTCATCAGCCGGTTGAGAAAGTCCTCGGCCCCCGGTCCGGAGACTTCGTATTTGGCGAAGTTGGCGATCTCGGTGACGCCGACCTTCTCGCGGGTGGCGCGCACCTCCTCGCCGATCGGGCGGAAATCATTGGAGCGGTGGAAGGACACGACGTCGTTCGGCTCCGAGCCTTTCGGCGCGAACCAGAGCGGGGTTTCGAGACCCCAGCTGTCGCCCATGACGGCGTTGTTGGCCAGCATGGTGTCGTAAAGCGGGGTCGTCTGCGCTGGTCTTGCCGCCGGTAATTCCTCGTTGGGAAAGCGGATGGAGAAACGGCGCGAATAATTTTCGCGGACCTTTGCGTTGGTATAGCGCAGCGTTGCCCATTCGCCGAAGCGCGCAACGTCCATGCCCCAGACGTCGAAGCCGGGGTCACCATGGACCATCCAGTTCGACAGCGCCAGGCCGACGCCGCCGCCCTGGCTGAAGCCGGCCATGACGGCGCAGGCGCACCAGAAATTGGTCAGGCCCTGCACCGGGCCGACCAGCGGGTTGCCGTCCAGCGCGAAGGTGAAGGGGCCGTTGATGATCTGCTTGATGCCGGCCTTTTCGATGCCGGGGAAATGCTTGAAGCCGATCTCGAGCGACGGCGCGATGCGGTCGATGTCTGGCTGCAGCAGCTCGTGGCCGAAATCCCAGGGCGTGTTGACCGGCGACCACGGCTTGCAGGCCTTTTCATAGGTGCCGAGCAGGATGCCGTTGCGTTCCTGGCGGGTATAGATTTCGCCCTTGAAATCGAGCACGCCAATCATCTCGCGGCCGGTCGACTTGTTGAATTCCTCGACCTCCGGCATCGGCTCGGTCAGGAGATACATGTGCTCCATGGCCAGCACCGGCAGTTCGACGCCGACCATGCGACCGATCTCGCGCGCCCACAGGCCGCCGCAGTTGACCACATGCTCGGCTTTGACTGTGCCTTGCTCAGTGACGACGTTCCAGGTGCCGTCGACCTCCTGCGTCAGTTCCACGACGCGGTTGCGCAGTACGATCTCGGCGCCTAGCTTCCTGGCGGCCTTGGCATACGCATGGGTGGTGCCGGAAGGGTCGAGATGGCCCTCGACTGGATCCCACATGGCGCCGACGAAATTCGTCTCGTCCATCAGCGGGAACATCGCCTTGGCTTCGGACGGCGTGATCAGTTCGGTGTCCATGCCGAGATAGCGGCCCTTGGCGTGGGCGAGCCGCAAGAAGTCCATGCGCTCGGGCGTGTCGGCCATCATCACGCCGCCGGTCAGGTGCAGCGAGCAGGATTGGCCGGAAATCTCCTCGATCTCCTTGTAAAGCTGCACCGTGTAGGCCTGCAGCTTGGCGACGTTGGGATCGCCGTTCAGCGTATGGAAGCCGCCCGCCGCATGCCAGGACGAGCCGGAAGTGAGCTCCGAACGCTCGATCAGCATGATGTCGGTCCAGCCAGCCTTGGCCAGATGATAGAGCACCGAGCAGCCAACGACCCCGCCGCCGATGACAACCGCTTTTGCATGAGATTTCATGAAGATAGATCCGTTTTTGAAGAGATTGAATCGAGTGAGCGGGGCGCGAAAACAAAGCGGAGATCGGATACAGCGATGTTTCCGGCCAGCCTGCCATCAAGACGGAGTGGGGGTCGACTACTCATCAGATGATCAGAAATCGGTCGGCGCGCCGCCTTCGGCCCGGCGCTTGTCGACGAAAGCGTTGAGCTCCTCCCGGATTGCCGGATCCATGTAAGGCTCTTCATAGGACGCCAGCCGTTCCTTCCACACGCGATTGGCCTTTTCGAGTGCCGTCGGCGACCCGGCCTCCGCCCAACTCTCGAAATTGCGCCAGTCCGAGATAATAGGCGCATAGAACGCGGTCTTGTAGCGGTCCTGCGTGTGCTGGGTGCCGAAGAAATGGCCGCCGGGGCCGACGGACTGTATGGCGTCGAAACCGAGTGCTTCCTCGGAAAGATCGAGCGGCGTCAGGAACTCGGCGACCATCTGCAACAGGTCTATGTCGAGGATGGTCTTCTCGTAGGAGCAGCGCAGGCCGCCTTCGAGCCAGCCGGCCGCATGCATCATCAGATTGCCGCCGCCCTGGATGGCGCCCCACAGTGAGAACACGCTTTCATAGGCGGCCTGCGCATCGACCGTGTTGGCGGCGCAGGTGTTGGAGGTGCGGTAGGGGATATTGTAGCGGCGGGCGAGCTGCCCGCCGACCAGCTGCGCCTTCATATATTCCGGCGTGCCGAAGGCCGGCGCGCCGGACTTCATGTCGACATTCGAGGTGAAGCCGCCGTAGCCGACAGGCGCGCCCTTGCGCACCATCTGCGCGAAGGCGATGCCTGACAGCGCCTCGGCATTCTGTTGCACCAGCGCGCCGGCAATCGTCACCGGCGCCATGGCGCCGGACAGGGTGAACGGGGTCACGATGACAACCTGGCCCTTGCTCGACATCTG
Organism: Mesorhizobium sp. M0816; assembly: GCF_040320005.1. NCBI lineage: Bacteria > Pseudomonadati > Pseudomonadota > Alphaproteobacteria > Hyphomicrobiales > Phyllobacteriaceae > Mesorhizobium > Mesorhizobium sp. M0816. The sequence goes on along the minus strand of NZ_JAMYOT010000014.1, from coordinate 87,201 downwards.
GATGATGCCTTCCATCATCGGCACGTCGAGCTTGAGCGGCGAATTGGTGTTGATGATGGTGAATACCGACGGCTCTGCAAGCAACTGTTCATGGCTGATGCCGCGTGCGATCCTGGTGATCTCGATGCCGTCGACGTTGCGCTCCTTGCCGAGCGAATAGATGTGGAACATCTTGTCGGTCAGCGTGGCGAGGTCACGGATGCATTCAAGGTGGCGGACGGACGGATGGATGTCGATCGGCTCGACCGGATAGCCGCCCGTGCAGTTCAATATGTTGTGCATCTGCGCAAGCTTGAGGAAGTTGCGGTAGTCCTGCTGGTTGCCCGGCCGGCGGCCGCGATCGACGTCGGAGCAATTGGGCGCCGACGCCATCATCGAGATGATCAGATTATCGCCGCCGAAGCGCACGTTGTGCGCCGGGTTGCGGGCGTGGATGGTGAATTCCGGCGGGCAGTGCGCAACCAGTTCCAGGATCATGTCACTGTCGAAGCGCACCCGCTCGCTGCCTTCGCGGACATCGGCGCCATGCGCCTTCATGATGCGCCGGGCTTCGTCATGCAGCACGTCGACGCCGATTTCCCGCAGCACGCGCAGAGAGGCGAGGTGGATAGATTCCAGCTCGTCGTCGGAAACCAGCCGGGTCGGCGCCAGCGGGTTCTTCAACTGCCGAAACGGCGGCTGCTCGAACGCCGCCGATCCGCCGGCACGCTTTCCCGCGCGGCCGCCGCGACGGGCGCGGTCGTTTGCCAATGCAGGTTCGGCGGGCTGAAGGGCGGCGGTCATGATAGTCCTCGTACGCTGCGGCAATGCGGCGGCATAATGGACTGCCGGCCGGCCAGCCATTGCGGAGGCGGCGACCACTAGGACGAGGGAAGCGACATGCCTGAAGGGCAGCCGGAGGGATCGTCAGGCTCTTATCTCTTCCGGCTGGCGCAAGCGGTTTTCGTTGCCGGTGCTTACCGCGATGAAAGCGAAACGCTAGTCCTGCATCATGGACCGGGCGGAACAGGACAGCGGCGAGACAGTGCAATGGGCGGCAATCACCGGCGTGATCGCCACCGTCTCGGTGTTCGCCATCGCGCAAGGGCTGAGCTATCCGCTGTTGAGCTTCATCCTGCAGCGCCAGGGCGTCTCGCCGGCCATGATCGGCCTGTCGGCGGCAATGACGCCGATCGGCTTCATCGTCTCGTCGCCGCTGGTTCCGGCGCTGGCACGGCGTTTCGGGGCAGGGCGCACCGCGCTTACTTGCGCGGCACTTTCCGCGCTGGTGCTGGCGCTGATCGGCTGGACGCAAAATGTCTATCTGTGGTTTCCTCTGCGCTTTTTGATCGGCGCCGTCACCAACCCGCTCTACGTGCTGAGCGAAGTCTGGGTGATCGCACTGGCGCCGCCGACACGCCGCGGCCGCGTCATGGGCATCTATTCGACGATCATTTCGGCGGGCTTTGCGGCGGGACCGCTGTGCCTGCTTGCGGTCGGCACCATGGGATGGCCGCCGTTTCTGGTCGGCATCGCCGCATTTCTGTTTTGCGGCGCCTGCCTCGCCTCGGTGCTGGCACGGCTGCCGAGGGTCGACGAGAGCGGGCACCGCGTTTCGGTGCTGGGGTTCGTGCCGCAGGCGTGGCTGCTGTTATCGGCGGTGATCGTGGCCGCCGGTTTCGAACAGGCGGTGCTCGCCTTGCTGCCGGTCTATGGAACGCATTACGGCATTGCGGAAGCGCGCATGTCGGCGCTGCTGTCGGTGATGATCGCCGGCAACATCGCTATGCAGGTGCCGCTCGGCCTGCTGGCGGAACGACTGACGGCGCGGCTGGTGCGGTTCATCTGTGTTTCGATGACGGTGCTCGGATGCGTTCTGTTGCCGGTTCTCATCGAGACGCCGCTGATCTGGCCGTGCGTCTTCATCTGGGGCGCGGTTTCCTACGGCATTTACACGATGTCGATCATTGAACTCGGCGAGCGGTTCACCGGCTCGGCACTGGTCGCCGGCAACGCCGCCTTCTCGCTGATGTGGGGCGTCGGCGGCATCGCCGTGCCGCCGCTGGCGGGCAGCGCCATGGATGTTGTTGGCGCCGGCGGCCTGCCAATGACGCTCGGTGCCATTTGCCTGGCGCTGGCAGTTGTAACGGTCATTCGAAGACGGATGGTGTGAATGCCAGAAAGCCGCCGTTTCTGACGAATGACTTGAATGTAAGCGGCCCATGTCGATCTTGGCTATGTCGCCACCCGACTCAACCGGAGACCTCATGACCAAATCGAATACCAAGGGCCAGCCGGGTTCGGCGGCCGAAGACCCGTTTCTCTGGCTTGAGGACAGGAGGGGCAAGCAGGCGCTCGACTGGGTGCATCACCAAAATGCAGTTACGGTCGGGGAGCTGCAGGGTGATCCGTCCTATCAGATGTCGTTCGAGACGGCGCTCGACCTGATGACAGCCGAGGATAACATCGCCGTCGGGGCCGCTATCAACGGCTATGTCTATAATTTCTGGCAGGACCGGACGAACGTACTCGGCCTCTGGCGGCGCACCACCGTCGCCTCCTACAAGACCGACAAGCCGGAATGGCAGACGATCATCGACTTCGACAGTCTGGCGGCGAAAGAGGGGGTGAAATGGGTGTTCAGCGGCGCCAGCCGGCTCTACCCCGACTTCAGCCGCTGCCTGCTCAACCTGTCGCCGGATGGCGGCGATGCCAGCGAGATGCGCGAATTCGATATCGAAAGCAGATCGTTCGTCGATGGCGGCTTTCGCGCTCCTGCCTCGAAATCGAGCTTTAGCTGGCTGGACGAGGACACGGTTATCGTTTCCGCCGCCTTCGAGGAGGACGACAAGACCCAGTCCGGTTATCCGCGCGTGGTCAAGCTTTGGCGGCGCGGCACGACACTGGAAGCGGCGATGCCGATCTTCGAGGCGCTGAAGCAGGATCTTGCCGCCGGCGGGTCCGTCGAATTCGACGGCGACAAGCGTCATGTCTTCCTCGCCCGAACCATCGACTTCTTCGCCTCGCACAGTTTCCTGCGGCTGCCTTCCGGCGAGAACAGGCGCATCCCGTTGCCGGACGACGTCACCGATACAGCGCTGTTCAAGGGCCAGCTCGTCTTCGGCGTGCGTACCCCGTGGACTGCGCCGGACGGCACGCTTTGTAAGCCCGACGGGCTCTATTCACTCGATTTCGAGCGCTGGATCGAAACCAGGCTATTCGGATCCCTCGGTACCGTGCTCGAGCCGGCGCACCGTGTCTCGATCGCCGGTATTGCCCGCACGCAGGACCGGCTGTTCATCAATTTGATGGACAATGTGCGCGGCAAGGTCGTCGCCGGCAAGCGCAGCGACAGCGGCTGGGAGTTCAAGCCCGTGGCGTTGCCCGAAAACGGCAATGTCGGCATCAGCCATGCCGAGCATTTCGGTTCCAGCGTCTCCTTCTCCTTCACCGATTTCCTGACGCCGAGCTCGATCATCTGGTCGGACGACAACGCCGCGGGGCTGGCAACGGTGAAGTCGCAGCCGGCGCGTTTCGATGCGTCGTCCCTGGTCTCCGAACAGTTCGAGGCGCGCTCGAAGGATGGCACGATGATCCCGTACTTCGTCGTCAGGAGGCGCGACTTGCATGGACCCGTGCCGACATTGCTTTACGGCTATGGCGGCTTCGAAGTGCCGCTGCTGCCCGGCTATGCCGGCGTGCGCGGCAGGCTGTGGCTGGAGAAGGGCAATGCCTATGTGCAGGCCAACATCCGCGGCGGCGGCGAGTTCGGCCCGAACTGGCATCAGGCGGCGCTCAAGGCCAATCGCCAGAATGCCTTCGACGATTTCGCCGCGGTCGCGCAAGATCTGGTCAAACGCGGCATCGCCACGCCCGCCACGCTGGGCATCCAGGGCGGATCGAATGGTGGCTTGCTGACCGGCGTCTCGCTGACCCAGCACCCGGAATTGTTCGGTGCAGTGATCATCGACGTGCCGCTGCTCGATATGCTGCGCTACACCGAGCTGCCGCCCGGCGCGTCGTGGATGGCCGAGTATGGCGATCCGGAGAAGCCGGAAGGGGCAGCCTGGCTCGCCGCCTATTCGCCCTACCAGCATGTAGACACGGACGCAGCCTATCCGCCGGTGTTGCTGACGACCTCGACCGCCGACGATCGCGTCCATCCCGGGCATGCGCGCAAAATGGCGGCACGGCTGCAGGCGGCCGGCCACGGCAAGACGCTGTTCTTTGAGGAGACCGAGGGCGGCCATGGTGGACGCGGCGACCGGCGGCCGCAGGCCGCACAGGCGGCGATGAAGTACGTCTTCCTGCAGCGGGCCCTGACTGGCACCAATTGACTGGCGTCGCTTGACCGGCATGGCTTGAACTGAGGGCTCGAGGCAGCCTAAGGTACATGCATGGCTCGGCTGGCGAAATCGGGTTGCACATTTGGGGTGGCGGTGACGCCGTCGTCGCGCACGCTACGCGCCGAGCTGTTGCGGCTCTGCGCTCGCATCGGCTATTCGCCGCCCGCTGTCCTCTGACGAATCCGCCCCGGCGCGAAAGCTGCCGGATTGGTTCAAGAGGAAAGACCAGACATGACCTACCAGAATTATTCGCTGAAGCAGCTTCAGCAGATCGATGCCGCGCATCACCTTCATCCGTTCACCGACCACAAAGAGATGCGCGAGACCGGCTCGCGCATCATCACCCACGCCAACGGGCCGTTCATCTATGATGCCGAAGGGACGGAAATCCTCGACGGCATGGCTGGGCTGTGGTGCGTCAATGTCGGCTATGGCCGCGACGAGCTTGCCGACGCCGCCTACGCCCAGATGAAGGAATTGCCCTACTACAACTCTTTCTTCAAATGCTCGACGCCGACGCCGGTTCTGCTGTCGAAAAAGCTGGCGGAGATCGCGCCAAGGCACATCAACCAGGTGTTCTACGGCTCGTCCGGTTCGGAGGCCAACGACACGGCGCTGCGCCTGGTCCGTCACTATTGGGTGCTGGAAGGCAGGCCCGAGAAGAACCGCATCATCTCACGCAAGATGGGCTACCACGGCTCGACCATCGCCGGCGCCTCGCTCGGCGGCATGGATTTGATGCACAAGCAGCTCGGCGGCGCCGTGCCCAACATCGTCCATGTGATGATGCCCTATGCCTATGAGCTCGCACTGCCCGGCGAAAGCGACCATGATTTCGGCCTGCGCGCGGCAAAAGCGGTCGAGGACGCGATCCTCGAAGCCGGCGCCGACAAGGTGGCCGCCTTCATCGGCGAGCCGGTGATGGGGGCAGGCGGGGTGAAGATCCCGCCGATGAGCTATTGGCCGGAGGTGCAGCGCATCTGCCGCAAATACGATGTCCTGCTGATGCTGGACGAGGTCATCACCGGATATGGCCGCACAGGCGAGTGGTTCGCCGCACAAGCCTTCGATGTCGAGCCCGACACCATCACCACGGCCAAGGCGCTGACCTCTGGCTATCAGCCGCTGTCGGCGCTGCTGGTCGGCGACCGCATCGCGGCGACGCTGGTCGAAAAGGGCGGCGAATTCTATCACGGCTACACCTATGCCGGGCATCCTGTGGCCTGCGCGGTGGCGCTAAAGAACCTCGAGATCATCGAGCGGGAAGGCCTGGTCGAGCGCGTGAGGAACGACACCGGGCCTTACTTCGCCAGGGCGCTGCAGGAACGCCTCGGCGGCCACGATCTGGTCGGCGAGGTGCGCTCGTTCGGGCTGATGGGGGCGATCGAGATCGTCAAGGACAAGGTGACCAAGGAGCGCTTCCTGCCGGCCGGCAGCGCGGCGGTGATGGTTCGCGACCACGCGATTGCCCAGGGCATGATGCTGCGCGCCACCGGCGACACGATGATCCTGTCGCCGCCGCTGATCTGGACGCGCGAGACGATCGACATGGCCTGCGACCGCATCGCCACGGCGCTCGACCTGGCGCAAGCAGATTTGCGCAAGCATTAGGGAGGCGATCGCCGGGCGCTCCATGTCGGGCGGGCGCCCGGCGTTTGAATGGGCGCTCGCCAGGCGAGGATGCGAAACGCAAAAACCGCGCTCCATCGGAACGCGGCTTTGCCAGATACGCATGGCGCTTCGCCAACAATACACTTGCGAAACTAACGGCGAAACTTACGGGCTCCGGTACGCGAGACCTGATCCGGAGCGCCGGGCGGATGTCCGCCTCGCAATCCGTTTTAAACGCATATCGTTACTGCAGGGTTAGCAAGAGCTTAAGCAAACCTAAATTTGCCGGCTTTCCGCTTTGGGCAGATCGAAACCTGTGAACTTGGAGCTTACGCCGGGTCACCACGGAGGAAATTAATGATGCCGGAAAAATCCGCGCCGGCATTCCCTTGTGCGTTGAACAGCGCATAGAGCTGGGCTGCCTCGGCGCCGAGCGGCGTTGCTGCACCGACGCTCTGTGCGGCCTCCTGTGACAGTTTGAGGTCCTTCAGCATCAGTGCCGCGGCAAACCCCGGCTTGTAGCCTGTGTTGGCGGGCGATGTCGGCACCGGGCCGGGCACCGGGCAATAGGTGGTCAGCGACCAGCACTGGCCGGACGAGGTCGAGGCGACGTCGAACAGCGCCTGGTGCGACAGGCCGAGCTTTTCCGCCAGCACGAAGGCCTCGGCAACGCCGATCATCGAAATGCCCAAAATCATGTTGTTGCAGATCTTCGCCGCCTGTCCGGCGCCGGCGTCGCCGCAATGAACGATGCGGTCGGCCATCGGCTTGAGGATTGGTTCGGCCTTGGCGAAGGCATCCTTCGAACCGCCGGCCATGAAGGTCAGCGTGCCGGCCGCCGCACCGCCCGTGCCGCCAGAGACCGGCGCGTCGATCGTCAGCAATCCATGCTTGGCGGCGATGGCATGGGCCTTTCGGGCCGACTCGACATCGATGGTCGAGGAATCGATGAACAGCGCGCCTTTTTTTGCCTTGGACACTATGTCAGCGTAAACCGACAGAACATGCTTGCCGGCCGGCAACATGGTGATGACCGCATCGGCATCCTTCACCGCCGCAACGGCATTGGCCATGACGATGACGCCGTGCTCCCTGGCAATGACGAGGTTCTCCGGCACCAGGTCGAAGCCGTGCACGGCATACCCGGCCTTGACCAGGTTGGCGGCCATCGGATTGCCCATATTGCCGAGGCCGATGAAGGCGATGGTGGTCATAATGGCGCTCCGTGAGTGGAATAGTGAATAGTGAATAGTGAATAGTCAGTAGTCAGTAGTCAGTAGGGATCATGTATTACTCATGGTCTATATGATAGCCTCACCATTCACCATTCACCATTCACTATTCACTAAATTCTCTATCGTCCGATTAGGGCGCGAGCGATGATGACGCGCATGATCTCGTTGGTGCCTTCGAGGATCTGGTGGACGCGCAGGTCGCGCACCAGCTTCTCGATGCCGTAATCATGCAGATAGCCATAGCCGCCGTGCAGCTGCAGGGCGTCGTTGGCGATATTGAAGCCGGTGTCGGTGACGAAGCGCTTGGCCATCGCCGACCATTTCGAGGCATCCGGCGCGTTGCGGTCGAGCTTCGAGGCGGCGGTGTAGAGGAAGACGCGCGCTGCCTGCAGTTCGGTCTCCATGTCGGCGAGCTTGAACTGCAGCGCCTGGAACTGGTTGATCTTCGAGCCGAAAGCCTTGCGTTCGGCGGTGTAGGCGAGCGCCTTGTCGAGCGCCGATTGCGCGCCGCCGAGCGAACAGGCGGCGATGTTCAACCGGCCGCCGTCGAGCCCGGCCATGGCGATGCCGAAGCCGGCGCCCTCGACCGACAGCAGGTTTTCGACCGGCACCTTGCAGTCCTCGAAGACGACCTGGCGGGTCGACTGCATGTGCCAGCCCATCTTGCGCTCGTTGGCGCCGAAGGAAAGGCCGGACGCATCGTTCGGCACGACGAAGGTGGAAATGCCTTTCGGCCCGTCGGCGCCGGTGCGCGCCATGACGACATAGAGGTCGCTGTCGCCGGCACCGGAGATAAACTGCTTGGCGCCGTTCAGCACATAATCGCCGCCGGTTTTGACCGCGCGCGTCTTCAGCGCTGCCGCATCCGAGCCGGAGCCCGGCTCGGTCAGGCAGTAGCTGGCCAGCCATTCCATCGAGGTCAGTTTCGGCAGGAAGCACCGGCGCTGCTCGTCGCTGCCGAAGCGGTCGATCATCGATGCCGCCATGTTGTGGATCGAGATGAAGGCGGAAAACGCCGGATCGGCACGCGAAAGCGCCTCGAAGATCAGCACGGCGTCGAGCCGGCCGAGCCCCGAGCCGCCGACGTCGTCGCGGACATAGATGCCGCCAAGGCCGAGCGGACCTGTCTCGCGGATCACATCGGCGGGGAAATACTTGTTGCGATCCCAGTCGAGTGCGTTCGGCGCCACACGGTCGGCGGCGAAGGCTTGCGCCATCTCCTGGATGGCGCGCTGGTCTTCGTTGAGTTCGAACTGGCTGGTGCCCGCATCGACAGCGGCGTCCATGGCGTGCTCCCTGATGTTTCCGGCCTGCTGGCCTGTCGTTTTTGGCTTTGCGCGCCGTCCAATCTAGACCAATGATGCCGCCGCGCAACCCGACCGTCTCCATCCAACCGTCTGGGCAGCGGCTGTGTGCGAATGCGCTTTGGAGCAAAGTGTGACGACAACTTTCGACGAACTGCTTGGATGCTTCCATGCCTATCTCCAGACGTCCGACGATGCGCTGGTGCGCGACGCCGTGGCCCGAATCGACTGGGACATGCCAAGCCGGCCGCTCGAACCGCATGCACTGCCTTGTCTCGTCCAGCTCGGCCGGATCGTCGAACTCGCTCCCGCTGCGGCCAAGTCGCTGGCGCGGCTGGTTGCGGAGCGTCGCGGCGATCTGCGCTGGGGGCAAACCTATGGCGAGGCGGATTTCGGCAAGGTTTTCATCGACAATTACGGCTGGCTGGAGGTGTTCGGTACACGCGGCCATTTCGTCAATGAAGAGGTTGCGGCCGGCCTGCTGATCCTTGGACCCGACATCGTCTACCCCGATCATCACCATGTGGCGGAGGAGATCTACATCCCGCTGACCGGCGGCACCGAATGGCGCATGGGCGATGGCGGTTTTCACCTTCGATCGGCGGGCGAGGTGATCCATCATGCCTCTGACGTCAGCCACGCCATGCGCACCGGCAAGGAGCCGCTGCTGGCGCTCTATCTCTGGCGTGGTGGGCCGCTGGCGGCCAAGTCGACGATCACCGGAACCGTTGCGCAGGGCAGGGACTGACATGGCCAAAGCGATCATGCTGCAGGGCACGGGTTCGGATGTCGGCAAGACGGTGCTGGTTGCCGGCCTCTGCCGCGCGGCGAAGAAGCGCGGCTTGAAAGTGCGGCCGTTCAAGCCGCAGAACATGTCGAACAACGCGGCCGTCGCCGATATTCCGGGCGATTCAGGCGGCGGCGAGATCGGCCGCGCCCAATGGCTGCAGGCGATCGCCTGCGGCGTGGCGCCGACCGTCCACATGAATCCGGTGCTGCTCAAGCCGCAGACCGATGTCGGCGCTCAAGTCGTCGTGCAGGGCAAGGTGTTCGGCGAAGCGCGGGCACGCGACTACCAGGCGCTGAAGGCCCGGCTGATGGATGCGGTGCTGGACTCTTGGGCAAAGGTCGGCGAGGGCGCCGATCTGGTCATCGTCGAGGGCGCCGGCTCGCCGGCCGAGATCAATCTCAGGAGCCGTGACATTGCCAATATGGGCTTTGCGACGCGCGCCGGCGTGCCGGTGATCCTGGTCGGCGATATCGATCGCGGCGGCGTCATCGCCTCGGTCGCGGGCACCCATCTGATCCTGCCGGACGAGGACCGGCGCATGATCGTCGGCTATCTCATCAACAAGTTCCGCGGCGATGTCTCGCTGTTCGACGATGGCATCGAGGCGATCGAAAAATTCACCGGTTGGCGCTGTTTTGGCGTTGTGCCGTGGCTGAAGGCGGCGGCGCGGCTGCCGTCGGAAGACTCCGTCGTACTCGAACGACTGGCGTCCGGCGAGAAGCGCGCGCTGAAGATCGCCGTGCCGGTGCTCTCGCGCATCGCCAATTTCGACGATCTCGACCCGCTCAAGGCCGAACCGCAGGTCGAGGTGGTGTTCGTGCCGCCTGGTGAGCGCTTGCCCGAAGATGCGGGTCTGGTGGTCATTCCCGGCTCGAAGTCGACGATCGGCGATCTCCTGAAATTGCGCGAGAACGGCTGGGACCGCGACCTTGCCGCGCATAGGAAACGCGGTGGCCACATCGTTGGCATTTGCGGCGGCTTCCAGATGCTTGGTCATATCGTGCGCGATCCCGACGGCGTCGAGGGCAGCGTTACAGAAACGCAAGGCCTCGGGCTGCTCGACGTCGAAACGGTGATGGAGCCGGAAAAGACGGTGCGCAACGTCAGCGCGCGCTCGGTGCCGTTCGATCTGCCGCTCGAGGGCTACGAGATCCATCTCGGCCGCACCACAGGTCCGGATACGCTGCGGCCGTACGCCGTTATCAACGGCATCGATGACGGTGCTATCTCGGCCGACGGCAAGGTATCGGGCACCTATATGCACGGGCTGTTTTCCGCCGACGCCTTCCGGGCGAAATTCCTCGAAAGCCTCGGCGTCAAGGGCGGCGGCATCGACTACCGCGCCGAGGTCGAACAGGCACTGGACGAGATCGCAGCCGAACTGGAAACCCACCTCGACTGCGACGCGATTTTTGGGCTGGCGCGTTAGATACTTTGCTTGAGCATGATCTTGTCCGAAAACCGGTCTCCACTTTTCGGGATCATGCTTTCTCGTCAGCCTTCGGCCAGTAGGTGCCGAACGACCAGACATTGCCTTCCGGATCGCGGCATATGAATTCGCGGCTGCCATAGTCGCGGTCGGTTAGTTCTTCCAGAATCTCGGCGCCGGCGGTTTTTGCGCGCGCGTATGCCGCGTCTGCATCAGCGACCGCAATGTAGATCGACTTGCCGCCGCCCGAGCCGGGCGCGCCGACCATCTTGCCATAGGCATCGTCGCGCGCCGTGCCGAGCATGATGATCGAAGAGCCGAATGCGAGTTCGGCGTGGTGCACCACGTCGCCTTCGCCATGGCGGGCGCGGATGCTGAAGCCGAAGGCCTCGCACAGCCAGTCGATCATGTTGCCGGCATTTCTGTAGCGTAGTGCCGGGTAAATCCGCGGTGGTTCGGTGATGTTCGGCATGGCAGATCTCCTTCAACGGGTTGGTCGATCAACCCAGTCTGGGCGAAGGCCGGTTGCGCGTCTTGAAGAAATGTTACCTAGCGGCAAGCGCCGTCGGCGCGACGCCTGCCAGGTCGCGAAACTCGCGTACCAGATGCGCCTGGTCGGCATAGCCACAGTCGGCGGCGATGTCGGCCCAAGCGCTGTTCGCCTGTCTCGACAGGCCAAGCGCATGGTTGAAGCGGACGATGCGCGAGAGCGTCTTGGGTCCAACGCCGATCGCATCCGAAAATTTTCCGGCGAGATGCTTGCGGCTCCAGCCAAGTTTTTCGGCAAGCGTCGAGATGCGGGTCCGGCCACTCGTCGAGACGATCGTCTCATAGGCCCAGACCATTTCGACTTGAGTGCGGTCTGCGGTTACCAACCGATCCGCGACGAAGGCCTCAACGATGGCGAAGCGTGTGCTCCAATCCGGCAAATTGCCGAGCCTTTCGCGAAGTGCAATGCCGTCAACGCCGAGCACGTCATCCAGGCCGACCATGCGGTCGGTCAGTTCGCTCATCGGCCGCCCGAAGAAGCGACGAGCGCCGAGCGGGGTGAAATTGATCTGCACACAGCAGGCGCCGCCGAAGGATTCGATCACTACCGGCCCGGCATAAAGGCCGGCGGCAAAACTGGCGAAGCGGTCATTGTCGCTGGGGTCCCTGCCGAGCCCGATGGCAAAGGGTTCGGCAAAGCTGATGACCAGCGGCACGGTCAGCGAGGCATATTCGATGGCGCGAAAATGGCCTGGCATGGTTTCGCGAAAGCCGCACATGTCGGTGACGGCGCCCTGAAGCCGATGGCTCGGCGCGCGCCGCACCATCTCGAACCGATCGAGCCCTGGGCTTTCGTGGCGGCTGCCGTCTTCGCTGTCGGGCATGCGCTTTCCTTCCGCCACGCGACTTTAACAGACCATCCGTCGGAATCAAAAGCGCCCGGCTTTTGGCCGGGCGCTCCGAGTTGCCTGAGATTCGGAGTTGTCTGGACGTGTTTAAGCCCCGCGCATCAGGCAGCCGGCGGCCAGCACGATGTAGGCGATGACGACAATCCACGCGGCATTCAAAGGGATAAACGCAAGAACGCCAAGCGCGGCGAGAACGCCGATGATGGCGATGACAAGGGATATAATGAAAATAAGCTGGGTAGGCGCACTGAGATTCATGTTCGGTCCCTCCTCAACATGATTCGTACAGCGGCATAGTATCAGGCGCGCGGTCACACACCAATGAGCGCACGCAGGCGGCTTTTCCACCATTCGCACCCCGTTTGCGCAAATCCGATTCCGCGCTACCTTCCGAACGAATCGGAAGGGGCTGATGGCGATGGGATTGCTGGACCAGATACGCTCGATCTTCGACGGCGATCCTGGCGTGCGCAAGGTCGCGGACGATCCGGTGCTGTCGGCGGAGCTGCTCATGCTGTTCCGTATGATCCTCGCCGACGGGTCGGTCAGCGAAAGCGAAATGACCGCCTTCAGGCGTATCTGCCGGGACGCCTTCGGCATTCCCGAAACCAGCATCGACAGCGTCATCGAATATCTCAACGAATTCGGCTACGAGACCAACGGCTCGCAGGCCGTCGCGCAGTTCCGCGACCTCGACGTCGAACGGCGCAAGCTGCTCGCCCGCCACATGGCCGAAATCGCCAAGGCCGATTCGCAACTCGCCGGGAGCGAAATGCAGCTGTTGCGCCGCACTCTCGACCTGCTCGACATCAGCCCGGCCGATGTGGTGAAGCCGCAAGGCTGAGGCATCGGTTGACTGCTGACGTTCTGAACGTCATTTTGTCTGTCAGGATAACCTGTCACTGAAATTGCCGTGTCTCACTTACGGGGCGCAGTCCAGCACTGTCATCGCAATTCCCGTTTTGTACATCTGGCGAAAATTCTCTAGGTATCTAATTGCTCTGTTTCCCTTGGCGCATCCATCGCAAACTTCTTAAACTCTCCAATAATGCTCGATAAGTTCCTTGCCCCTCCGTGTCCCTTGAAGGTATCGTCCTTTACGGTCACATAAAACCAATCGATCTCGTCGTCATACTGAAAGCTTACGTCTGTAAAATTTCTTCCCTGGAGCTGCGTCCCGCGCAAATCTATTGAAACTTCCCATCCAGGATTGTCGATCGTATCAATTTTTACGCCGTATTGGTGTTCCCAATCGCCGTTGCACTGCCCTTGGTGCCACTCCTCCAACCACTCGAGCATCGATAGGTCGACCACTAGCCACTCCTGTTAGTCGGTTGGAACAGAAGGAGGTTATCGCCTCCTTTGTGGGATTTGGCTTTGCAGGGTCTCCGACGCACCGTTTCGCTGCCTTCTTAGCCATTCTAATGTCCGCCATTGTCGCCGGTCGAACCCTGGATTGGCAGCTTGCGCTGCCAACGGATTGGCAAATTTGTATACCTTGCTGCTATTGGTAGTATCCTTTTTGAAAGATTAGCACTGTCTCGACGGGCGCCATGGAATCTTCTTTTGCCAACGGGGCATAAATACTAACCCCTAGGCTAAGAGCGATTGCCCCATCAATTTCTTCTTCGATTTCTTGGCCCAATGAAATAAGTGCACGTTTCGCGATTTCAAACCCTGTTCCTAGAAATCGAACCCCATTCAGAGAAGGAGCGGCAGGACTCGTGAACTCGACCGCGTTCAATTTTCCTGATTTACTATAGTAACAAAATACCCCAATATTTTCGAAATAGTCGCAAGGAAACGTATCCCTGATAGATCGTTTGAATGTTCGAAAATTTGTCCCAAGACGCCGTCTAATCTGATTCGGGGACATTCCAAACTCTATTTCCCCGGCGCCTGTGAAAGGTATGATCTTGAACTCAGTCATCAAAAACCGTGCCCTACGGCTTCGTGCTCTTGACGAGCCGCCGGCTAATGGGTGTCACCGTAATTCGTAATGCGACCGTAGTGCGTAATTCCGGATCATGTCGTAATTCGGAGAGGAGATATGGAAAAGAGTGCGCTGTAATTCCTTACACAGCAATCAGTACGAACTGGTTTGGAAGTAAGGCTAATTGAGCGATGGTCTTCCCATTTTCGCTACTGAATTCAATCTCGTATGCCTCCTCGGGATAAGAATGCTCTTCAACAACGACTCCTAAAGCTCCGGCCTGAAGGGATTCTCCCAGCATATCACAAATCAATCTCACAACGTCGTTGATCTTTGGTTTCATAGCGGGACTCTACTTCACGAATAGTGTCATCAGCGACGGGACGTTTGAACCGGGGGCTAAAACTCCACCCGGTGCGAACCTCAACGGTGCCGGCCGGACCTGTAACAGTTACGTCCACCGTATATCGAGCTCCGTATTTATCAACAACCCGTCTGGCCGGAGGCATCGCGCACGCTGGTCGTGGTGTGGGTCAGCGTGCCCAGCGTGACGTCCCGGCGGGCGAGCTTGCCAAAGCCGTCATACTTGTTGCCTTGCGTTGCCCCAGGGTTGGTGGAGGTGAGCTGGCCGATGTTGTAGAAGCCGGACGCCGCTATGCGGGCAAGGCGGGCCATGTGGTCAATCTACGTGCAATGATAGCCGGGCGAACGCGATAAAAGTGCACCGAAATTGCGAAATTCTCTCCAGTTCCTGCCGCACAATAGCGGCCACTAAGTAATGACCCGCGTCATAACTAGGATCTGTGAATGGCAACTAACGACCTTGTGCACTGGCCCGATAATCCAACAACTCTTGCATTTCTACAATCTCTTCCCCGTATTGTCCCGTGACCTTAATGGTGTGGGTGTCAAGATCAACCAGACTCTTCAGGAACAAAATGGTGGGCCGCGCGTGCTCAATTGGAACTAAACCTAAAAGCCTTATCGCATAGAGCGAATTCGCATCCCCGCCTCCTTTTTGGGCCAAAGACATTTTCAATTCTTCCTGCAATTTTTCAATATCGTCGTAAATGCCAACATAAGAGTCCGTAAGCGATCGAGTTACTTGATCAAAATCTTTCGTTCTCTCGTCCAATTACAATGGAGTCGCAAGATTCTTATCAATCAATCTCGTCCATATAAAAGGTAAAGTGCACCAGTATCCTCATTAAATTCTTCATATTTCGTATTCCAGTCTATGAACTCCTTCGCAATTTGCGAGGTTACGCGTGATATACATTTCTCCTCAACTGCTCGCCAAGTGAACGGCCAATTATCGGCAAAGATTCCATTTGAACAGTTCAGTATCTCAGGAGTTGATGGCACAGTACAGGCCGATCCTCCGAAAACCAAAATTGCAACAAATCCGGCAATTTTCAATGCTATTTTAAAATGCATGATGGCAACTCCTCACGGACCAATTGGGAAATCATTTACCTGTAAACTCGCACTACCCACCTTATTCGGGCCGATTACATTCATAAGCGAGTTATAGTCTTTATTGTTCTCCACCAAACAACCCAGTGACCTCCCTCCTTCACCAGTCGTGGGGCTCCTCCCCGGATGAATAGTCCGCCCGATGCAAATTAGCCGCTGACGCCGCCAAAAAAGTTCCGCGCGGCATTGACGAGAGGCCGGCTAGTGGGAGTCACCGTAATTCGTAATTCACATCGTTACCGTCATTCCTTGATCAATGGGGTTTCAGCTGCTCGATCAGAATCAATTCGACGGCTTGATATCCGTGTAAACCGTCCTGCTCCAAATCGCCCGCCGAAGCTACGCTAGTTTGGCTCTCTAGCTTCGATGGATCAGACTCTGAGTATTTTCGAATAAGAATTCGGTTGGAAAGGCTTTCTTTGTGAACGAAGGTTGGCATAGGCCATTTGTCTTCTGCCCAGCTCTTCATTTGACCAATAATTGGCCAAGTTCCATTTATTAAACCGAGATCGCCACACCGTAGGCACCTGACTGCATTATCTGGACTAAGGTCATTTAATTCATCCGCCTTTGGCAATTCCAGACGCATTGGTCCAAATAGATATGCTAGAATAATCTTTCCCATTGGGGCCATATGAGCTACCAAGCCAAGCCCATAGCCACCTGATCTCAACGGAATGGCAAATAGGGTGCCTTCCTTGTAGGGGAGTTTTCTCACTTTAAGTTTCCCTTTACTACAGATGCCGGCGTGATGCGGAAGGCGCGAGTGGTGATTAGTTACGGCTTTGTTGGAGCGCCAAGCTCTCGTGTGTTTGGGGGCTATCCGTTGCTGTCAGTCGTTTTGCTTAGCTTAAGCGCGACGATGCGGAGAATACGCGGCAGGACAAAGCCGAACGGGCGAGGCAGAAAACATACATTAATACCGTAATTTCCAAACCTAAGTTCGCTAAATCTCCTTCGCGCGCAAAGGGACGATCAGGTCCGGGTTGCGCGATCGGCGATCGGCCCAATGGCCCCATATTTTTTCTACTTTCATAGGCTGGCCACAAACAGTCGTCTCCACCACGTCGCCAACCACCGGAGCCTCCTCGTAGGGCGAGCCACCGGTCTCGCCCCCGTCCTTCGGACCCCACAGTGGGAGAACGGAAGGCCCGTGCCCCTTGCGGCTCACCCCTGTTCCTGCAGCCTTTTTGCGATCGCCCGGTGCAGGTCCGGAGCGGCAGTGACCAGCGCCTTGGCGGCATCGGATTGCGGGTGGTCGAGCACTTCGCTCGTCCTGCCGCGCTCGACGATCTTGCCGTCATGCATGACCAGCACCTCGTCGGTGATGGCGCGGGCGACGGTCAGATCATGGGTGATGAAGAGGTAGGCGATGCCGAGCTTCTGGTTGAGCTCGGCGAACAAATCGAGGATCTGGGCGCGGATCGAGACGTCGAGCGCCGAGACCGGCTCGTCGGCGACCACCAGCTTCGGCCGGGTGATGATGGCGCGGGCGATCGACAGCCGCTGGCGCTGGCCACCCGAAAACTCATGCGGATACTTGTCCATGTCGCCTGGTGAGAGGCCGACCTCGTGCAGCGCATACGCCACCATCTCGCGCCGCGCGGCGGGCGCCGGCTTCTTCTCCAGCACATGCAGCGGCTCGGCCACCAATCTCTCGACCTTCTGGCGTGGGTCGAACGAGCCGTACGGGTCCTGGAACACGACCTGCATGTCGCGCCGTGCCGGCTTCAGCTCCGCCTCGCTCTTGCCGGTGAGGATATCGCCGCGGAAGCGGATGGTTCCCGATGTCGGCTTGTCGAGTGCCAGGACCATGCGGGCAAGCGTCGACTTGCCGCAGCCGGAACGGCCGACGAGCGCCACCGACCGGCCGGGCGCCATCGAGAAGGAGACATCGTCGACGGCGCGGATGGCAGCCGCGCGTTTAAACAGGGATATGCGCCGTCCCGGATAATCCCGCGTTACGCTCTCTACCTGAAGCAGCGGTTTGGCCGATCCGCTGTCGTGTGTGCGGGCTCGCGCCGGCACATGCATCGAGGCCTGCGCCAGCTGGCGCGTATAGGGATGAAGCTGTCCGGACAGAATGCGCGCCGTGTCGCCGGCCTCCATCACCTCGCCATGGCGCAGGATGGTGATGCGATCCGCCATCTCGGTCACCACGGCGAGGTCATGCGAGATAAGCAGCAGCCCCATGCGGTTTTCCGCAACAAGGTCGCGCAAAAGGTCGAGGATCTGCGCCTGCAGCACCACGTCGAGCGCGGTCGTCGGTTCGTCGGCGATCAGCAGCTTGGGCTTCAGCGCACAGGCGATGGCGATGACGACGCGCTGGCGCTGGCCTCCGGACAGCTCATGCGGATAACGCGACAGCGGGAACTGCGCCGCCGGCAAGCCGACCCGGTCGAGCATTTTTCGCGCCCGTTGCTCGGCGTCCGCGCGGCTCGCCCTGGTGTGCCAGCGAATACCTTCGGCAACCTGCTCGCCAATGGTCTTGACCGGGTTGAGCGCCGTCATCGGCTCCTGGAACACCATGCCGATGTCGTCGCCGCGCAGCGCGCACATCTGATCCTCGCTCGCCGCCAGAATATCGATGCCGTCGAAGGTAACGCGTCCGGTGGCGCGTGCCGCCCAGGGCAAGAGCTGCATCACGGTGAGCGCCGTCATCGACTTGCCGGAGCCGGATTCGCCGACCAGCCCCATGACTTCGCCGGGCGCGACGGACAGCTCGATGTCCCTGAGGATGGGCGTGCCGCCGATGGTCAGCGACAGCTTCTCGATTTCGAGCAGGCTCATCGCTGCCGCCGCGATTTCGGATCGAGAATGTCGGCAATGCCGTCACCAAGCAGGTTCAAGCCAAGCACGGTGACGACGATCGCCATGCCGGGAAAGATCGCCATCCATGGCGCCACCACCATGCGGGTCTGGGCGTCGAACAGCATGCGGCCCCAACTCGGCATCGGTGGCTGCGTGCCCAGCCCGACATAGGAAAGCCCGGCTTCGGCCAGTATGCCCAGCGCGAACTGGATGGTGCCTTGCACCAGCAGCAGCGTGGCGATGTTGGGCAGCACATGTTCGATACTGATCAGCGTCCTGCTCTTGCCGGCGGCACGGGCGGCGAGGATGAATTCGCGCGGCCAGATCGCCAGGGCACCGGCCCGGGCGACGCGCGCGAACACCGGGATGTTGAAGATGCCGATGGCAATGATGGCGTTGAACGCGCCCGGCCCGAAGATGGCGGTGATCATGATTGCCGAAAGAAGCGCCGGAAAGGCGAAGACCAGGTCGTTCAGCCGCATCAGCACGTCATCGGCGATGCCGCCGCGCGCCGCGGCAAAGGCGCCGAGCGGCACGCCGATGCCCATGCCGATCCCGACCGCCACCAGCGCCACGGCAATCGAGTTGCGGGCGCCGACCATGATCATCGACAGGATGTCGCGACCGAAATGGTCGGTGCCGAACCAGTGCGCCAATGATGGCGCCTGGGTCTTGTCGGAAATGACCAGTCTGGTGACGTCGTAAGGTGTCCACAAGAAGGAGAGGATCGCGACCGCGGCCACCAGTGCGGTGATGACAAAGCCGGCAAGGAACGAACGGTTTTTGAACGCCTTGGCCAGGATGCTGGCAAGGTTCTCGTCGGGGATGTCGATGTGCAGCGTCATTGCCGGCCTCTCAGGCGCGGATCGACCACCGCATAGGAGAGATCGACGACGAAATTGACGACGATGACGGCTGCAACCAGCAGCATGACGACGCTCTCGACCACGATCAGGTCACGCTGGTTGATTGCCTGGAACACCAGCCGCCCGAGGCCGGGCAAGTAGAAGACGTTCTCGATGATGATGGTGCCGGCAAGCAGGAAGGCGAATTGCAGGCCTAGAATGGTGACCACCGGGATCAAGGCGTTGCGCAGCGCATGCCGCCACAAGACAAGACGATAGGGCAGGCCCTTGGCGCGGGCGGTGCGGATGTAGTCCTCGTTCAGCACTTCAATCAGCGCCGAGCGGGTGACCCGGGCGAGGATCGCCGCCTGCGGCAGAGCGAGGGCGACCGCCGGCAGAAGCAGCGATTTCAGTGCCGGCCAGACGCCGGCGCTCCAGCCGGGAAAGCCGCCGCCAGGCACCAGCCGCAGCCAGACGGCGAAAAGATAGATCAGCATCAGCGCAAACCAGAAGTTGGGCACGGCGACGCCAAGCTGGGCGGCACCCATCGCGATCGTGTCGCCGGCGCGGCCGCGCCGGCTGGCGGAAAACAACCCGACCGGAATTGCAATAACTGTGGACAGCGCCAGCGCCATCAGCGCCAGCGGCAGCGAGACGACGAGACGCTCACGGACCAGATCGATGACCGGCACCGAATAGGTGTAGGAACGGCCGAAATCGAGGCTCACCAAGCCGCCGGCCCAATGCAGGTAGCGCAGCACGACGGGAGCGTTGAGACCCATCTGGTTGCGCAGCAATTCGATCTGGTCGGCACTGGCGTTCAGGCCAAGCATCAGCCGCGCCGGGTCGCCGGGAATGATCTCCAGCACGGCAAAAACGACCATCGAGGCCAGAACCAGCGTGACGACGGCGATGACGAGGCGCTTGAGGAGATAGGCGGTCATGAGGGGACCGGTGCAAGCGCCGGGCGAAGCTTGCGTTCCCGCCCACCCCCCTCTGTCCTGCCGGACATCTCCCCCTCAAGGGGGGAGATTGGCAGTTTCCACGCCGGCACTGTCCTTGCAACGCTAGTGGTTAGCGAAAGCGGGGGTGAGGGCTCAATCTCCCCCCTTGAGGGGGAGATGTCCGGCAGGACAGAGGGGGGTGTGACGGAGTGCAACTTTCGCCTTTCTGTCAGCGATCAATCCGTCCACTTCACCTTGGTCAGGTCGTTGGCCTGGATCGGGGCGTTTTCCCATAGGCCCTGCAGTTTGGCGTCCCAGACGCCGACCTTCGGCAGCTCGTAGAGGAAGCCGACCACGGCGTCATCGGCCAGGACCTTCTGCGCCTCGCCGAGCAGCGTCGTGCGCTTGGCCTCGTCGGAGGTAAGGTTCAGCTCGTCGATGATCTTGTCGAAGGCCGGGTTGTCGTAGTTGAAGTAATAGTCCTTGCGCGAATAGATATCGATGTCGTTAGGCTCGGTGTGGGAAACGATGGTCAGGTCGTAATCCTTCTTGGTGAAGACCTGGTCCAGCCATTGCGCCCATTCGACCGGGATGATCTCGAGATCGATGCCGATTTCGCGAAGCTCGGAGGCGATGATCTCGCCACCAAGCCGCGCGTAGGAGGGCGGCGGCAGCTTCAGCGTCGCCTTGAAGCCATTCTCCAGGCCGGCTTCCTTCAGCAACTCCTTGGCTTTCTCCACATTGTGCGGGTAGAGGCCGGTGAGGTCGACATAGGCCTTGCTGGCCGGCGACATGTGCGAGCCGATCGGCACGCCGAGGCCGGCCGAGGCGCCGTCGATGATCGCCTTGCGATCGAGCGCAAAGGAAATCGCCTGCCTGACCTGCAGCTTGTCGAAGGGCGGCTTCTTGTTGTTGATCGACAGGATGGTTTCACCCTCGGTCGAGCCGATTACCACCTTGAAGCGCGGGTCGTCCTTGACCTGGGCGACGCTGTCGGGGTCGAAGAAGGGAAAGGCCTGAACGTCGCCGGAAAGCAGCGCCGGAACGGCGGCGGCGGCATCCGGAATGATGCGGAACTCGGCCTTGTCGAGGAACACCGGGGCGCCCCAGTAATTTTCCGACTTGACCAGCGTGATCGACGAGCCCTTGGCCCAGTTCTGGAACTTGAACGGGCCGGTGCCAACAGGCTTTTCCTTGTTGGTGTCGGCGGTCTCAGGCGCCACGATCACCGCATCGCCCCAGCCCATATTGTAGAGGAACGAGCCTTGCGGGTTCTTCAGCGTGACCTTCACCGTCGCGGGATCGACGACCTCGACCTTGCCGATGGCGGCGAACAGACCCTTTTGCGCGTTGACGGAATTGTCGGCGCGGGCACGGTCGAGCGAGAATTTCACGTCGTCGGCATTGAAGTCGCTGCCATCATGGAATTTCACGCCTGTATGCAGCTTGAAAGTGTAGACCTTTCCGTCGTCGGAAATGCTCCAGCTTTCGGCGAGATCGGGCAGCACCTCGCCGTTCGGGCCGATGCGGGTCAGGCCCTCGAAGACATTGGCATAGAGTACCTCGTCGATTGCCGCGGCGGCACCCGCGGTCGGGTCGAGATGCGGGGGTTCGAGCGTAATGCCGATGACCAGGTCGGTGCGCGCGGCCATCGCCGAGGTTCCGGCGGCCAACGCCAGCGCCGCGGCGGCCAGAATGGTTTTCCACAATTTCATCGTGCAACTCCCCATATGCTAAAACACGTGCTCAAAACCCGGCGGATAGAAGCGTGAATTCGCCGCCGAGTAAATTGCGTTTCGTACCGTCCGCCGACGCCGGGAGGAATGTTTTTCCGCCCATGGCCGGATCATAGCGGGCCGGCGCCCCTCAGCAGCACGTCGAGGCCGATCGCCATCACCTTTGCCGAGTCCAGCATGTCGGCAATGCCGACCCATTCGTCGGGCCGGTGGGCGAGATCGAGAATGCCCGGGCCATAGGCGATGCAGTCATAGATGTGGCCGATGCGGGCGATGTGCTTCTGGTCATAGGTGCCGGGCGAAATCACATAATCCGGCTCGCGGTCGAATATCTCCATGATGCCTTGCGCGACCGCCTTCACCACCGGTGCGTCGCGCTCGGTCATCAGCGGCAGCACTTCCATCAGATCGCGGATTTCGTAATCGAACTTTTTGCGCTCGCGCTTCAGCCGTTCCAGGATATCGGTCACCTCGCTCTTGACCGTAGCGAGATCCTCTTCGAGCAGAAAGCGGCGGTCGATGGTCAGCCGGCAGGAATCGGGCACGTTGGGCGAGGGCAGGCCGGGCCGGAAATCCTCCGTCTGGCCGCCATGGATCGAGTTGATGTTCATGGTCGAGCGCTTTGCGCCTTCGGGCACGACCGGCATGCGCGTCATCTTGCGGTCGAGCGCCGGAAACAGCTCATCCTCGAAGGCCCGCAGCACGGCGCCCATATGGCGCACTGCGTTGTCGCCGAGGAACGGCATCGAGCCGTGCGCGATCTCGCCCTTGGTCTCGATCTCCGCCCACCAGACGCCGCGATGGCCAAGGCAGATGCGATCCTTGTTGAGCGGCTCGGGAATGATGACGTGGTCGACCTTCGGCCTGGAGAAATAGCCGAGCTTGGCCAGATGCGCGACGCCGCCAAAGCCGCCGGACTCCTCGTCGACCGTGCCTGAAATCTCGATGGCGCCGGGAAAATCGGGAAAGACCTCCATGAAGGCTTCAGCGGCGATGATCGAGGCGGCAAGCCCGCCTTTCATGTCGCATGCGCCGCGGCCATAGACCTTGCCATCCCTGACGATGCCGGCGAACGGATCGAGGCTCCAGCCGTCGCCGGGCTCGACGACGTCGATGTGCGAATTGAAGTGCACGCAAGCACCCGGCGCCCGGCCATCGAAACGGGCGACGACGTTGACGCGCGGGTAACGGTCAGTGTCGCCGGGCGTGCCTTCGGCACGGATGAATTCGATCTCAAAACCACGCTTCTTCAGCCGCGCGCCGATATATTCGGCACATGGCCGATAGGCTTCGCCGGGCGGATTGATGGTCGGAAAGCGGATCAGATCCGCAGTCAGTGCAACCAGATCATCGGCTCGGTCATCGATAGCCTTGAGGAGCCGTTCGTTCGGTTCGTTCATTCGGCGAATTGAGCAGCGGATGAGGGGGTTTTGCAAGCCCGATGGCGAATTGCGAGTCGATTGCGTGTCGTTACGGCAACTATTGCGGGAAATCGTTCAAATTCGCTGCTTTGGATTGGTGAAATCGTCAGGGAGTAGGTGTTAGCTCGCTGGCTTGCCATCAAAACGCTGGAGAACAGCGTGACGGCAGGCAGGCAAGGGGCATCAAAGGGGTTTGATTGCATGAAAAACACTATTCTCATGGCAGCGGCATTGATGGCGATGCTGTTCGGTTCGTCGTTCGAGAGCCGGGCGGCCAGCCTGGTCGCGAACATCGATATTTCCTCGCAGACGATGACGGTAAGATACGGGCTTTCGTATTACCGGTGGAGCGTTTCCACCGCCCGCAAAGGCTACATCACGCCGCGCGGCAGCTATCGCCCACAGCGGACGGCCCGGATGTGGTATTCGCGCAAATACGACATGTCGCCGATGCCCTATTCGGTGTTCTTCCGCGGCGGCTATGCTATCCACGGCACCGGCGCGATCCGGCAATTGGGGCGCCCGGCATCGCATGGCTGTGTGCGCCTCCACCCCAGCAACGCCGCCGCGTTCTATTCGATGGTGCGCAAAGCCGGCTTCGGTAATACGCGGATCCTCGTGACGAATTAGGGCCTGCTCCTCGGCCCGCAATAAAAAACCCGCCGGAGCGGCGGGTTCGTCGGGGCCAAATGGCACCATACTGAAATTAGTAGCATAGCTGCCGGCACAAAGCAAGAACAAAATAGGGCCTGTGCCCAAAAAGATCGTTCCGCTCAGGCGGCTTTGTCGCGCACTGTCGCCGGCCGACGCTTTTTGCGGCCGCTGATCTCCCAGCGCTTGTGGAACCACATCCACTGGCCGGGGTCTTCTCGCACCCAGCGCTCGACCACGTCGTTGAGAAGCTGGGTGGTGGCGCGGACGTCGACACTGCCGCCGGCGGTGCGCGGCAAGGTGAGCTTGTCCTCGATCTCGAGCCGGAAACGGTTGTTCGGCAGGCGCACGCAGCGCGCCGGGTAGACATCGCAATCGTAGTGCCGCGCCAGGGTGCCGAGAACCCGGTTGCTCTCGCAGGGGCGGCCGAAGAATGTCGTCTCGAGCCCGCCCGTGAATTTCTGGTCGACCAGCACGCCGATATTGCCGCCTTTCTCCAGGATGGCCGCAAGCGCGAACGAGGCACCGGTCGAAGACGGCAGCAGCGATCCCATGCTCGAGCGGCGGGTCGAGAGGATGTAGTCGGCGAGGTAAGGGTTGTTGGGCGGGCGAAACAGCGCCGTGATGTTCATGCCGAAGGTCGCCGCCGCCACGGGCAGCAGCTCGAAATTGCCGAGATGCCCAGTGAAGACGATATGCGGCTTGTCCTCGCCGGCAATGCGCACGAAATGCTCCACGCCCTTGACCTCGACACGGCCCGGCTTCGTCGCGGTGGGATCGTAGTCGAACAAAGCATCGAGAAAGATGTATTCGGCGGCCAGGCGGGCCATGTTGCCCCACATGTCGGAAGCGACCGCCTCGATCTCGGCATCGCTTTTTTCCGGATAGGCCTTGCGCAGATTGTCGACGGCAACCTGATGGCGCGCCACCCAAGGGCCGATGCGGCGGGCGGCGCGGTCGGCGAAATTGAGCGCCCTGTCGGGCGGCAGCAGGCGCAGCGCGGAGATGATGATCATCGCGACGCGCGCGACCAGCCAGTAGTTGAACTGGCGAAGCCGCCTGCCATAGCGGAATCCCACGTCCCTGCGGATCTTCCTGAAGGCGTTGCCGATCATTTCAGCCGACGCGCAGGATGATCTTGCCGAAGACGTCGCGGCCTTCCATGCGCTTCAGCGCCGCATCGATGCCGTCGAAGCCAACCTCGGTGTCGATCACCGGCGCGACAAGACCCGCCGCCATCTTCTGCATGGCGTCGGCCATGTTTTCCATGCGGCAGCCGAACGAGCCTAGCAGCTTCAGCTGCTGCTGGAACAACTGCATCAAATTGATCTGCGTCGACACGCCGGAGGTCGAGCCGCAGGTGACCAGCCGACCGCCGCGTTTGAGGCACAGCATCGAGGCGGCAAATGTGTCGGCGCCGACATGCTCGAACACCACGTCGACGCCCTTCTTCTTGGTCAGCTTGCGCACGACGCCTTCGAAGCGGTCGTCGCGGTAATTGATGACGTGGTCGGCGCCGAGCCCCTTGGCCTTGTCGATCTTGTCGTTCGAGCCGACGGTGGTGATGACCGTGCAGCCCATCTTCTTGGCCAGCTGAATCGCGGCGGAGCCGATGCCGGAGCCGCCGGCATGGACCAGTATCGTCTCGCCGGGCTGCAGCCGGGCATTGTCGAACAGCATGTGCTCGACCGTGCCGAAGGTGACAGGCGCCACCGCCGCGCCGATTTCGCTCACGCCGGGCGGAGCCGGGACCAGAAGGCGCGCCGGCAGGTTGATCTTTTCCTGCGCAAAGCCGTCGAGATGGAAGCCGTGCACGCCCGAAACATGCTCGCAGAGATTGTCGCGGCCTTCGCGGCAGGCGCGGCAAAGACCGCAGGTGCGGGCGCCATAGATCGACACCAATTGCCCGGTCACAAGGCTGGAAACGCCTTGGCCGACCGCCTCGACCTCGCCCGAGGCCTCGGCGCCGACAACCAGCGGCAGCTTGCGCTTGGCGAAGGCCATGCCGCGCCAGCCCCAGACGTCGATATGGTTCAGCGCCACGGCCTTGATGCGCAGCGTCACCTCGCCGAGCAAAGGCGGCGGCGGCGGCGGCAGGTCCACCGTTTCAAGGCGGCGGTCCTCGATAAGTTGCAATGCGCGCATGCCAGATCCCAGGTTGCGCATGACCGAGAACCGTTTCGGAAGGGATCATGCGCACGACAACAGTGCTAGAGCGGAACGGTCGCTTAGACCGGTTCCCGCGCCATGACAAGGCAGGTGTTCTGGCCGCCAAAGCCGAAGGAGTTCGACAGGACGGTGCCGACCTCGGCATTGCGCTTGGTGTTCGGCACCACGTCGAGGACGATTGCCGGGTCGGGATTGTCGTAGTTGATGGTCGGCGGAATGACGCTTTCGCGCATCGTCATCAGCGAAAATGCGGCCTCGACGGCACCGGCAGCCGATAGGGTGTGGCCGATCATCGATTTGTTCGACGAGACCGGCATTGACGAGATCCGCTCGCCGAACACCGTCGACAGCGACAAATGCTCCATCTTGTCGTTTTCGGGCGTCGAGGTGCCATGGGCGTTGACATAATCGATCCCGTCCTCGCTCAAGCCGGCATCGGCAAGAGCGGCGCGCACCGCCGCGATCGCCGGCGAACCGTCCGGCTTGGAGCGGGTGCGATGGAAGTCGTCGGCCTTTTCGCCGCAGCCGCGCAATATGCCGAGAACGGTGGCGCCGCGGGCAAGTGCTGCCTCCAGCGATTCCAGCACAAGGGCGCCCGAGCCTTCGGCCAGCACGAAGCCGTCGCGGTCCTTGGAGAAGGGTTTTGAAGCCTTTTCGGGGATGTCGTTATGTGTGGAGAGCGCGGACAGAAGCGAGAAGCGGATCAGCGCCTCGGCGGTCGCCGAGCCGTCGGCGCCGATCGACAGCGCCCTGTCGCATTCGCCGCGGCGGATCGCCTCGACGCCGAGCTGGATCGCCGTGGCGCCCGAAGCGCAGGCTGTCGACAGCGTGATCGGCAGGCCGCGCGTGCCGAAACGGTCGGCAAGCCGGTCGGCAATCGAGCCGAACTGGGTGGTCTCGAAGATGTCGAGTTCCCTGAGGCCGCGCGCTACCCGCAGCAGCCTTTCGGCACCGGAATCGTGCCTGTCTGAATTATTGGGCTTGTCGGAATTGTAGAGCGAAAAGCGCTCGCTCCAATCGAGCTCGACCGGCGGCGAAGCGAGGAAAAGCGGTCCGCCGAAATCGCCGGCATCGAGGCCGGCCTCCGACATAGCTTCCTGGGCGGCGGTTTCGGCAAGCTCATAGGTGAGGAGACTGGCGCCCTTGGAGCTCGACGGCAGGAAATCGACCATGCCGGAGATGCGGGTGTTGAGATGATCGACCGGGAAGCGGGTGATCGGATGGATGCCGGATTTGCCTGACGTAAGTGCCGCCCAATTGTCGGCTTTGCCGACACCGAGCGACGTCACCACGCCGATGCCGGTGACGGCGACGATGGGCCTGCCCATGTGGTCGTTCAGATTGGCCATTTGTTGTCCAAAAACCTGTTTCTCTTGGAGCGTCGGATCGCCCGAAAACCGCGCCACACGTTTCGGTCCGATGCTCTAGGCGGCTTTGATCAGCGCCATGCCCTCGAATTGGTGATAGCCGATCGCCGTTGCAAGGACGGTCTTCGGGACACCGGCAAACGGTTTTTCGACTGTGGCGTCGAACACAGGGTAGGCGGCCTTGCGGTCGACAGCCAGTGCCGCCAGCGCCACGGCAAAGGGGAACTGCGCTTCCTTCATGTGGCCGGTCAGCGTCGAAAAGCCGCGTGCGGCGATCGCCGGATTGGCGTCGAGCGCCGATTTCTCGGCGGCGGTCGCGGCATGGGCGCCCGAAGCGCCGGAGATCGCCAGCAGTTCGCCATTCGGCAATGCGGCCTGCTTCAGCAGCGCGGCGATCTCGCCATCGAGTTCGCCCCGCCGGCGCCTGGCGCGGCCGGACAGGATCGGGCCGAGTTCCGCATAGATCTTCCGGCCACGGCTTTCCGCATGCTCGCGCTGCTCCAGGACGAGAAACGCGCCGCCGGATCCGGTCACCACGCCGCCGCCCTCGGCACCTTGCCTTTGCCAGACCGGCGTCCACGGACCGCGATGCAGGTAGCCGGCCAGTTCATAGCCGAGCAGCATGTCGGAGTGTTCGGTCTGGAAAGCGCCGCCGACCAGTATATGCGTCGACTGGCCGGAGCGGATGCGCGCGGCCGCCGTCTCGACAGCGGCAACGCCGGCACCTTCCTCGCCCATGAAGGTGCGCGACGATCCCGTCACCTTGTGGACGATCGAGATGTTGCCGGCGAGCAGGTTGGAGAGCTGTGCCAGAAACAGCGTCGGGCGCAATTCCGTGGTCAGCTTCTCGTTGAGCAGCACGTCGCGGTCATTGCGGCTTTCCGATGCCGCGAGAATGGCCGCGTCGACCGCCTCGTCGCGCTCGCCGCCGCCGGCGGCCACCACCATGTCCATGGTCGCGCAGAGTTCGTCATTGCCCTTGATGCCGGCATCGTCGAGCGCAAGGCCGGCCGCATAGGTGCCGAGCCTCTGCCAGGTCTCCATCTGCCGCTGGTCGCCACGCTTGGCGATCTGCAGGTTCCAGTCGATCTCCGGCAGCGGGTGGACCGTATAGGGCGAGAAGCGCGAGGCCTCCAGAACCGGTTCAAGGCGCGGCTGGACGAGCTTTTGCCAATGCGCATCCGGACCCTCGCCCAACGACGAGACAAGGCCGATGCCTGATATGACGACGTCGCGGGGGTTCATGGGCGGCTGTTGTGGGTGAGGGCGCGGCAAGCGCTGTGCTTAGATGGCGTTCTTGGCGGCGACGAGCGCGTCGATCTTGGCGCACAGGTTCTTCATGACGAAATAGTCGTCGGTCGAGGCCTTGCCGTCGTTGACCTCCTGCGTCCACTTTTCCAACGGCACCTTGATGCCGAATTCCTTGTCGATGGCAAAGACGATGTCGAGGAAGTCGAGGCTGTCTATGCCGAGATCGTCGATGGTGTGGCTTTCGGGCGTGATCGTCTCGATGTCGATCTCGCTGGTGTCGGCGATGATCTTGGCGACTTTGTCGAACGTGGTGGACAAGGGCTTTTCCTTCGATTGCGGGCGGAATCTGTCCGCATGTGTTTTGGGCTGTCTAATCGGTTTTTCCGGGCAGGAAAAGGCCTGATACGCCGGGCGCAGATGGGATTGCTGCCCAGGCAGAGCAAGATGAGATCGGAATCCAACCACGGCTTCTCGTGGCAGTGGCATTTCGGCAACACCTATCTCGCTCGACGCGAGGAGCGACCGGCCCGGTCAGAAGGTAACGCGGCCGAGCACGCGCAGTCCGTCGCCTTGCGGCTCGACGACCACGGCTTCGCCTTCGCGCGGCGAGATGCCGGTCAATTCCTTGATGTCTTCGAGATGCGTGACCATGACCAGATTGTCGGAGCCGGAATAGCCGCGGATCTCTGCCAGGATCGCAGCGATCTGAGCGGCCTTCTCCTTTTCGTCGGTCTTCAGCAGGTCAAGCGGTGCGAACGGCTCCGGCTCGCTTTCGAAAGCGATGCGGGCGGTCTCGAGGCAGCGGCAATAACGGCTGGACAGCACGCGCTCGACCGGTGCCGCGCGGGCGCCAAACAGCGCGCCGATCTTGCGCGCCTGTTGCTTGCCGCGCTCCGAGAGATTGACCTGGGTGGTGCATTTGCCGAGGTCGAAATTGGCCGCATCGGTGGTGCCTGTGACCATGGCATGGCGAAGCAGCACGACATGCCCGCCGTCGCGCAGCAGCGCCCAGCCGGCTTCCGTCGCATGGGCTGTGGCGGAAACGGCAAGCAACAGCAGCGCCAGCACAAATCGAAGCATCAGACATCCTTTTCGGGTGACCGGCAGGCAGGTCCCCGGTGACCGGCATATAGGGACGGCAAAGCCGGCTGAAAGACAAGCCGAGTGCAACCTGCGGCCGAGACGCCTATTTCTTCGCTATCTGCTTCTTCACCAGATCGATCTTGCGGTCGGTCAGCGGGATGGGGAGTGTATAGCCAGCATCGGTAAAGCCCTGCTTGGCGTTCTCGAAGAATTCGATCGCCTTTTGGTATTCGGCATTGCCACCGCCATAGCTGCCGCGGTTCCAGTGGACGTCGCCGAGATTGTTCTGCTCGAAGGCCCATTGCATCGGCTGGCTTTCGCGGGTGAAGACCTTGAGCGTTGCCTCGAAGGCGGCTTCGGCTTCGTCCAGATATTTGCCGGTGCGTTCGAGATTGCCTAGATTGATCAGGCTCATGCCGATGCCGTTCTGCGCGTTCGCCCAGTCGACGGGCGAGGTCTCGAAGGTCAGCACCTCCAGCGCTGCCCGGCGCGCGGCGATCGAAGCGGCCAGTTTGCGGGGATCGGCCTCGCTCATGCTCAGCCATTGCAGCGCCGAGCCTAGACCGGCCTGCGCCAGTGCCCATTGCCGCGGCGTCGTCTCGCGCTTGTATTCGCGAAGTGCATCGCGATAGGCCTCGATCGCCTCCTCGTAATGCACCGGCTTGTCGGTCACGCCGCCGAGCAGTTGCAGCGTGTTGCCGAGATTGTAGTGGGTCATCGCCCAGTCGAGCGGAAACTCCTTCTTGGTGTAGACGCGCCGTGCCGCCCGGTATGCGGCCGCCGATTGCTCAAGCCTGGCAGGATCGCGCGTGCGCTGGCCGAGCGTCTGGTAGATCGAGCCGAGATTGTTCTCCGCCGAAGCCCAATCCGTCGGAAAACGTTGGCGTGTGAATATGGTCAGCGCGTCGCCATAGGCGGCAGCCGCCTCTTCGAGCAGGCCGGTGCCGAGATCGAAACGGGCAGCACTGCTCAGCGCGTTACCCAGATTGAGACGGCTGCTCGCCCAGGAGAGCGGGAAGGTGTCGCGTGTGCGGATTTCGAGCGCGGCGCGGAATGCCGCGGCTGCCTCGTCGATTTTTGCCTTGTCGTTGCGTTGCGTGCCGAGAGACACCAGCGTGTTGCCGAGATTGTTCTGGACCATCGCCCACTGAACGGGCGCCTTTTCGCGCGTGTATTCTTCAAGCGCCAGCCGGTAGGCGGCCTCGGCCTCGGTCAGGCGCTCGCCGTCCGGTTCGCGCTCCGAAAGCGCGTAAAGCGCAAGGCCAAGGTTGCTTTGCGAGGCGGCCCAGTCCAGCGGGACTTTGTCGCGGGGCGCTTCTCCAGCGTGGCGCGCATCGCCACCACCGCCTCATTCAGGCGTTTCGGGTCGCTCTCGCGTTCGCCGATCTTCAACAGCACATTGGCCAGGTTGTTCTGGGCCGCGGCCCAGTTGATGTCGTCCTTCTCGCGCTCGAACACGGCAAGCGAATCGCGAAAGATTTTCGCTGCCTCTTCCAGCCGGTCGGTTTCGCGCTCGCGCTCGCCGATCGTCTGCAGCACCACCGCCATGTTGTTGCGGGTGATCGCCCAGTCGCGGTTCTGCTCGCCATTGGGGATGAAGTTCAGGATGACGCGGTAGGCGTCGATAGCGTGCTGCAGCGCTTGCCTGTCGCCGGTGGCGTTGCCATGCGCGTTGAGCGCTTCCGCCTCCTGGTTCTTGTAGTTCCAGCGCAGCCTGTCGTCCCATCTCTCGACCAGCGAGAAGGCCTCGCCGTAGTCGTTGGCGGCCGACAGATAGTCGAAGACCAGCGCCGAAGCGTCGGCGCGCCTGGCATAGATCGCCGCGTCGGCAAGACGCTTCTGCCTGACCAGATCCTCTGCCCGATCGACCACGCCGCTGGCCTGCTCGACCCGGCCCACCGCCTGGTCGAGGAAGTTGCGCGCGGTGACGATGGCGCCCTGGCCGATCGCTTTGTCGGCCGAGGCGACGAGGCGGCTGATCTCGGGGTCGTCGGTGCGCAGCGCGTTGCGCTCGGAGATCATCTTCTTCAGGCGCTCGGCCTGCGCATCGAGCAGCTTTTGCAGGTCGGTGGGGTCCTCCGGCATCTTTTCGGTGCCGAGCGCCTTCAGCACGCCATAAAGCGCGTCGAGCGGCACGCCGTCCTGCAGCGAGGCCAGTTCGACCTGTGCCCGCTTGGGGTTCGGCAACTCGGCGATCGTCAGCAGCAATTGCCGCCGCTCGCCGGTGATCAGGTCGTCGTCGCCGGTCGGCTCCTGCGGTGCAACGCCGAAATAGAGCAGCCGGCGCAGGCTTTCATTGACCCATGGCCGCTGCCTTGCCTTGGTGTCGAGATAGACCTCCTCGGCCACCATGCGCATGACCGAGCCGAACTCGGTGCCCTTCATTGCCGCTAGGTGGCGCAGAAGTGCCGCTGCGTAGGGGCTGTTTTCGCCGACGATGCCGTCGAGTGCCGGCCGCCCCGGCTCGGCGGCAAAGCCGATCACCGTTCCCAGATTTTCCGTCGCGGTCGCGTTTGCCAGTGCCCTGGCACCGCGCACCGGCTCCAATCCGCCGGCGCTGATCGGGGAGGCCGAGGCCGTCGGCGCCCGGCGCAGCACCGCATCCGCCGGAAACGGGTTGGTGCGGCAGGCATCGAGCAACATGATCGTTACCGGCACGGTCGTCTTCAATTCGTCCATGACGGCGGAGATCGGCACCAGGGCCTGATCGGCGTCCTTCAATGAAGAAACGTCGGCGTCGACCGGCACCAGATAGTTTTCGCCGCCGGCCTCGATGCCGTGGCCGGAATAGTAGATCAAGGCGACGTCGGCGTCCTCTGCATCCTCGGCGAAACGCTCGAGGTCGCGCTTCAGCTTTGCCGTGTCGCGGTCGGTTACACTGCGCGCGTCGAAGCCGAGGTCGGTCAGCATCTTGGCGATGTCGCGGGCGTCGTTGGCGGGGTTGGGAAGAGCCGCTATGTGCTGGTATTTCGACTGGCCGACGATCAGCGCCACACCCTTGAGGCTCGCCGGCTCCGCGGCATGAGCCGAGGTCACCACGAGGCAAAGCATGGCGCCGACGAAAGCCGTCAGCCACGCCTGCTTGAAGAAGTGCTGATTTCCGACAAGGCCCATTCGCCGCGTGTCCCCCGACAACCCTGTATAGCGCTGGCATCCAACCATGAGCAAATTCGGGCAAGATCCGAGCGGCCGGATTGTTGGCCGGTACATTCGCGAGGGAAGGGCGATTGCGCCGCCGCCGGGGCTCGCCTATCACGGGAAAAATGTCTCCGCTTACCGAAACCGTCCTCTTCGTTTTCAGTCTTGTCGGGCTCGGCTATCTTGCCGGGTTGACCGGTTATTTGAAGTCGGCGAGCGGCGAGGGCGTATCCGAATTCGCCATCAACGTGGCAATGCCGCTTTTGCTGTTCCAGACCATGGTAAAGGCCGATTTCCACGGCGTGGCGCCGTGGTCGCTATGGGGGGCTTATTTCGCGGCGGTCGCGCTTACCTGGGCTGCCGGCCATCTGGTCATTACGCGCATTTTCGGACGAGACGCCCGCGCCGGCGTCGTCGGCGGCGTATCGTCGTCCTACTCCAACGTCGTCCTGCTCGGCGCGCCCTTCATGATCGGCGTGTTCGGGCCGGCCGGGTTCGAAGTGCTGTCACTGCTCGTCTCCATTCACCTGCCGGTGATGATGATGGCCTCGATCATCCTGTTCGAGATGTTCGGCCGCGGCGGCAGCGAGCCTGTGCATCCGCTCCGCGTCGTCAGGAGCTTTCTCAGGAGGGTATTCATCAATCCGCTGATCATCGGCATACTGGCCGGGCTGGCGTGGCGCTTCACCGGTGCGCCGCTGCCGGTGCTTGCGACGCGGCTGAGCGACGCGCTGGCCGGCACGGCCGCCCCGGTGGCGCTGTTCGCCATGGGGCTCAGCCTGCGCCGTTTCGGCATTTCCGGCAATGTAAGGCCGGCGCTGGCGCTGTCGGCGCTGAAACTGTTCCTAATGCCGGCGCTGGTTCTCGGCCTGGTCTGGCTGATCGGCCTGCCGCCATTGACGGCCAAGGTGGCGGTCATGGTTGCGGCGTTGCCGTCCGGCATCAATTCCTATCTCATCGCGGTGCAGTTCAACACCGGCCAGGCGCTGGCGTCGAACCAGATGACCATCGCCACCGCCTGTGCGGTCGTGACCACTGCGTTTTGGCTGACCGTGGTCGTCCATGTTTTTGGATAAGAGCCCGGGTTTTTGGATAAGAACCCGGCTGCATCGCTCTCGCTTTGGCTGGCCCAAACCCTATATGCCATCTTGTGATTGCTTGCGGGGCTTGCCCTGGGCTAAGAGCAGTGGCTCTAGCGATGCTATCGCGCACGTCCATTCACGAAATCAGCGACCGGCCCGCCAGGTGCCGAACGGAGGCGAGATCATGCTTCAGAAAACCAGCCATTTCATGCGGCAGGCCAATCTCATCAATGGCGAATGGGTGCAGGCCGATTCAGGCCAGACGGTCGACGTCAACAATCCTGCCACCGGCCTCAAGATCGGCACCGTGCCGAAGTCGGGCAAGGCCGAGACCCGCCGCGCCATCGAGGCCGCCGACGCTGCCTTCAAGACATGGCGCAAGACCACCGCGCTCGAACGCTCGAAGCTGTTGCGCAAGCTGCACGACGCGATGATGGACAATCAGGACGTGCTGGCCGAACTACTAACCATCGAGCAGGGCAAGTCGCTGTTCGAATCGAAGGGCGAGATCGGCTCGGCCGCGTCCTACATATTGTGGTTCGCCGAGGAAGGTCGCCGCACCTATGGCGACGTCGTGCCGTCGCCCTGGGCTGACCGCCGTATCCTGGTGACCAAGGAACCGGTCGGCGTCGTCGCCGCCATCACGCCGTGGAATTTCCCATCCTCGATGCTGGCCCGCAAGCTTGGCCCGGCGCTTGCCGCCGGCTGTACCGCCGTGGTCAAGCCGGCGTCGCAGACGCCTTATTCCGGCCTTGCCTGGGGCGCGCTTGCCGAGGAAGTCGGCTTCCCCAAAGGCGTAATCAATATCCTGACCGGCGCTGCCGGTGAGATCGGCGACGAGATCTGTGCCAACCCGCTGGTCAAGAAGATCACCTTCACCGGCTCGACCGAGGTCGGCAAGATCCTGATCCAGAAGTCGTCGGTGACCGTCAAGAAAGTGTCGATGGAGCTCGGTGGCAATGCGCCGTTCATCGTCTTCGACGACGCCGACATCGAGCGGGCCGTCGCCGGCGCCATCACCGCCAAGTACCGCAATTCCGGCCAGACCTGCGTCTGCACCAACCGCTTCCTGGTGCAGGCCGGCATCTACGACCGGTTCGTCGAAAAATTGGCTGCTGCGAGCAACGGACTGAAGGTCGGTTCCGGCCTCGAAGACGGCGTCCAGCAGGGGCCGCTGATCGACGAAAAGGCGGTGGAGAAGGTCGAGGAGCTGATTGCCGACGCTACCGCCAAGGGCGGCAAGGTCGTCGCCGGCGGCAAGCGCCACGCGCTCGGCGGCTCGTTCTTCCAGCCGACGGTGATCGCCAATGCGACGCCGAAGATGCGCTTCATGAAGGAAGAAATCTTCGGCCCGGTGGCGCCGGTATTCAAGTTCGAGACCGAGGAAGAGGCCGTAGCACTCGCCAACGACACCGAGTTCGGCCTGGCCTGCTATTTCTACACCGGCGATCTCGGCCGCGCCTTCCGGGTCATGGAAGGGCTGAAATACGGCATGGTCGGCGTCAATGAAGGGCTCATCACCACCCCTGAAGCGCCGTTCGGCGGAGTCAAGGAATCGGGCCTCGGCAAGGAAGGCGGCCATCAGGGCATCGAGGATTATCTCGACACCAAATATGTCTGCATCGGCGGACTTGGTCTCTAGAAGCCCGATGCGGTAATACCGAAAACGATCCTGGGCCGCTTCGAAAGGCCAGGCTGGCATCGAGCAACGAACTTGCGAGCATGGCGATGAAGGACGGCGAGGTTTTCGGCACGACGCAGGCGGGCGAGGCCGTCCGCCGCTTCACCATTCGGGGCGGCGGCCTGACCGCCAACATCATCGGGCTGGGTGCGATCATCCAGGATCTGCGTCTGGCCGGGCACGACGCGCCGCTGGTGCTCGGCTATGATCGTTTCGAGCACTATGAGACGGACACCGCCTTCTTCGGCACCGTCGTCGGGCGCTATGCCAACCGTATCCGCGACGGCCGCTTCACGCTTGCCGGGAAACGCTACCAGACCGAGCGCAATTTCCTCGAAAAGCACACGCTGCATGGCGGTTCGCAAGGTTTTTCGCGCCGGGCCTGGGCGGTTTCGCTGCATGGCAGGGATTTTGTCACGCTGACATTGCACGACCCCGACGGCACGATGGGCTTTCCCGGGGCGCTCGACGTGACCTGCACCTACCGGCTCAAGATCCCGGGCACGCTCAGCGTCGAACTGACCGCCACCTGCGAGGAGCCGACGCTCTGCAACCTCACCCAGCATTCCTATTTCAACCTGGACGACGGCGGCGCCGGCGACATTCTCGATCACCGGCTGATGCTGAATGCCGGCGCCTATCTGCCGGTCGACGCGGATCTCATTCCGACAGGCACGGTAAAGCCGGTCGACGGCACGCCCTTCGATTTTCGCCAGGCGCGGCCGCTGCGCATGGAGACCGAGGGCGAGCAGCTCCCTTACGACCAGAATTTCTGCCTCGCCTCGACGCGCGGGCCGCTGAAGCAGGCGTCGTGGGCGCAAGGCGCGAATTCCGGCGTCGAGATGGAGCTCTGGACCACCGAGCCAGGTGTCCAGCTCTATACCGACCAGTATCTGGCACCGTCCTCGCCTGGACTGGGCGGACGCCAGTACAAGGCCTTTTCGGGCTTCTGCCTGGAGCCGCAAATCTGGCCGGATGCGCCGAACCGGCCGTATTTCCCGCAAGCCACGCTGTGGCCGGGCCAGATCTATCATCACGTGACGGAATACCGGTTCAGGCTGCCTTAGGGCATGACCCCCGGAAACCGGCATGGTTTTGCTGCGCTGACCTCCGGTTCGGAAAGGATCATGCAAAATTCAAAGTGTTATAGCGTCCTTTGCGCGTCCAATGACGCGCGGCGCTCTGGAGTCAAAACGCAATCACTCTGAACGACCGACTTCGAACCCTCTCGGACCTTTGACGCCGAGAGCCCTGACGACGCAAGTTGACCCGTTGAAGACGTTCATCCGCACCCGGTCGAAAGTCAGGAACGGCTGACGAGCGGTCATTCACCGCGCGGCCAACGGCGCGTTCTGGCTCCGACGCTTCCATGGGTGTAGGGTTGTGCCATAAAGAGGCGCATATGGCGGTTCCCCCTCTCAATCGGAAGCTGCTGGCGATCCTGGCGGCCGATATGGTTGGCTACTCGAAGGCGATGGAGGCCGATGAGGCCGGAACCATTGAGCGATTGAAAACCGTTCGTTCCGAGGTGTTCGACCCCGCCATCTCCCAGCACCATGGCCGCGTCGTCAAGTTGATGGGCGATGGCGCGCTTGTCGCCTTCGAAAGCGTGGTCGACGCAGTCGCCTGCGCAGCGGAAATCCAAAGCGCGGCGGCCGCGCGCAATGAAGGTCTGCCAGAGCCTGAGCGCATCGTGTTCCGCATCGGGGTCAATCTGGGCGACGTTGCGCTGGTTGACGGCGATGTCTATGGCGACGGCGTCAATGTCGCCGCGCGGTTGCAGCAACTCGCTGAGCCGGGCGGCGTGATCGTATCGGGCACGGCCTTTGACCATCTGCAGGGCAAGCTTGATTTGCCCCTCGATTTCGCCGGCGAGCAGCAGGTCAAGAACATCAGCCGCCCCGTGCGGATGTACCGACTGAGGCTCGATGGCAAGCGGGTGCGTTGGACCTTACGCAAGGCGATGCCGCGCTGGACCAGGACGACTGCAGCGGCCATCGTCGTGCTGGCTCTGGCGGGTGGAGGGACCTGGTGGTTCTTTCAGCCCGCGCCGCTGGGGGCCAAGCCATCGGTCGCGGTGCTGCCCTTCAATAATTATGGCGGCGACGAGGCCACCGGGCGTTTGGCCGATGGCTTGACTGAGGATATCATAACCGACCTCGCGCGGTTTCCCGAACTTGAGGTCGTGGCCCGGAATTCGACGGAAGTTTACAAAGGCAAGCCGGTGGATGCCCGCCAGGTAGCAAGTGCGCTCCATGTCGGCTTCGTACTAGAAGGCTCTATCCAGCGGCAAAATGGGCGGGTGCGGGTCACCGCGCAGTTGATCGATGCACAAACCGGCAACCATCTTTGGTCGGATCGTTGGGACCGGCCTGCTGAGGACGTTTTCGCCGTCCAGACCGAGATCGCAGAGCAAGTCACCAACCGTCTGGGCGGCGGCGTAGGGTTGATTCAGGCGGCCGGGCGGGCCGCGGCCAAACGTAAACGACCTGAAAACCTGAATGCTTATGATTATTATCTGCTCGGGACCGAGAAGATTGAAAAGATCACCATAGCGGATGAGGAGGAGGCCATCGCGCTTCTCAACCGCGCCGTTGAGCTGGACCCCGGGCTGGCCCGGGCCTGGGTAGAACTTTATCATGCTCATGGTATATTGGCTGGCTTCGGTATCAATCCCGAGAGCGAGATCAAGGCGGCTGCCGATGTGGCCGAACGCGCGGTGCGGCTCGATCCAAGTGACGCTGAGGCACACGCCGTGTTTGGTATGAGCCTCAGCCAGAAGGGCGACAACGCCCGCGCCAAGGCTGAGCTGGACACGGCCCTTCGTCTAGCTCCCGGTTCGTCCGAAATCCTGACATTCTATACCGGCTTTGCGGCACGCTTCAATGAACCCGAACGCGGCGCTCAGATGGTCGACCAAGTAATGCGGCTCGACCCGAACTACCCGATGTGGACGTCCAACTTCTTCGCCCCTGCCTATTTTATGGCCGGCCGATATGAGGACGCGTTGAAGATGCTGGAGCGCATGACGCCTAACAACTACGACAAGTGGAAGTGGGTGGTGCTTAGCAGCTCCCTTGCGGCTCTGGGTCGAATGGATGAGGCGAATGCTTCGGTTAGGGAAACTCTCAAGCAGTACCCGGACCTGACCGTCGAGAGCATGATTAATGAAGTGGGCTTGAGCACTAAAGAGCGCAGCCGGTTTATTGAAACAATGCCGCTCGCCGGCTTTCCGGCTTGCGCCAAGCCCGAGGCGCTGGCGAAACTCGCCAAACCTGTGCGATTGTCGGAATGCGAGGCGGGGGAGGCGAAGCCTCTCGGGCAGCCATAGAACACCCCTGTGCAAAGAAAGGCGAGGGCCGCTGCTCGCCAGCGCGCGAACGGCGCGCGTTGCCAGGAACGACCGCTGTGCATCGAAAGCGACAGTTCACTGGCCAAACGATGAATGGCGGCAAGTGGCGCTTAAATTTGGATCCTTATCGGCTGCCGGAGAGCCAATCGCTCTCGAGTGCAGGCACTCCGGTGGAGTCCAGACCGTTGGATTGGACCCTCGACCTCTACAAAAGCTCACTGAGCTTCGGGTCGGGCTACGACGGCATTCCGAAGCGATCGCTTCGGCGAGAAGTCGTCGTTCTCAATCGGGCGAAGGGGGAGACATCGGCGAAGACGGCATAAGGGAGGATGGGCCAGACCGAGCCGACGGAAAGGTCGTAGCCATTGGAGCGCATAGCGCCTGGCCGGGAGGCCGCCGCCAGCCAGACTTACGCGGCGCGTCGTTGAGCGAGGTGGAGACCCGAACGGGCTCGACGAGGGTCCACGGCGGTCACAATGTGGTGGTGGTGATCGCAGTAGACGCGATCCGGCGAAGTTGGCCCAGCACAAAAACGATAGCCGCCGGGTACTGACGGGTCTTCGCTCACCGGGAAGCGGCACTGATAGAGGCCTAGCTGAATGAGAGGGACGTCTCTCGAAGTTAGTCTGATATTTTCAGGCATGATGGTTTCCTAGTTCACAGCAATTGCCGGCTGACGGCCGCAGTGCGACCCGTCGGGGCGAGCTTCTCTCGTTTGGGAGGGCTACGGACCATATGGTGTTGGTAGCACCGTCAATGAAGCCCGACGCCCTGCTTCTGAAGCCAATAGTTTGCGACTTAAGGCCACACCCG
Organism: Mesorhizobium sp. M0816; assembly: GCF_040320005.1. Classification (NCBI taxonomy): domain Bacteria; kingdom Pseudomonadati; phylum Pseudomonadota; class Alphaproteobacteria; order Hyphomicrobiales; family Phyllobacteriaceae; genus Mesorhizobium; species Mesorhizobium sp. M0816. Next base: position 47,357 of record NZ_JAMYOT010000014.1, on the reverse strand, counting down.
CGAACGCATTGGCAATCTACCATCGTGTCCCCGAGGCACCCGCCCGCCGGTGTTTGTCGGCGGCGGGGCACTGGCTTGTGGCCCCCTATGAGACGCGCTCTGCCGACACCCTCGTTCACAGTCCGGACCACCTCATGCCGGGTCGCTCTAGCCGCCAAAACCCAAATCACTCTAAGACGACCGAGTTCCGACCCTTGCAGTCGATCAGTTGCGAGCGTCGCATGACGCGATCTGACCCTGAGCTGCCCTTCGTCAGCCCATTTCACTGCCCGATAGCCGACATTCGCGGCAATCGGCACTGATCCCTTGCTGACCTTCTCCAAGACGATCCCCAAGGGCAAGTCGTGGCCCCAATGGGGACAATCGACAGGCGCGATCACCCTATGTAGCTGCTTGACGATCGAGCCTCGAAGTCAGCCTGATAGACTTTTGAAATGGGCGGCATAAAATTCGCTTTTCTGCTTTCAATGAAAGCAACGCGAAATGGCCGAAGAACGCGCCCAACGCCGCCTTGCCGCCATATTGGCTGCCGACGTGGTGGGCTACAGTCGACTTCTGGACCTGGACGAGCAAGGAACGTTGGCCGCTTTAAGGAGGAGGAGGAAGGAAATCCTCGAACCACTCGTCCGCGACCGTCATGGCCGTATTGTGAAAGTGATGGGTGATGGCGTTCTGGTCGAGTTCGGAAGCGCGGTGAACGCCGTGTCATGCGCCGTGGACCTTCAGAAGCGGATGGCGGCCGCAAACGAGGGTGTGACCGCCGACCGGAGAATCTACCTGCATATCGGCATCAATCTGGGCGATGTCGTTGTCGAGGACGGCGATCTGTTCGGCGACGGCGTCATTGTCGCAGTGCGGCTCCAGGCAATGGCCGGGGCAGGAGATGTCTGTGTGTCCGGCAGCGTCTACGACCAAGTCAAGCGGAAGCTCGATTGCGGCTTCGACGAACTTGGTCCGCAAGCGATCAAGAACGTCACCGAACCAGTGTCTGTCTACCGGATCCGGCTGTCGACCGCATCGGACGATGGCGGGCTCGCGGAGAAAGCGCCTCTGCAGCTCCCCGCCAAGCCCTCCATTGCCGTCCTCCCCTTTATGAACATGAGCAATGATCCGGAGCAGGAGGCATTTGTCGATGGCCTCACCGAAGACTTGATCACGGATCTGTCGAGGACAAGCGAGTTGTTCGTCATCGCCAGCAACTCGGCATTTGCATACAAAGGCAGGCACGTGGATGTGCGTCGCATCGCGCGAGAACTGGGAGTTCGCCATCTTCTTGAAGGTAGTGCACGGCGGGCCGCTGGACGGGTGCGTATCAACGCCCAACTGATCGACGCGATCGCGGGTGACCACCTTTGGGCCGAAAGATTCGACCGGAGTCTAGAAGATATCTTCGCCGTTCAGGACGAGGTGACCGGCAAGATTGTCGAGGCTCTGGTTGGCCGCCTGACCACCGCGCCGGCGCGCAACAGACCGAGCAACCTGGAGGCCTATGATCTCTGTGTGCGTGCCCGGGCCCTTGGCCTGCAAACGGCGCTCACCGCGAAAGAGGCCATTTTGCTGCTAGACCGGGCAATCGCGCTCGACCCGGAATACGCGGAGGCGCACCGTTGGCTGGCACTCAACCTCTGGCTGGGCTGGGAGTTCTGGGACGAACCGATGGACCCCAACCGCGCAAGAGCGCTCGCCGAAGCACAGCTGGCGGTCGAACTCGACCCGAACGACGCCGGGAACAGATGGGTATTGGGCGTCATACTGGGACATGAGAGTCGCTGGGTGGAATCGGATGCCGAATTCGATGCTGCCCACGAGCTGGACCCCAACCACGCCGACGCTTGGGCAATGCAGGCCGAGTTGACGACGGAAAAGGGGCGACCTGCCGAAGCCATAGAGCAGGTCCGCAGGGCACTGCGACTCAACCCTCACCCGCCCGGTTGGTATTACTGGATGTTGGGCCAGGCCCAATATGCCATGGGCGACTACGAATCCGCGATCCAAACGCTGCGCAGGCCCGAAACCTATCGCACGACTTCACGACGCCTGCTTGCAGCAAGCCTTGCGCAACTTGGCCGTTTGGAGGAAGCGCGCTGGGAGGCGAAAATGTTCATGATAAGCAATCCGCACTTCACCATCCGGCACTGGTCGGATTCGCAGCCATTCCCAGCCGAAGACGTGCGACGGCATATCGTGGAGGGCTATCGCATGGCGGGGCTGCCAGAATGACTGTCATTGGCTATACCTTCGGCCTGCTGTCGACAGGCGTCCCAAGGGCTGCCGCAGCAGCGAACATTTGGTCTTCTGACGGAACGAAATTCGCCATATCGTGCGTTTGTTTCGCCTCACGGTGTGCTTGAACATGGCCAGTGAAGACTTTCGGCACCGGATAGCGCGACGCGAGGACCTCGCTTCCATGATTGCGCTCATGGATGCAGCGATCTCCGAACTCCAGAAACCGTTTCTCGACGATGACCAGATCCGATCCAGCCGCGCAATCATGGGGCTGGACACGCAGCTTGTCGATGATGGCACCTATTTCGTCGTGGAGCACGACGGCGTCCTGGCAGGGTGCGGTGGCTGGAGCCGGCGCCCGACCATGTATGGTGGTGATCAGTCACCGGGACGCAACGCGGCACTGCTTGATCCAGCCACGGACGCGGCGCGTATCAGAGCCATGTATACGCATCCGGACTTTGTCCGGCGAGGCGTCGGCCGCCTTATCCTTTCGCTGTGTGAACGTGCCGCTAAGGCTGAGGGCTTCCGCCGTGCCGATCTGGCAGCCACGATGGCAGGAGAGCCGCTCTATCGAGCCTGCGGCTACCAACCCGCCGAGAAATTCGTCGATGACCATGGCGGCGCTCCGGTTCCGATCCTGATGATGAGCAAGACGCTCTGAGCTACGCTCAAAGGCCACTCGCTCGCGGCCGGCACTCGCTCCAGCCAGTATGGCAGGAGGAGGATGCTGGAGATTGAACCAGGCCATCTCGAACGAAACAGTACTTCGCCTGTACTTCCGCTCCATGGTCGAGTCGCGACCGACGTGGAGGTTTTCGCGAACGTCTCGAGATGGCGCACGTGGTAGGGTGGCGCGTTGAGTTTAACCGGATCAAACGACCATCCGCTTCGGGTCCGCATCAGGTCGTAGCGAGAACGACCGCAATGGTGAAGCGCCATGATTGTCAGCAAATGGCGCTCTGTGCTCATTCCCGCCGACTAATTCAAACGGCAAGTTCCGCCCATCTGGGCCATTGGCGGCAGCCAGTCTGATTGAGTTTTGACCCTAATCCTCAAACGCGGCCCTCAGCGTTTCGAACGTCGCAAACACGCCCAATGCAGCGCCCTCGGGATTCTTGGTCGGTGGCAGAGCTTCAGCTATCCGGCGCACCAAGGTCGTCTCAGAACCGGCTGGAGCGTTCTTTCGGCTGAGGCGACTTCAAGCCGTGACAGGAGCATTCCGGATCAGCGGGAAGTCGCGCGGCGGTCTCCAGCGCGACCCGCGAGGCTGTCATGGAGAGACTGGGCAGCACGTCCTCCTGCAGCAATTTCTGGCGATTGCGATCCATATAGTCGTTGAAGCCCGCCGTCACGAACGCGCAAGGCACGAAACACGCGCCGATCTCGCGCGACAAGGTCGCCTCAGGGGCGATGGAATGGTTGAGTACATCCGCCCCCATGCCCCGATATGCCAAGGCTTCGGCAGGCGTTGTCAGCCGGGGCCCATAACAATGGGCAGCCACCAACTGCTGTTCGATGCCATAAACGCGGCATTCGGCTGGCCAATGACGGCGGGCCGTTTCGACCAGAACCGCCGCACATCTTGGACACACGATTTGCTTGCCCGAACAGTCGAAGCTCTGGCGGTCAGGAAGCAGTGAAAACGGGGTCTGCGTCAGTTCGATGATGTCGGCGGCCACGACCATGTCGCCCGGCTGGATCGCCTTGTTGACGGCGCCTACAGTCGAGCAGGCGAGAACTTGCCGTACACCCGCCCGCATCAATACCCAGAACGCGCGGCGATGGCAGGAATGGTCGATACGGTCGCGGGGATTGCCGTGCGAATACATGCACAGCGCGCGTTTTGCTCTCCCTTCCGCTGTGATCGACGCATCGAACTCGAGCAGCTTCCAGTTGTCGGTGCGACCGAAAGGTGTTTCAAAACTCATGTCGCGCCGCAAGGTGCGCACACCATCGAATTCGACATCTTCCGGGAAGGCAAGCCCCCAGTTTGCCGACCCGGTGATGATGGCCAACCCTACCTGAGGGATGTCCGTCGAATGATCCGTCAGATCGTCGGCTGCATGGTAATTGGTGGGCATGTTTCCAGTCTCGGTCAGGATTTTTGGCGAAGGGTCACAATCAGGACCACGGCCACGACGATGACGGTCCACAATGTCGAGATCGCCGCAATGGTCGGATCGATCTGATCGCGCAGCGACAGGAACATAAGCTTCGGCATCGTGCTATTGCGACCACTTGCGATGAAGATCGAAATCACGGACTCGTCGAGCGAAGTCAGGAACGCCATTAATGTCGCCGACAGCAAGCTGATCCGAAGTTGCGGAACGATGATTCCGCCAATGGACCTGGCCCAGTTTGCACCGAGGCTGCGCGCCGCCTGAACCTGGTTCCAGTCAAAGCGGGCGAGAGCGGGTAGCAACACAATGCAGGCGACCGGAACGGCCAGCACCACATGTCCGACCAGCACACCGAATAGCGTTCCGATCAGATGTTGTGCGGCCAACACAAAGAAGAGACCGATCGCAAGCAGGATACCTGGGGTGATCGAGGGGGTCAGCAGGACGCTCTGGATGGCCGCAGCGGTCTTTCCGCCCAGCCGATTCATTGAAATGCAGGCGAGCAGCGCGAAAGGCACCGCGATCAACGCCGTCAACGTCCCAAGGATCAAACTCGTTCTGAGCGCGGCCATCCACGTTGCCGAGCCGAAGAAGTTCTCGTACCAGCGCAACGAGTAGGCGTGCGGCGGAAACTCGAGGAGATTCGACGCCGAAAAGGAAAGCGGCACCACCACGAGCGTCGGCAGCATCAGAAATGCCATGATAAGAGCGGCAAAGCTCCAGAGCAAAATGCGGGCGAGCCTGTTTTGCGGATAGGCTTCAAGCATGGGAGGCTTCCACGGTGTTCTGGGCCACCAGACGGCGTGCCGCCAGCAACATCACACCGATCAGCGCCATAAGTACGAGGAGCAGAATGCCCAGGACGCTTGCCGATCCCCAGTCCTGAAAGGTCGATAGTGTACGCTCGATCCGGGTAGAGAGCGGATTTACCTTGCCGCCGCCAAGCACCGCCGGCGTGATGAAAAAACCTATGGCGTAGATGAGGACGATGATCGAACCCGAGAAGATGCCGCCCGCCGAAAGCGGCATAATGACTGTGCGGATGACCTGCCTGAGAGTGGCTCCCATGCTCGCAGCCGCGCGAATGAGATTTGGGTCGATATCGCGCATCGCAGCATAAACAGGCAGCAGAAAAAGTGGCAGCATGTAGTGCACCATGCCGATGAGCGTTCCCGTGAAGTTGTAGACCAGCGGCAATGGCTCCGCCGTCAGGCCTGAACCGGTCAAAGCCGCGTTGATCAGGCCGTCGCGCCGCAAGAGCACGAGCCAACCATAGGTACGCACCAGAATAGAGGTCCACAGCGGCAGCATGACGAACGCCATGAGCACGTTGGCCAGCCTTGGTCTGATGCTGGCCAGAGCCAGCGCCAGAGGGGTACCGAGAACAATGCAGGCCGCCAGCGTACCCAAGGACAGTTCGAGGGTCGTGACGAGCGCCGACCATGTCAGTCCGCTCGAAAGGACCTTCTCGTAATTGCCGACGGTGTACTCACCCCCGGTGGTCAGGAAGGATTGCCGGATGATCCAAAGGATGGGCAGTATCGCCGCCAGTCCAACGATGAACAGCGCCGGGAGCGAAAGTGAAAGAAAAAACCGCCGCTCGCGCCGCGCATCCGCAGCGAGCGCCGGGTCCCGGACGACGATCACGCCATCGCTCCCGGTATCGCGTGAACCTTCGCTGCTGGTGCATATGCGGTCATCCGCTGACCGGCGGCAAGCTCGGCGCAGCCGCCGGCCAGCGCTGCCGGAATGCAGACAAGAACCTCTTGCCCGCCGTCAAGCGCCAGCGTCAAAAGCCAGTTCTCGCCGCGGAACGCTTTGGCGCGCAGTATTCCTTCGAGAGCCACTCCGTCTCCCCCGACGAGCTTCGCATCAAGATGGAAGCTTTCGGCGCGGATCATCAGAGTTTCGCGTGATGCTTCGGCGCCGTCGATTCTGCGCGCTGAGCCCGGGGCCACAATGTTGGCCTCGCCCATGAACTCCGCGACGAAGCGGGTCGATGGACGATCATAAATCCGCTGCGGCGTATCTATCTGCTGGATGCGGCCAGAATTCATCACCGCAATCCGGTCAGACATAATCAGCGCTTCGCGCTGGTCGTGGGTTACATAGATTGTGGTGATCCGTAGATGATCATGCAGACGCCGGATCTCATACTGCATGCTCTCGCGCAGGTTCTTGTCGAGCGCCGACAGCGGCTCGTCCATCAACATCACGCGCGGTTCGAAGACGATAGCCCGCGCCAATGCCACCCGTTGACGTTGGCCGCCGGATAGTGCGGCAATATTGCGCTCCGCCAGACCATCCAGCTTCACGCGGGCCAAGGTATCAAGCGCCCGCTGACGCGCCTCCGCTCTCGGTACCTTGCGCAGCACCAGCGGATACGCGACGTTCGCCATGACATTCATGTGGGGAAACAAGGCGTAATTCTGGAATACTATGCCGATGTCTCGTTTGTTGGGCGGCAGGCGGGTGATGTCTCGATCGCCCAAGAAAAGTTTACCGGAATCCGGCCGGACAAAACCGGCCAGAGCCATGAGTAACGTGGTCTTGCCCGATCCCGATGGCCCTAGCAGCGTGAGGAATTCGCCAGCCTGGATGTCGAGCGAAACATCATCCAGTGCGACGTAGGACCCATAAGCCTTGTGCACGCTTTCGATGGTGATCGCGAGCGACTTCATCATGTGCTCCAGCCTTGAAGCGCGTCGCGTTCGACTGGCTTCACGCGACGCGCTTTAGGTTCTTGTTTTCATGCATGTCGTTGTCGCGCGCTGCACATTTTTGCGCGACATGCGTTAGAGCTGAGAGTCAGCGGGCCATCATTTCATCGAAGGCTCTTTGGGCAGCCTCGCCATTCTTGACCCACCATTCTGAATTGGAAAACACCGAAGTGCCAGCATTTTCAGGCGCGGTCGCAAGGGTCTTCAGACGGTCCTCGGGAATAAGGCCACCCTCATATGCCGCAGGATTGACGGGGCCGTAGGCAATGAAATCGGTCAGCTTGGCAACCCGCGCGGGCTGCGTCATCGCTGCGATGAGTTTCATGGCGGCCTCCTTGTTCGGCGCTCCCTTCGGCACCCCAAGGCAGTCCGTGCCGATGACCGAACCCTTGAACGTGTAGTCAGCCGCGCCGCCATCGGCTTTCACGGTTTGGGCCCGTCCGTTCCAGGTAATGACCAAATCCGCCTCACCATCTTTCAGCAACTGCGCGGACTGAGCCCCCGAGGTCCACCACACGGCGACGTTTGGTTTGATCGCTTCAAGCCGCTTGATGGCGCGCTCTAGCCCTTCCGGCGTGCTGAGCACGGAATAGACGTCCGCCGGTGCCACGCCATCGGAGAGAAGCGCGATCTCGATCGAGTCTTGCGCATTGGCGCGCAACGCGCGACGGCCAGAAAATTTGGCAACATCCCAGAATTCCGCCCACGTCTTCGGCGGGTTCTCGCCATAGGTCTTGGTGTTCCACGACATGACGGTGCCATAGGAGTCAAACGGATAGCAGTAGTCGGACTTTGCACCTACCGGCACGGATTTCGGATCGATGATCTTGTAGTCGAGCGGCTCCAGCAGCGATTGTGCGGCCGCCTGGGCACCTTCCGGTGAGCCCAGGTGAATGACGTCGGTCGTGACCGCACCCGAGGTGACCTGCATCTTCAAGGCGGCCAGGCCGTCGCTTAGGGTCTCCTCGCGGACATCATAGCCAAGCTCTTTTGCAGCAGGGCCCCACATGGCTTCCTTCATGGCGTTACCATAATCCCCACCTGCGGTCGTGATGGTGACTGTTTGCGCATGAACGGGCAGGGCAGCCGAGATTGCGAATGCTGTTAAGGAAATGCGTAGCCAAGACATAGGTTCTCCTCCCCAACTTTATCAAACATCGCTCAAAAGAGCCATTATTTTGTAATCGTAACGTTACGATTGCATCTCAATGCGCTGGAGTCAAGCTGCTTCCTACGGGAGTTTCGATTGACCGGGATGTCGAATTCGGTAACGTTATGGCGGTCAGCAAATCAGCCGGCGCTTTCGCAAATGAAGTCGGGCGAACAATGGCCAATCTAAAGCAGATCGCCGCGGAACTTTCCCTCTCGGTGACCACGGTGTCCCGCGCTCTGAAGGATGGGCCGGAGGTGCAGCCCTCGACCATAGCCCGCGTCAAGGAGGCGGCTAAGCGGGTCGGCTATTTACCAAATCATCATGGTCGCGCGCTCAAAACCGGTCGAACGCAGACGCTGACGGCAGTACTCCCGATGGAAACACGAGACCATCTGTCCGATTTGTTGAAGCTTCCTTTGATCGAAGGCATGACGCTGGCGGCGCGGCAAGCCGGTTATAGTCTGTCCATCTATTCCACCACTCCCGACGACGATCCCGTTGAGAGTGTGCAGCGCCAGCTTCAGGCGCGCAACGCAGACGGCCTGATCATCACGCGTCTGGTGTCGGCTGATCCGCGCGTCAAGCTGCTGCTGGACAAACGCATGCCGTTCGTCGCGTTTGGAAGAACCGACCTGGATATCGCGTATCCTTATGTCGATGTCGATAATGAACAGATTGCCTACGAGGCGACCCGGCGGCTCATGGATAAGGGCTGTCGACGCATTGCGCTGCAACTTCTCGTTCCGGAGGACCAGACGAGTGCCATGCGTCTTTCCGGGTATGGAAGGGCAATGGCCGAGGCTGGTATTCCGATCGACCAATCGTTGATCGGTCATGGCATGTTCACCATGGAATCGAGCGCAGGCTGGTTCGATCGCTTGCTGGCGTCATCAGATCCGCCAACGGGCTTGGCGTGCGCCAACGAACTGGGCCTTCTGGGAGCGTTGCACGCTCTCGGCAAGCGGGGTCTTACACCTGGCCGCGACGTCCACATCGTCACCCGTGACAGCACGCGGCTGGCACGCTTCCTGCCGGCAAAGATCGGAGTTCATTCCGTGGATATGGCGGGTGTTGGACGCAAACTTATCGAAGTCCTGGAGAGCCGGATCATCAATCCGCTTGGGCCGGTGGAGACAGTCTTGGTGCAAGGCAGATTCGAGCCGGCCGAATAATCCGGGCTGCCCTCAGGAGGCCACCTCGTCTTGAACCGGCCGGATCAGCGCCTTTGCGGCAGCTGCTCCCGCCGCTAGGATACGATCCGATAATTCCGTTCCTTCCACGGCGCGCGCGAGTTGGAGCGCGCCGATGAGCGTTGCAAACATGCCCAACGCAGCGCCCTCGGGATCGTTCGTCTGCGGCAGAGCTTCAGCTATCTGGCGCACCAGGGATTGAGCGCGCTCGGCATAGAGGGCTCGCGTTTCAGGCGGCTGCCGCGCGATTTCCGGCAACAACGCGGCCGAAGCGCAACCCTTTCCAGGATTGTCCCGGTGCTCGGCCGATAGATACGTCTCTATGGCCATTTCCGGACCGCCGGCGGCCAATGCTTCCTGCACTTGATGCGACTGCGCGTCCAAGGCCACCGCGACGCTTTCACGGACGAGCTCCGCCTTCGACTGGAAGTGCGGATAGAAGGCGCCGTTCGTCAGCCCGGCGTCGCTCATGATGGTTGCCAGCCCGGACGCCGCGATGCCGTCAGATCGAAAACGTTCGGCGGCGACCTCCATGATCCGGCTGCGTGACGCGTCTTTTCGGCCCTTTTCGTAGCGCATAGTCTTTCTTCCCTGTCCTGCTATTGCATTATGCTCATAATCTGATATTACTACCATAATTCAATTCGTGGAAATAAGCTAGACCTCTCGAACCTGGAACATCAAAAATGAATGGGAATTCTGAAAAGACCGCAATCGTGACCGGAGCCTCCTCGGGCATCGGCCGCGCCAGCGCCGAGGCCTTGGCGCGGGCGGGTTTCACTGTCTTCGGGACAAGTCGCCGCAAGACCAGTAATGGTCCGGGCGGAGTGACCATGCTGGCATGCGACGTGACCGATGATGCGGCCGTCAATGCGCTCGTTGCCAACGTGCTCGCGCAGACCGGCCGGATCGATCTCCTGGTCAACAATGCTGGTGTCGGTCTGCTAGGCGGCGCCGAGGAATCCTCGGTCGCACAGGTACAAGCTCTATTCGACGTCAATCTGTTCGGCGTCATGCGGATGACCAATGCGGTGTTGCCGTCGATGCGGCGGCGCGGCGAAGGGCGCATCATCAATATCGGCTCGATCCTGGGACTGGTACCCGCGCCATACTCAGCTCATTACTCGGCGGTCAAGCACGCGCTCGAAGGCTATTCGGAATCGCTCGACCACGAGGTGCGCGCCTTCAACGTCCGCGTTTCCGTCATCGAGCCGGCATTCGTCCGCACCGTCTTCGACCAGAACGGCATCGAGCCGGATTCGCTGTTGAAGGAATACGATCGGGCTCGAGCCGGGCTCAAGGCGCTGCTGGGCGATGTGATGCCCAAGGCCGATCAGCCGGAAGTGGTGGCGGATGTGGTTGTCAAGACAGCGACCGATGCCCGTCCGCGGCGGCGCTATACCGCTGGCAAGGCAGCGCGCCAGGTCAGCCTGCTGCGCCGCTTTGCCCCCGCGGGGATTTTCGACAAGAGCCTGCGCAAGCAGTTCCGACTGCCGGTCTGAACAACGGCGAGCCAGACGATTTCACGCACATGCGACTAGCAACTACGACACATTTGGCCAGGCCCTACGAAACGGAGGCGCCAAGCATGACACATAGATCCAATCGGTCGCCGCGTTCACCGGCGTTGTTCCAGGACGCGCCAACGCGCTCCGTCGATGTCGGCGGCATAGCTTTTGCGTACAGGGAACTCGGGCCTAGGACGGGCGTGCCAGTGATCCTGCTCAACCATCTGGCTGCTCAGCTGGACAATTTTGATCCGCGCATCGTCGATGGCCTCGCTGCGACCCGGCGGGTAATTGCCTTCGACAATCGCGGCATCGGCGCTTCGGGTGGCAAAACTCCGTCGACCATTTCCGGCATGGCGCGGGATGCAATCGCCTTTGTCCGGGCGCTGGGGTTCGAAGAAGTCGATCTCTTCGGCTTTTCACTCGGCGGCTTCGTGGCGCAAGAGATTGTGCTGACCGAGCCCAAGCTTGTGCGCAAACTCATCCTGGCTGGCACGGGGCCGGCCGGTGGGCAAGGCATCGACAAGGTGACGCCGCTGACGATCGTGGACATGATCAAGGGCGCGCTGACTTTTCGGGATCCGAAGTACTATCTCTTCTTCACAAGAACGACGAATGGGCGCCGCGCCGCAAACGCATTTCTGGAACGGCTGAAGGAGCGCCGGAATAACCGGGACAAGGCGATATCGCTGAGCGCGTTCGGCGCGCAACTCAAGGCGATCAAGGCCTATGGACTCCAGGCGCCTGAAGACCTGAGCACCATCCGCATTCCCACTTTGGTTGCGAATGGCGACCAGGACAGGATGGTGCCGAGCAGCAATACCTATGATCTCGCAGGGCGTATCCCGGGGGCGCATCTGGTTATCTATCCGGATGCCGGGCATGGCGGGGTATTTCAGAACTACGCCGATTTTGTCCCGAAAGCCCTGTCCTTCCTCGAGGCTGAGGCCTTGCCGCAGGGCGGCTATGCAGCTGAAAACGTTCGGCTTGTTTCGTCCCGAACAACAACAGACATTCTTAGAAAGTAACTGCCATGAAGGCATTCGTTGTCGATAAGTATAACAAGAAGGGCATTCTGCGGCTGGCCGAAATGCCGGAGCCGGAGCTCCAGGACAGCGATGTCTTGGTCGAGGTCCATGCCGCAGGGGTGAACCTGCTCGATTCCAAGATCAGAACCGGGGAATTCAAGCTCATCCTGCCTTATCGCCGGCCCTTCATCCTGGGCCACGACGTGGCTGGGAAGGTTGTTCGCGTGGGATCGAAAGTCCGCAAGTTCAAGGCCGGCGACGATGTCTATGCGCGGCCGCGCGACGGCCGGATTGGGACATTCGCCGAATTCATTGCCGTGAATGAGGCCGACGTAGCCTTGAAGCCCGAGAATCTCAGTATGGAAGAGGCGGCGTCGATTCCCCTGGTCGGTCTCACCGCCTGGCAGACGCTCATCGAACGGGCAAACCTGAAGAAGGGACAGAAGGTCTTCATTCAGGCTGGTTCCGGCGGCGTCGGGACATTTGCTATTCAGTTGGCCAAGCACCTCGGCGCGACCGTTGCGACAACCGCGAGCGCGGCGAGTGCCGATCTGGTCAAAAGTCTCGGCGCCGATGTCATCGTCGACTACAGGAAAGACGACTTCGAGAAAGTTCTGTCGGGCTACGATGTCGTCTTGAACAGCCAGGACGCCAAGACACTGGAAAAATCCCTGAGCGTGCTGAAACCGGGTGGCAAGCTCATCTCCATCTCCGGTCCACCGGATGCCGAATTTGCCAGGGAAAAGGGGCTGAACTTGATGCTGAGGCTGGCGCTGCGCTTCCTGAGTCGCGGAATTCGGGCCAAAGCCAAGCGCCGCGGCGTGCAGTTTTCGTTCCTTTTCATGTGGGCGCAGGGCGATCAGCTGAGCAAAATCACCGCTCTCATCGAAGCCGGCGCGATCCGCCCGGTTGTGGATCGGGTCTTTCCATTCGAAGCGACCAATGACGCCCTGGCCTATGTCGAAACAGGACGCGCTAAGGGCAAGGTCGTCATCAAGGTCAGATAGCAGTTGCCTCGAACGCTGCCCTCAGCGTCTCGAACGGCGCCAGGGCGCCGCGCACCTGCACGACGGCGGCGGCAACGCGATGGGCGCGCAGCACCGCCTCTGCCGGGGCATGGCCGGCAAGTCGGGCGGCGAGGTAGGCGCCGTTGAAGGAGTCCCCGGCGCCGGTGGTGTCGACCGGCGCGGCGACATGCACCGCCGGAACCGATTGCAAGGTTCCGTTTTGCGCGATCAGCGCCGGTTCCTCACCGTTCTTGACCACGACTTCGCCGGCCAGCTTTCGCAGCCGTTCAGCTGTTTTCTGCGGTGTCGTATCACCAAACAGCATCTGCTCGTCGGGAAAGGTCGGGAGCGCGATGTCGGCGACGGCGAGCGCCTCGAGGATCGCGGCCTGCGCTTCCTCGCTTTGGCGCCATAGCCGCGGCCGGTAATTGGGGTCGAAGGCAATCAGCGAGCCGGCCGCGCGCGCCTTGGCCACGGCCGTCAGCAGCACCGTGCGTGCGTCGTCGTCGAGGATTGCCAAAGTGATTCCGGAAAAATAGACAAGCGCCTGGTTTTCAAGGCTTTTCTGCAAAGCGGCTGGGTCCGAAGCCAACTGCCTTGCGGCCGCATCGGCCCGCCAATAGGTGAAAGAACGTTCGGCGCCGGTCAGCGTGATCGCATAGAGGCCGGGGCGGGCGCCCGCTATCACCGGGCTGGCGCCGATGCCGATGCCGCTCTCGGCCAGGAACTTGATCTGGTCGCGTGAGAACGGGTCGTCGCCGAAGGCCGACACATAGGTCGCCCGCCGCTCGCCGCTCAAGGCATGCAGCGCCCACAAAGTGTTGAACGTGTCGCCGGCAAAGCCCATGCGCCAGTTCGGCCCGGCCTGGCCCGAAAGCTCTAGCATGCACTCGCCGATCGAGGCGATGCCGTTTCCTGCCATGAAGCACTCCTCCATCCCTGCAATTGCGGTGCTGTAGCTTTTTGCAGCCGGCAGCGCCATGCTTGGCGACGGCGGATTCTTGCACTGGGCGCGATTTCCCACAGGGGCGTGGGACGCGATCTGCCCAGCGAAACGTTATCCGCAGAACAGGAATGGGTTTGGCATCGTTATGGCGTTATCTTCTTGGAGGCCTCGGCCTGGCTGCCTTGCTCGCCGGCGTGCTGGCAATCGTCTATCTGACGGCGCCGCGTGCGCCGCAACCAAGCTCGGATGTCGGCCGTTCCAAGACGACGGCGAACAAGCTGTTCGCGGCGACTTTCGAGCCCGAGAAAGGCGTCATCCGGCAGGGCGAACTGGAATCCTGGCTGCTCACGCTCAAAACCGTCGAGGGTGCGCCGGTGGAAGGTGCTGCGATAACGATTTCCGGCGGCATGCCGCAGCACAAGCACGGTCTGCCGACCAGCCCGCAGGCGACCGATTACCTCGGCGCGGGGCGCTATCGCATCGACGGGGTCAAATTCACGATGAGCGGGTGGTGGCAATTGCATTTTGCCATTTCCGCTGCGGCCGGTTCGGACACTGTCGTCTTCAATGTGGTGCTGTGAGCCATAGATGAGCCGGTTTCCCAGTCTTCTCGCGTTGGTGGTGGTGGCCGTGCTTGCCGGCTGCGGCAGACCGGAGTTTTCCGATGCCGAAAAGCAGACCATCGCCTCACTGGCCCTGTCCAAGCTGCCGCCGCTGAAGCCCGATACCACCAATCGCTTCGCCGATGTGCCGGCCGCCGCGGCACTCGGCTCGACGCTGTTTTTCGACACCGGGATGAGCGGCGACGGCACGGTATCGTGCTCGACCTGCCACAAGATCGACCGGCAGTTCCAGGACGACCTGCCGCAAGCGGTCGGCGTCGGCCGCACCAACCGTCGTACCATGCCGTTGGCCGGCGTCGCGCATGATCCCTGGTTCTTCTGGGACGGGCGGCGCGACAGCCTGTGGGCGCAAGCGCTGACACCGCTCGAAAATCCGCTGGAGCAGGCCGGCAACCGCGCCGCCTTCGCACATTACATCAAGGCCCGCTTCGGCGAGCGCTACGAGCGCATCTTCGGGCCGCTGCCTGACCTTTCGGGCGTGCCGGCCAATGCCGGCCCGTTCGGCACCGATGCCGAGAAGGCGGCCTGGAACGCCATGCCCGCCAGCCAAGCCGAGGAGGTCAACCGCGTCTTTGCCAATATCGGCAAGGCGATCGCCGCCTTCGAGCGCTCGATCGCGCCGCCGCAGACACGCTTCGACCGCTTTGCCCTCGACCTGGCTGCGGGCGCCGAGCCGAAAGGCGACGCCGCCTTTTCGTCGGAGGAAATCCTCGGCCTGAAATTGTTCATCGGCAAGGCCAATTGCGTGACCTGCCACAACGGCCCGCGTTTTACCGACGGCAGCTTCCACAATACCGGCGTGCCGCCGGTCGCGGGCCTGCCGCCGGATCGCGGCCGCGTCGAGGCGGTGGCGCAGGTCGAGGCCGATCCGTTCAACTGTTTCGGCGCCTTTCGCGACGGCGATGCCAGCGCCTGCCGCGAGTTGCGCTTCATGGTCAAGACCGGGCCGGAACTCGTCCGCGCCTACAAGACGCCGTCGCTGCGCGGTGCCGCCACCCGTCCGCCCTACATGCATGCCGGGCAGTTTTCCTCGCTCGACGAGGTGGTGGCGCATTATTCCAAGGCGCCGGCAAGTGTCGAGGGTGTGTCAGAGGTCCACCCGCTGCAGCTTTCGGACCACGAGCGCGCGGCGCTGGTGGCGTTTTTGAAGACACTGGCGGAGTGACGTTGGGTTTGCCGGGACGTGAAGATAGATTTCGACTTTCCCGACTTGAAGCAAATTAAAAAGGTGGCAATCACAAAGCCTCGAGATTAGCTGAGACATCTCTCCACTTCGTCATCCCAGGGTCTGCGCCGCGTCGCTTCGCTCCTTGCTCCGCCCTGGGATGACGAAGGGATGGTGGGGATAGGCTAGTCGCCAGCGTTGGATCGGCCGCTGATATCGGTCTGTATGCAGAGATACTCACCGATCCTTCACCGTCTCCATCGCGACAAACGTCGAGGTCTGGGCTACGTGCGGCAGGGCGGAGATGCGCTCGCCAAGCACGCGGCGGTAGGCGGCGATGTCGGTGGTGCGGACCTTCAGCAGATAGTCGAAGCTCGATGCCATCATGTGGCACTGCTCGATCTCCGGCACCGCCTGCACGGCGCGGTTGAAGGCGTCGAGCGCGGCCGAGCGGGTGTCGGACAGTTTCACCTGGACGAAGGCGACATGGCCTTCGCCCATGCGCTCACGGTCGATGATCGCCTGGTAGCCCCTGATGAAGCCGTCCTTCTCCAGCCGTTTGACTCGTGCCTGCACCGGCGTCTTCGACAGGCCGACTTTAGCCGCCAGGTCCGACATGGAAAGCCGGCCATTGCTGCCCAGAGCCGACAGGATGTTCCTGTCGATCCGGTCCAATTGGTCTTCTGTCACTGGATTCCTGGTCGAATTGGAGGTGATCAGTCCTAATGATAGATCGATCGATCTGTTCTGTCGACTTCTTTGGACCGACTGCAATCCCTACTTATGTTAGCTTGCGCCGTTCGGTCCGGTGACCGCCGGCCCGCTCCCTTATGCTCGCTCTACAGGACCGCCATGCCAGCGCTCGACACCATCCGCCAGCAGATCCGTGCTAATTATTTGCCCGACGAAGACCAGGCGGTGAAGCGGCTGGCCGAGGCGGCCGGGCTGTCCGCGCAAGACCGCAAGGCGATTTCGGCCCGTGCCGCCGATCTAGTGCGGGCGGTGCGCGGCTCGTCCGATCCGCGGCTGATGGAGGTCTTCCTGTCCGCCTATGGCCTCTCGACCAAGGAGGGCGTGGCGCTGATGTGCCTGGCCGAGGCGCTGCTGCGCGTGCCCGACACCGAGACGATGGACGACCTCATCGCCGACAAGATCGCGCCGCACGACTGGTCGGCGCATTCGGGCGGCTCGAGCTCGATCTTCATCAATGCATCGACCTGGGCGCTGATGCTGACCGGCCGCGTGCTCGACGAAGGCGAGGGCGGCATCGAAGGCACGCTGCGCGCCATGGTGCGCCGGCTCGGCGAGCCGGTCATCCGCAAGGCGGTCGCGGCGGCCATGCGCGAGATGGGCGAGCAGTTCGTGCTTGGCCGCACGATCGCCGAGGCGGTCAAGCGCGGCCGGCCGATGACGCAGAAGGGCTATCTCTATTCTTTCGACATGCTGGGCGAGGCGGCCCGCACCGAGGCCGATGCGCTGCGCTACCTCAAGGCATATGCCGATGCGATCTCTTCGCTCGATGCCGGCGCCAACGGCCCCGACATCCGCCAGAACCACGGCATTTCGGTAAAACTGTCGGCGCTGCATCCGCGCTATGAAGTGACGCAGAAGGAAAAGATGCTGCCCGTCATGGCCGAGCGGCTTTGGTCGCTGGCGCTGGCGGCGCGCCATTCGCGCATGGGCCTCAACATCGACGCCGAGGAGGCCGACCGGCTCGACCTGTCGCTCGACGTCATCGAACGGGTACTGGCCGAGCCGGAGCTTGCCGGCTGGAACGGCTTTGGCGTCGTCGTCCAGGCCTACGGTCCGCGCGCGGCCTTCACCGTCGACTGGCTCTATGCGCTGGCGAAGAAATACGATCGCACCATCATGGTGCGGCTGGTCAAGGGCGCCTATTGGGACACCGAGATCAAGCGGGCTCAGACGCTCGGGCTCGACGGCTATCCGGTTTTTACCCGCAAAGCCAACACCGACGTCTCCTACCTGGCCTGCGCGAAGAAGCTTTTGTCGATGACCGACCGCATCTATCCGCAATTCGCCACCCACAACGCCCACACCGTCGCCGCCATCCTGTCGATGACGACGGAGCGCGATACATTCGAGTTCCAGCGGCTGCACGGCATGGGCGAAGCACTGCACGAGACGGTGCGCAAGGCCGAAGGCACGCGCTGCCGCATCTATGCGCCAGTCGGCGCTCATTCCGACCTGCTCGCCTATCTGGTCCGCCGGCTGCTCGAGAACGGCGCCAATTCCTCCTTTGTCCACCAGCTCACCGACGAGGAAGTCGAGCCGGAGGATATTGCTCGCGACCCGCTCGACACGGTGGAGAAACAAGGCCCCGCGGCCAATCCGGCGATCGTGCCGCCGTCGGCGATCTTTGGCCCCGGCCGGCGCAATTCCAAGGGCTTCGATATCACCGACACGCCGACGCTGGCGGCGATCGACAAGGCCAGGGCCGAGTTCGCCGGGCCGGACCGCTGGCACGCCAAGCCGGTCAGCCGCGCCGCCGGCTACGGCAAGCAGCGTCCGGTGGTCAATCCTGCGAAACCTTCGGAAGTGGTCGGCACGGTCAGCGAGGCCGGCGCCAAGCAGGTCGAGACCGCCGTGCGCATCGCCGTCGAGGCACAACCGGCATGGGCAAGACGCCCGGTCGCCGAGCGCGCTGCCATCCTCAACCGGGCGGCCGATCTCTACGAGGCGAACGCCGTCGAGTTCTTTGCGCTCGCCGCCCGCGAAGCCGGCAAGTCGCTCGCCGACGGCGTTGCCGAGGTGCGCGAGGCGGTCGATTTCCTGCGCTACTATGCGGCCGAGGCCGCCAATGCCGAGGCGGGCACCGAGGCGCGCGGCGCCATCGCCTGCATCTCGCCGTGGAATTTTCCGCTCGCCATCTTCACCGGCCAGATTGCAGCGGCACTCGTCACCGGCAATTCGGTGATCGCCAAGCCAGCCGAACAGACGCCGCTGATCGCCTTCCGCGCTGTCCAGCTGCTGCGCGAGGCCGGCGTGCCGGAAGACATCATCCAGCTTCTGCCCGGCGACGGCCCCACGGTCGGCGGCCCGCTGACCGCCGATCCGCGCATTGCCGGCGTCTGCTTCACCGGCTCGACCGAGGTCGCCAAGCTAATCGAAAAGCAGCTCGCCGACACCGCCGCGCCTGACGCCATGCTGATTGCCGAGACCGGCGGCCTCAACGCCATGATCGTCGATTCCACCGCACTTCCCGAACAGGCGGTGCGCGACATCCTCGCCTCCGCTTTCCAGAGCGCCGGCCAGCGCTGCTCGGCATTGCGCATTCTCTACGTGCAGAAGGACGTCGAGAAGAAGATGCTTGAGATGCTGAAAGGCGCGATGGAAGCGCTCAGCCTCGGCGACCCGTGGCGGATATCGACCGATGTCGGCCCGGTCATCGATGACGAGGCGCAAGCGTCGATCCGTGACTATTGCACCAAAATGGGCCTGCAGGGCCGGCTGATCGCCAAGCTCGAAGCGCCGAAGGACGGCCGCTTCGTTGCGCCGCACGTCTTTCGGGTCAAGGGCATCGAGGAGTTGGAGCGCGAGGTGTTCGGGCCGGTGCTGCATGTCGCCACCTTCGATGCCGACGAGATCGATGCGGTGATCGCTGCGATCAACCGCAAAGGCTATGGCCTGACCTTTGGCCTGCACACCCGCATCGAAGGCCGCGCCCAGCATTTCGTCGATGGCATCCATGCCGGCAACATCTACGTCAACCGCAACCAGATCGGCGCCGTCGTCGGCGCGCAGCCGTTCGGCGGCGAGGGCCTTTCCGGCACCGGGCCGAAGGCCGGTGGCCCACATTATCTCCGGCGCTTCCGCAAGGGGCCGGAAGCCGGCACCCATCTTGCCGAAGGCCGCAAGGTGACGGCGACCGAGCTCGCCGACAATCTGCCGGACCCGGCCTTTGGCGGCTGGTCGACGCGGCCGGATCGCGTCGCCATCCTGAGGAAACATCTGCGCGGCAAGGGTGCCGCGGCTATCGGCACTGCCGCCGGCATCGATTTCGGCCAGGTCGACCTGCCCGGGCCGACCGGCGAGGCCAACACGCTGTCGCTGTCGCCGCGCGGGCGCGTGCTGTGCCTCGGTCCCGACGCGGATACGCTGCTTGCGCAGACGATCCAGGCGCTGGCCGCCGGCAATGCCGTGCTCGCCGTCGCACCCGGCGCGCCGGCGGCACTTTCATCATTGACCGGCAAGGGCCTGCCGCTGGCGGCGATCGACGGCCGGCCGGACCCGGTCGAAGCGCGCTCGCTGCGGGTCGATGTCGTGGCCTTTTCCGGCACGCCCGAGGCCGCGCGCATCGTGCGCAAGGTCATCGCCGAGCGCGCCGGCCCGATCGTGCCGCTGATCAGCGAAGTCTATTATCCGGCCGCCTACGCCCACGAGCGCGCAGTCTGCGTCGACACCACGGCGGCGGGCGGCAATGCCAGCCTGCTGGCCGCGGCCTGAGGGTTTCGCCAGGGCTCGCGTGTCGCGGGCAGGGCAAATCGCTTGGGGTTGCGCTGTCCCTCACCCTTACCCTCTCGCTGTGAAGAACGGGGAGAGGGGTCGCCAGCGTTGCGTCCACGCCCCTTCTCCCCGGGGCGGCGCCGACTTTGATGCCTGATGAGAGCGATAGCTATCTGATACCGAGCGGCACTTCGAACTGCCAGGCCGAGCGACCGGCTCCGTCTGGAATAGGGGGAAAGGGAGAAGCCCGGCGGACTGCGTCGAGTGCGGCCTTGTCCAGCGCGGCAACACCCGAACTGCCCGTCAGCCTGGCCGACCGGACGCTGCCGTTCGAGCCGACGGTAAAGGCAACCGTAGCTGTGCCGGTGGCGCGCGTGCGTGTCGAATTGAAGGCCCGCACCAGTTTTGACCTGATCTTGCCGGGATAGTTCGTGACGGCTGCATTGCCGATGCCTGATTTGCCGCCCCTGCTGGCGGTCAGGATCTTGCCGTCCTTCCTGGCGTCGGCCATGCCGCGCGCGACATCCGTTTCGTCACGGCCGCCGGAGCCGGCTTTTTTCTTCTTGGTGTCGGCTTTGGCCGCAGCCTTGCCCGCCTTCTTGCGCAGGGCCGGCTTTTCAGGCTCGTTTGGTTCGACCTTCCTGGCCGGCTTGCTCTTTGCGGTTGCCTTCTTCGGCTGCCTGGGCTCAGGCTTGTTCGGCCTCGGTTCTTCCGCCGCGACGACGGTCTCGGCCGTCTCAACCGTTTCGGCCGGCGCCGGGTCGGCTGGTGCCGGTGCGCTTGTCTCGGCAGGCTCGGCCGTTTCGGCCGCGCTGACTGGCGGCGGCACGGCATTGTCGTCGGCAGGCACCAGCCTGTCGGTCGCAAGAACGTCGGGCGATGGGTCCTGGCGCGCCGGCTGGACAGGTTGCGCAGGCTCAGTCCGGTCGGCAACGGCAGCGGTTTCCATGGCGGCCTCGTTGACCGGCTCAACCACTTCTTTGTCCGATGTCTCCGCCGCATCGGTGACCGGCTGGAGCGTCTCCTCTGCCGCGGCCGCCTGCGCCTCGACCGTTTCGACCGGCTTGGCGTCGAGCATGGTCACCATCGTCACGTTGGCCACTTCCGGATCGTCTCCGACATCGCCGGCCGCCTGCTGCGGGTCGGCGCCGAGCAGCATTTCGCCTTGCTGGTCGGCACCTTCGATGCTTGGCCGGTCGTCCGGCAGCGTGAGGAAGGCCAGCGCCACCGCCACGTGGAATGCGCAAGAGCAGGCGATCGCCACCGTCCAGTTGCGGCGCCGCCGCGTCTGTCGTGCCTGCCGCAATGGCTCCATAGGTACCGCAGTCAAGTCGCCGTCGGCATCGGCGATGTAACTGTCTTCCGGCCTGTCGCGCGGCGAAACACGCAGCGCCCCGCGCGGGATGGCGAAATCCGGATCGTCCGGTTCCGGCGGCAGGAAACCGGCCAATGGCCACGCGACGGGGTTTCGTGCGAATGCGGGTTCCGGTCCCAAAATTCAGACCCCGAAGGCGATGCCGGTCCTGGTCTGCGTCTTCAGCCCGCGCATGCAGGCATTCGGCTCGGCGCCGGCGCATTCCGTGGCGCTGTTGATCAACACGCGGCTGACCTTGCCGCAATCCGTGCCGGCAAGATCGAAACGCGTCACCTTGGTCTTGCCTGCCGGCAGCTCCTTGAAATCGAGTACCGTCAGCCGGTCGACAACGCCGGCCCCGTTGAACAGCGCGATCTCGAACGCCGCCTTGGAAAGACCGGCGCCGAGATTGTTGGTGACCACGAAGGTAAGGCGGCAGCCCTTGTCGGAAGGCTGCGCGCCATTGAGCTCGAGGATCAGCGCCGGTGCTTGCTGCTGTGTCCATGCCGGAGCCGCCGCAAGCAATATTGCCAGCACCGCGGCGAACAGACGAAGGGATGCCGTCATGCCTGTCATTGTCGTCAGCCTCCAAACCTCATCGTCGCCGCCAGCTTCAGGGTGACGCCGGGCTCGTAGACGACGCTCGTCGTCGATGCGTTCAGCGGGTTGGCGTATTTGACGTCGAACAGATTGTCGGCGCGGAAATCGACCTTGAAATTGTCGGTCGCCTGGTAGCTGGCGAAGGCATTGACCAGTGTATAGTCCTTGGCCACCGGGTTGCCCTGCGGCTTGCCGTTGTACTGCACCTCGCCGCCGATGGTCAGCCTGTCCTCGAGGAAGCGAAAGCCGAGTTGCCCGGTGATCTGGGAGGAGGGGACGGTGACAAGGTCTGCCCGTTCGCCTTCATAGGAAATCGTGTGGCCATCGGTGAACGACGCCGAAAGCCCGGCAAAGCCCCAGGCGGCATCATAGACGCCCTCCATCTCGAAGCCGTGGATCCTGGCCTTGGCGAAATTCTGATACTGGAAGCAGATCGGTATGCCCGGACCGAACGGGCAGCCGCTGGTCGGGTCGAACGGCGAGAGCGTCACGCCGTCGATGTAATCGTCGACATTGTTGTTGAAATAGGCCGCCTTCAGCCGCAGCGCGTCGTCGGCCTCAATGACGCCGTTGGTACTGTAATTGACGCCGAATTCCACGGTCTTGCCGGTTTCAGGCTTGAGATCGGGATTGGGGAGGAACGGGAAGCTGACGCCGGCCGGATGATTGCCGCTGATCAGGGTCTCCGACAGCGACGGAGAACGGTAGCCTTCCGCATAGGTGCCGTAGAATTGCAGGCCGGAAAGGCTGGCGGTTTCGAAGGGCGAAATGCCCACTGTGATGCGTGGCGACAGCCGGTCGCCAGAGGTTTCGCCGACATCACTGTCGAGCTTATAGCTGTCGTAACGCAGCCCGGCGATGACCTCGAGCCAGTCCCAGGTGAGCTTGTCCTGAACGTAAGCGCCGGAGACGTTCCTGTTGCCCGAGGGCGTATAGAAGCTGTCGCCGCCCGCCGTGCCGCCTGTCTCGACATCGTCGCCAACCCAGTCGCCGCCATAGGTCAGCTCATGCGCGATTCCAACGGTCTCGAATCTCGACGTGTTCCAAATGTCGATGCCGGAGGTGCCGATGTCGAACGTCGATTTCGAACCCGCCGGCAAAACCACGGGCAGACCGGTGACCGGATCAAACCGGTTTTGCGCCACAAGGGTCGTCAGATCGAGCTTGGTCTTGTTGTAGGACGCGTTGATGTGGAGGTCGAGCCAGCTCTTGTCTTCGTCGGTGATGTTGTAGCGGGCCGTGAAGGTATTCGCCTTCAGGTCGGCGTCGTTCACCGGCGCGCTGCCGCTGGTCTCGGTCCATCCGTCGTTCGAGCCGATCCAGCCCAGCTTCAGCTCGCTGTTTTCGCTGGGGCGGATGGTCGTCTTGAGGAGGCCGCTCAAGACGTCGAAGCCGGTGCCCGCTACAGTGTCGCCGCCGCCATGCTTGTAGTCGTCATAGTCGCGGTAGACGATATTGCCGAGCACGTCCCAGTTCTCGTTGATCCGATAGGCGCCGGTGGCGCTGGTGGTCCAGCCTTTGCCGTTGGTTTCGTAGCGCCCAGTTGCGGATACCGCCCAGGTCTCGTCCGGCTTGAGGAAATCCTGCGCATCCTTGGTGTCGAAAAATACGACGCCGCCGATCGCCCCGGAGCCATAGGTGTTGGCGACCGGGCCGCGGATCACATCGACGGATTTGATCAATTCGGGATCGATGTAGAAGGTCGATTGCGTACCGTGATCCGAGCGCTGGAAATTCTGGCGGGCACCGTCGACGATGACGGAGACGCGGCCGAAATCCTGCAGGCCGCGGATGTTGATGCTGGAACTGACACGCCTTGCGTCGGCCTGGACGGCGACACCCGGCACACCGAACAGCATTTCGTTGGGCGTCGTCGCCATGCGGCGCTCGAGCTGTTCCTCGTCGACATGGCTGGCTGAAGCAAGCGACTCGATCGCCGTCTCGCCGGTACGGCTGAGGATCAGGATCTTGTCGAGCAGTGTGGTACCCGCCGGGGCCGGCTTTACCTTTTCGGGCTGTTGAGACGGGTCAGTCTGCTGCTGGTCGGCTGCCGGTTGGGCGGCCTGCTGGGCGCCGGCCGGTGTTGCGAGCAGCGGGATCGCCGCCGCGCCGGCCAGCAACGCGGCCATTTTGCTTGTCATAGAACAATGTGTCAGGCCGCTGCCCGCCAGCCGTCCCCAATTCGCCAACCCCATGCTGCAACTCCAAGAATCCATGTTCGATGCTGGCTGGCTTGGGGCTCGCTGGCATTTTTCATCGCGTCCGGCGTCTTAAATGTTGACTCATTTACTCCGGTATTGCACTGCTAGATAACATGATTATTCGAGTCAAGAATTGAATCGGCATTTCACGCAGGCGCCGAGCCAGATGCCCGGCACAGGAAAAGGGATCGAACCAATGAACACGCACAATCCCAGCGACTTTCGCTATCGCGTCCGCCGTTCCGACGAAAATTCCGTCCGTTTCGACCGGATCCAATCGGCCGTGAGAACGCTGTCCAGCAACACGCTGTTCCAGGGCGAGCACGAGATCGGCATCGAGCATCATGGTGCGCTGTACCGGCTGAAGATCACCCGGCAGGGCAAGCTCATCCTCAACAAGTAGGTGGTAGAAATGGACCAGCGCGTAAAACCCGCCCCACACGAGATCCGGCGGGCACGGGCAGACAATCCGAAAATGCGCGAGCGCGACCTCGCCGCCCAGCTCGGTATTTCGGAGGCCGAACTGGTCGCCGCGCATTGCGGCGACGGCGTCGTGCGCGTCGAGCCGCGTGTCAACGACCTTTTGACTGGCCTCGAAGCTGTCGGTGAGGTGATGGCGCTGACCCGCAACGAAAGCGCGGTGCACGAGAAGATCGGCGTCTACGACAAGGTCGTCACCGGCAATCACAATGCCATGGTGCTCGGTGAGAATATCGACCTGCGCATTTTCCCAAAAGTCTGGGCGCACGGCTTTGCCGTGGAAAAGCGCGATGGCGCCGACATCCGCCGCAGCCTGCAGTTCTTCGATACCGCAGGCGAGGCGGTACACAAGGTGCATCTCAGGCCAGCCTCCAACCTTTACGCCTATCAGAAACTGGTGGCCGGGCTGGAATCGCCGAACCAGGAGCCGACGGTGGCGATTTCAGCGGGCACGGCCGACGAGACCGAGACTGCGGACAACCCGGCGAGCATCGACGATCTGCGCGACCGCTGGAGCCATCTGACCGACGTGCATCAGTTCTTCGGCATGCTGAAGACACTGAAGATCAGCCGCCGACAGGCGGTGCGCATGGTCGGCCAGGACTACGCCTGGCTGGTCGACAAGGATGCGGTGAACGCCATGCTCAACCACGCCGCTGCTGGCGCCATGCCGATCATGTGCTTTGTCGGCAATCGCGGCTGCATCCAGATCCATTCCGGCCCCGTCGCCTCGATCAAGCCGATGGGACCATGGCTCAACGTGCTCGACGAGACCTTCCATCTGCACCTGCGGACCGACCACATCGATGAGGTCTGGGCCGTGCGCAAGCCGACCAAGGACGGCTATGTCACGTCGCTCGAAGTCTATGGCGCCGACGGCAAGATGATCATCCAGTTCTTCGGTAAGCGGCATGAAGGCGAAAGCGAGCGCGAAGACTGGCGCTTTCTGGCCGAAAACCTGCCGCGTATCCCAAGCCCGACCGCAGCTTGAGGAAAACGACGATGGTTCTTTTCTCCAGGCTGGCATCGGTCTCCAGGTCGGCGCTTGGTCCTGTGGCCGCTGTTTTCCTGGCCTTCGCCGCGCTGATGACGGCTCAAGCCGCCGAGGGCATCGCGACTTTCGCCGATCGCTCGAGGATCGTGGCTATTGGCGGCTCGATCACCGAGATCGTCTACGCGCTCGGTGAACAGGATCGTCTTGTCGCGCGCGATTCGACCAGCCGCTATCCGCAAGCGGCGGCGGAACTGCCTGATGTCGGCTACATGCGCCAGCTGTCGCCGGAGGGTGTGCTGTCGGTCAATCCGTCGGGCATATTGGCCCTGCACGGCAGCGGACCGAAGGAAGCCGTCGACGTCTTGAAGAAATCAAGCATCCCGTTCATCGAGGTGACCGAGCGCTATGATAATCAAGGCATTCTCGAAAAGATCCACATCGTCGGCAAGGCGCTCGGCACCGAGGCCAAGGCCGATGCGCTGGCGGTCCAGATCGATGCCAGGCTGAAGGCAGCCGAAAAGCAGACCGCCTCGATCAAGGATCGCAAGCGCATCCTGTTCGTGCTGTCGATGCAGGGCGGCAAGCTGCTTGCCGCCGGCAGCGACACCGCCGCCGACGGCATCATCAAGCTTTCGGGCGGCATCAACGCCGTCGACGGCATTGCCGGCTACAAGCAATTGTCGGACGAGGCAGTCATCACCGCCAGGCCCGACGTGATCCTGATGATGAACAATGCCGGACCGGCCACCGCGGATGACGAATTGTTTTCGAACCCTGCCGTGGCTTCGACGCCGGCGGGTGCCGCCCGCAAGCTGATCCGCATGGACGGCGGCTATCTGCTCGGCTTCGGCCCGCGCACGGCCGACGCCATCCACGACCTCGCCGTCTCGCTCTATGGCGGCCAGGTCACGGATTGAGCGCGATGGCCGATCATTCGATCGCCGGTGCGGCGGGCATCATGGCGACGGCAGCCGAGGGTGACCGTTCGCGGCGCGCCCGCCTCGTCGTCGTGCTGCTCTGCGTCGGGCTGGCTATCGCCGTGCTGTTGTCGCTGACCTCCGGCGCATCCGATGCCTCGGCCATCGGCGTCATGCATGACTGGCTGTTCGGCGCGTTGCCCGGCGACGCGGCGTTGAGCGCCCGCGACCACCTGATCATCCATGACATCCGTCTGCCGCGCATCATTATGGGCGTGCTGATCGGCGCATCGCTTGCCGTCTCCGGTGCCGTCATGCAGGGGCTGTTCCGCAATCCGCTGGCCGACCCCGGCCTGATCGGCGTTTCGGCCGGATCGAGCCTCGGTGCGGTCGCCGTCATCGTGCTTGGCTCGACCATGCTGGCGCCGCTGACTTCGGCGCTCGGCACGATGGCTTTGCCGCTGGCTGCGTTCTGCGGCGGGCTGGCGACGACATTGCTGCTCTATAAGGTCGCGACACGGCAAGGCCGGACCTCGGTCGCCACCATGCTGCTCGCCGGCATCGCGCTGGCGGCGCTTGCCATGGCGCTGACCGGCATCCTGATCTTCATGGCCGACGACCGGCAATTGCGCGACCTGACCTTTTGGCAGCTCGGCTCGCTGGGCGGCGCAACCTGGCAGAAGATCGGCTCGGTCGGGCCGGTCATCGTGCTGGCGCTGGCGGCAATGCCGTTCCTGGCGCGCGGCCTCAACGCGCTGGCGCTCGGCGAGGCCACGGCCGGCCATCTCGGCATTCCGGTGCAGCGGCTGAAATACACCGCGATTGTCGGCGTCTCGGCAGCGGTCGGCGCATCGGTCGCCGTCAGCGGCGGCATCGGTTTCGTCGGCATCGTCGTGCCGCATCTGCTGCGTCTGCTGATCGGCCCCGATAACCGTTATTTGCTGCCGGCATCGGCGCTGCTTGGTGCGGCGCTGCTGCTGTTGGCCGACGCCGTCGCCCGCACCATCGTCGCCCCAGCCGAATTGCCGATCGGCATCGTCACCGCGGTCGCCGGCGCACCGTTCTTCCTGTGGATCCTGCTGCGCAAGCGCGGCGTCATCGACCTGTGAAAGTTTGCCTATGATCGAAGCGCGGGATGTCTCGGTGGCGATCGGCGGCAAGGGCATTGTCGCCAATGTCGATTTCGAGGCGCGGCCCGGCGAAATCGCGGCCATCGTCGGCCCCAACGGTTCGGGCAAGACGACCTTCCTCCGAGCACTGTCCGGCGATCTTGGCTATTCGGGAGAGGTCACCGTCAACGGCCGCAATCTATCGGCGATGAAGCCGGTCGAGGCGGCGACGGTGCGCGCGGTGCTGCCGCAGGCGACGACGCTGTCGTTTCCGTTCACCGTGCGCGAGATCGTCAGGCTGGGCCTGGTCGGCGGGCGCTCCGGCGCGC
Source organism: Mesorhizobium sp. M0816 (assembly GCF_040320005.1). Lineage (NCBI taxonomy): Bacteria > Pseudomonadati > Pseudomonadota > Alphaproteobacteria > Hyphomicrobiales > Phyllobacteriaceae > Mesorhizobium > Mesorhizobium sp. M0816. The sequence goes on along the minus strand of NZ_JAMYOT010000014.1, from coordinate 19,220 downwards.
TGTCCGGCGAGGACCAGCGCCTGCCCGAACGGGCGCTGGCTCGCGTCGACCTCGACGGTTTTGCCGGCCGCTTCTACCAGGAGCTGTCCGGCGGCGAGCAGCAGCGCGTGCAGCTTGCCCGCGTTCTGTGCCAGGTGTGGGAGCCGGTGCTCGACGGCAAGCCGCGCTATTTGTTCCTCGATGAGCCGGTGTCCAGCCTCGACATCAAACACCAGCTGATCATCATGGACATCGCGTGCGATTTCGCCAGACGCGGCGGCGGCGTGGTCGCTATCCTGCACGACCTCAATTTGACGGCGATGTATGCCGACCGGATTTTCGTCATGCATCGCGGCAGGCTCGCCGCTACAGGTTCGCCGCAACAGGTGCTCAGCGACGAGCTGATCGAAAAGGTCTTCGATTGCCGGCTGAAGGTCGGTGTGTTGCCGGCCGCAAACATGCCGTTCGTATTGCCGCAGTCGGTCTGTTGATATCCAGGTGATGCCGGCCCGCAAATGGCGATTTCCTGCGCTTCCGGTACTCACGTACCCAAACGTACGCTCCGTTCCGGTTCTCGGAACCCACCATTTTCGGCTTGGCCTGACCTGAATCTCAACAGACCTCACCAACTGAGATGCGACCAGAAATCAGGCGGCCGGCGCCCTTTGCACCAGCATGTCGATGCCGAGCAGGTGCCGCACATTCGGGCGCGCCGCCACCAGATCGGCGATCGTGTAGCGCGACAGCACGGCGAAGAAGGCGTTGAGCGCTTCGCGCAATGCCGAATTCAGCGCGCAGCTATCGACCAGCGGACATTCGGCGGCGTCGTTCTCGAAGCACTCGGCCATGGCAAAGCTTTCCTCCGTTACCCGCACGACATCGAACAGGCTGATTGATTCGGCCGCGCGGCCGAGCCTGACGCCGCCATTCCTGCCGCGCACCGTTTCGATCAGGCCGTTTTCGACCAGCGGCTGCAGGATCTTGAACAGGAAAAGTTCCGATACCGAATAGGCGGCGGCGATCTCGGGGATGCGGCTCAACCGCTCGGTGTTGGCGGCGCAATACATCAGAATGCGCATGGCGTAGTTGGTCTGACGGGTAAGCCGCATTGTGTCCTCACATAACAGTGGTTGGCGTCAATATGGCCTATAGTTTGGAACAATTCCAGACTGGCGCTGCATAATAGATGAATTCCGGCGTCAAGTTTGCGTGCACGATTGCGCGCACCGGAACCAGCGGCGCGCTTTCTGGGGCAGGCGACACTAGATAAGTTCGCATACACGATCAGGAGCGGCCCATCATGTCACGACCAGCCCCGGCATTTGCATCCGTCGCGTCCGTCCGGTTCGACGCCGATGCCGACGCCAAGCTTTCGGCGCTCAGGCGCACCAAGTTCGTTGCCGCCGCAGCGCTTGCGTTTTGCGTGCTGGTCTTTGCGGTGGCGAAATCGCTCGAGAGCCGGCATGCGTGGTTGGGCTTCGTCGCCGCTTTCGCCGAGGCGGCGACGATCGGCGGCCTGGCGGACTGGTATGCGGTGGTGGCGCTGTTTCGGCGGCCGCTTGGCCTGCCGATCCCGCATACGGCCATCATCCCGGAAAACCAGAATCGCATCGCCGACAATCTCGGCCGCTTCATCGAGGTGAATTTCCTGGCGCCGGAACCGGTGCGCGAAAAGCTCGCCGAGGTCGACTTTTCCGCGCTGGTCGCGGACTGGCTGGCCGACCCGAACCGCGCCGCCGATTTGTCGCGCTTCGTCGGCCGGCTGGTGCCGCAGACGCTGGCGGCGGTCGAGCAATCCGGACTGCGCGGCTTCGTCACCAGCCGTATGCTGGAGCAGATCGAAAAGGTGCCGCTGGCGCCGCTCGCCGCCGAGCTGCTGTCGGCGCTGACTGACGATCGCCGCCACCAGAAATTATTCGACGAGTTCACCAAGGTGGTCGGCCGCTTCCTGAGCGACGAGCAGGCGCTGGCGACGATGCGCGAGAAGATCCGCGAGGAACTGCCGTCGCTGTTCAACCTGTTTCGCGCCGACGCCTATCTGTTGAAGAAGATCATTGCGTCGGCCGGCTCGCTGCTCGATGAGGTGCGGGCCGATCCGCACCATCCGATGCGAGCCGAATTCGACCTTTTCGTCGAAACCTTCGTCGAGCGGTTGAGGACATCCAAACAATATGCCAGGCGCGCTGAAAAGCTGAAGCGCGATTTCCTTGCCCGGCCAGAGCTCAGCGCGCTGGCCGGCGATATGTGGGACAGCCTGCGGCTGTTCATCGAACAGGACGCCAAGGCGCCGAATTCGATGATCCGCGACCATCTCGCCACCATGTTCGTCGAGGTCGGCCGCCATCTTGCCGACGACGCGCAGATCAGGGCCGACATGAACCAGGGGTTCATCGTGGCGCTGGCGTCCTTCGTCGAAAGCCAGAAGAGCGGCGTGTCGAAGTTCATCGCCGACCAGGTCAAGCGCTGGGACCTCGCGCAACTGACAAGGCTTATCGAAATGAACATCGGCAAGGACCTGCAATATATCCGCTTCAACGGCATGATCATCGGTGGCCTTGCCGGGCTCGTGCTCTACACTGCCGAACGGCTGTTTCTTGTCGGCTGACTCGTCCGAATGGACCGCTGAGCTTCGCTGCACTATCTTCCGTGCAGTGGCGGCGTTCACGGCAACAAGGGGAGAGAACCAGCATGGCAAAACGACCGGAGTCCGAGTCCTTCATCGACATGTTCGGCAAGTTCGGCCGCGACCTGAAGCTGCCGAATGTCGACGTCGAGGCGATCCTCGCCCACCACGCCAAGAACCTGGAAGCGCTGGAGAAGTCGGCACGGGCGAGCGCCGCTGGAGCCTCGGCGCTGTTGTCAAGGCAACGCGAGATGCTGCAGGACACGCTGCGCGAAATCACCGACATGGCACAAAGCTACAGAGCGCCCGGCAATCCGCAGGAAATGATGCAGAAGCAGGCGGCGTTCGCCAGAAAATCCTTCGAGACCGCGCTGAAGAATGCCGGCGAGATGGCCGAACTGGCGAGGGCGTCCGGCACCGAATCGATCGAAATCCTGCGCAGCCGCATCAAGGAGGCGATGGAGGAGATCCGCGCCGGCCACGACAAGAAATAAGCTGTTCCCCAGCAGCACGCTTGCCGGCGGCGAAGACTGGCGGTTCGCGGCCGAAGATTATGGGCTGGAATCGCACTGGCGAATTGACAGGGGCGGCCCGTCGTGGTCCGGAACAGGCAAGCGATCGGGAAAGCAGGAATGACGCAGATACGGCCGAGGACGCCGCCGACCTTCGAGCAACTCAGGGCGATGGCCGGGCAGGAATTAGGCGTCTCGGACTGGACGCTGGTCGATCAGCACCGCATCGACCAGTTTGCCGAATGCACGGGCGATCATCAATGGATCCATGTCGATCCCGAGCGGGCGAAGCGGCAAAGCCCGTTCCGCACCACGATCGCGCATGGCTATCTGACCCTGTCGATCATCGGCGCGCTGGCGCTCGAGATGGGGATCGTACCCGAAAACACGCAGGCCGCGTTCAACTACGGTTTTGACAAAGTGCGTTTCGTGGCACCGGTCAGAGTCGGCTCGCGAATCAGGCTGCGCACCACGCTGTTGTCGATGGAAGACAAAGGTCCGGGGCAGTATCTGATGAAGGCCGCCAATACGGTCGAGATCGAAGGCGAGCAGAGGCCGGCGCTGACCGCCGAGACGCTCGTCATGCTTTACGCACGCCGCAAGCGGGCCGGCACCTGAGAGTTCAGCCTCAGTTTTGCGGCAGGGCAATCAACGCGACATCGCCTGTTCAAGCGCCCTGAAAATCCGGTCATCTCCGGACTGCGCGACGTTGAAGCGCATGAAACGGCTGGCCGACCGGGACAGGCTGAACGCATTGCCGGGCGCAAGCACGACGTTGGCCGACAGGGCATGGCGGGCGACATCCGCGGCATCTATCCCCTCCGGCAGCCTGCACCATAGAAACATGCCGGCCGGCTGATCTATCCATGGCACGATGCCGATCGCCCTGAGGCGGGTGCCGGTTTCTTCCATGGCGCGCGAGAGCCGCGCGCGCAGCAGATCGACGTGCTTGCGATAGAGGCCGTCCTTCAGCAGCGTCAGTACCAGTTCGGATGCAAGCCGACCGCTGCCAAACGATGTGGCGATCTTGAGATCGGTCAATCCTTCCATCCAGTCGCGAGGAGCGGCGATGAAGCCGCAGCGCACCGATGCCGACAACGTCTTGGAAAAGCTTCCGATATGAATGACCCGGCTGAGGCCGTCGAAGGCCGCCAGCCTGGGCGCCGGCGTGTGTTCGAAATCGGCGAAGATATCGTCCTCGATGATCGTCAGCCCCGACTGGTCGGCGAGCTTCAGCAGCCGATGGGCAACGACCGGGGACAATATAGCGCCGGTCGGATTGTGGAGCGCCGAATTGGTGATGTAGAGGCGCGGCCGATGCTCGTTCAGTGCCTGCGCGAACAGCTCGATGTCCGGACCCGAGCGCGTGTAGGGGACGCTGATCACCTTGGCCCGATGGGCGCGCAACAGGGCATGGAAGTTGAAGTAGCAGGGATCGTCGACCAACACCGTGTCACCCGGTTCGAGCAGGAACCGGCACAGCAGGTCGATCGCCTGAGTGCCCGATTCCGTCAGCATGATCTGGTCCGGAGAGGCTTCGATGCCGTGCTCGGCCATGCGCCGCGCCAGCAGATGGCGTAGCGCCGGCAAGCCGAGCGGCGTGCCGTAGTCGGTCAGCGCGGCGTCGTCGGCGCGGGCCGTCGTCCGCAGTGCCCGGCGCAATCCAGCATCGGGCATCCATGTTGCCGGCAGCCAGCCGCAACCCGGTTTCAGGACGCCGTCGCCGGCTTCCAGCGATTGGCGCGAGACCCAGAGCGGGTCGACGGCACGGTCAAGCCTGGGGCCGATCTCGGCCAGCGACAACGGAGCCAACGGTCCGGCGGCATAGAAACCCGAGCCCGGCCGCGAGCGGATCATGCCTTCCGCCGCAAGACGCTCATAGGCTTCGACCACGGTGGATTTGGAAACCTGCATGGCTTTGGCGAACGCCCGGATCGAAGGCAGCCGCGTTCCCGGTGTCAGGCTGCGCGCGGCGATCCTGTGCCTGATCGTCGCCATGACGCTTTCGACAAGCGTCCGGCTGCCCTCATCTGTTGTCGTCTGCTCATCCATCCGTACTGCTCGCCCTACCATGACGGTTTTGTCAAACTGTACCTGATTGTCTCTGGCGGAGCCAGACGCCCGGCCCGATAGAGGGCGAAATCAGCGGGGCATCGATGGACAAGGCGGCGAGTAGTTGGGCGGCGAGTAGTTGGGCGGCGAGTGGTTGGGCGGCGAGTGGCTGGATCAACGGGTTCATAGGCGTGCTGATCTTCAGCGGTTCGCTTCCGGCGACGCGCGTGGCGGTGATGGATTTCGATCCGGTGTTCGTAACGGTCGCCCGTGCGGCTTCGGCGGGCATCCTCGGCCTGGCGCTGCTGCTCGTTTTTCGTCAGAAGCGCCCGGAGCGGCGAGATCTGTTCCCGCTGGCGATCGTGGCGCTTGGCGTCGTGGTCGGCTTTCCCCTGCTGACGGCGCTGGCGCTCAAGCACGTCACGTCGGCTCACTCCATCATCTTCGTCGGCCTGTTGCCGTTGGCGACCGCGATCTTCGGCATGGTTCGAGGCGGCGATCGCCCGAAGCCGGCGTTCTGGCTGTTCTCGTGCCTCGGTAGCGCCCTTGTCGCCAGTTTTGCAGTCACGCAAGGCCTGTCGGTCTCGCCGCTCGGCGACATCTTGATGCTGGCCGCCATCATCATGTGCGGATTGGGCTATGCCGAAGGAGCGGCACTGTCGCGCAAGCTCGGCGGTTGGCAGGTAATATCGTGGGCGCTGGTGCTGTCGCTGCCGGTCATGCTGGCGCTGACGTTCATCACCATGCCGCCGTCGCTCGAAAGTGCCGGCAGGGGCGCGTGGATCGGCCTGGCCTATGTGTCGCTGTTCAGCATGCTGATCGGCTTCGTGTTCTGGTATCGCGGCCTGGCGCAAGGCGGCATCGCCGCGGTCGGGCAGTTGCAACTGCTGCAGCCCTTCTTCGGCCTGGGGCTGGCGGCAGCGCTGCTGCATGAGCAGGTCAGTCCCGCCATGATCGCCGTCACCGCCGCCGTCGTGCTTTGCGTTGTCGGTGCCAAGAGATATGCGAGATAGGTGCGCCGGCTGCCGGAGTTGCATGCGAACCGGGTGGAATCCTCAAGGATGCTTGGCAACGATATCTGTTCGCCCGGCAGTGGCGCGGGCTGAAAATACCGCAAGGATCAGCGCCATCAGCACCAGGCCCGTCGCCACCTGGAAAGTGACCTGCATCCCTCGTGCCGCTGCCGCAGGTGCCAACACTGCCAAGCCAGTGCCTTCCCCAGCCGATGCGAAGGCGAACACCGCGCCCATCACCGACGCACCGGTGATCAGGCCGAGATTGCGCGACAGATTGAGCAGGCCGGAGACGACGCCACGCTGGTCGGGTGCGACGCCCGTCATCACGGCCGAATTGTTGGAGGTCTGAAACAGGCTGTAGCCGGTGCAGACGATGATGATTGGTACGACATAGCCGGCAATACCGAATTCCGCCCGCGACAGAGCAAAGGTGCCAATAGCGAGATCGAACAGGCCGACGATCATGATCCGGTTCGCCCCGAAACGATCGACCAGGCGTCCGGCCGGCAGCGCCGCCAATGCGGTAATCAGAGGGCCGGTCGACAGAACCAGCCCGACCATGGCTGCGTCTAGCCCAAGCGCGCGCGACAGATAGAATGGTGCGACCACCAGCGTCGCCATCATCACCGTGGCGACGATCAGGTTCATGGCGAGGCTTGCGTTCAACGCCTGGTCGCGGAACCTCGCAGGCTGGATCAAAGGGTTCTGGACCCTTGTCTGCGCAATGACAAACAGCAGGCCAGCCACGGTGGCGGCAATCAGCAAGCCGACATTGAGAGAACCAAAACTGCCACGCCCAAGGGTCATGGCGAGCGCATAGGCGGCTAGCGTCAGCGCGAGCAAAGCCGTGCCGATCCCGTCGAAACCGCGCCGACCTGGCGTCTTTTTTCCGGCCGGCAGGAAGCGCCAGGCAAGCGCAAAGGCCAGCACCCCCAACGGCAGATTGATGAGGAAGATCGCGCGCCAGCCGAGGCCGGCGATCAACAGTCCGCCAAGCGAGGGGCCAAGCGTGGTGCCGATCGCCGACATGGCGCCGAGCAGGCCCATGGCGCTGCCGGTTTTATCCCGGGGAACCGTGTCGGCGACAAAGGCCAGCGTCAGAGCCATCATAATGGCCGCGCCGAGCCCCTGTGCCGCCCGTGCAGCGATCAGCAGCCAGAGCGTCGGCGCGAGCCCGCAAAGCACCGATGCGAAGGTGAACAGGGCAATGCCGCCGAGCAATAGCGGTCGGCGGCCGAATATGTCGGCGAGCCGCCCGACGCTGACGATCAAGGTGGTGATGGCGAGCAGATAGGCCAGGACGACCCATTGCACGAGCTGGAACGATGCGTCGAACGCCTGCATCAGCGATGGCAGCCCGACGCTGGCGATGCTGGTGGCGAGCGACGACAGCAGCGTTGAAAGCGACAGGCTTGCCAATGCCCATCGGGTCGAGCGTGCGCTCACCGGGGCAACTTCGTCCCAGGTCTTTTCAGCGGTCGACGCCAAGGTGAACTCCTTTGCCGGCAGCCCCCAATCGGAGCTGTCGGACGCTATTCCCTCGCATGATGTGGCGGAAGGCGCAGTATTTGCATCTTATTCGTGCACGGAACGCCACATCACGGCTGAGCTGTGCTATGGTCCTTCCATGTCGTCACCCGATCTCAATCTGCTTGTCGCCCTCGATGTGCTGCTGAGCGAGGGCAGTGTGGCGCGTGCTGCCGCGCGGCTGCGCCTCAGTCCCTCGGCGATGAGCCGGACCTTGGCCCGGTTGCGCCAGGCGACAGGCGACCCATTGTTGGTCCGGGCCGGCCGTGGCCTGGTTGCGACGCCGCGCGCGCTCGAATTGCAGCAACGGGTAGGTCGAGTCGTTCAGGATGCGGAAGCGCTGCTGCGCCCGGCCAAGCTCCTCGACCTCTCTGCTCTCGACAACGTCTTCACGCTGCGCGCCAACGAAAGTTTCGTCGAGGAGTTCGCACCGCGTCTTCTGACCCGTGTCGAAGCGGATGCACCTGGCGTGCGGCTGCGGTTTGCGCCGAAATCCGACAAGAACGACATGTCGTTGCGTGACGCGGCGGTTGATCTCGAAATCGGGGTTGCCAATGAAACGAGCCCTGAAATGCGCATTCAGGCGCTGTTTCGCGACCGCTTCATCGGTGCGGTGCGAACGGGTCACAGGCTGGGCGAGGGCCCAATGACGCCGGAACGCTATGCGGCCGGCCGCCACATCAGCGTTTCGCGGCGTGGCCGCGAAAAGGGCCCGATCGACGAGGCCTTGAAACTGCTCGGTCTCCAGCGGACGATCGTGTGCATGGTTTCCAGCTTCTCGGCCACGCTCGCCATGGCGCGCGCCTCCGATCTGATCGCCAGCGTCCCCGAGCGGCACACGCTGGGCGCGCGCACGGGCATGTACAGCTTCCCGTTGCCGGTCGATATCGAGGAGGTCACCATTTCGATGCTGTGGCATCCGCGACTCGATGCCGATCCGGCACAACGCTGGCTGCGAGCCTGCGTGCGCGAGGTCTGCGCGTCGTTTCGCTGATCCAGACTCAGGGCGTGATCTAGAATCTGGTCACCACGCCGATGCCGATGCCTTCGAAGCCGCCCATCGCCATCAAAGCGGCCGGCGCTTCCTCGAGGCTGATCTTTTTGCCGACCAGCAGTTCGGGTTTGAGCTTGCCGGTGCGGATCATCTCCATCATCGCCTGGTAGCGAAACGCCTGCATACCGTGGCTGCCGCGGATTTCGAGCTCGAATGCGATCACCTTGTCCATCGGAATCTGCGACCTGGCATGGTCGCCGAGCATCAGGCCGACCTGCACGTGGCGCCCGCGGCGGCGCAGGTTTGCGATCGAGTTGAACGAGGTACTGGGGTGGCCGAGCGCGTCCATCGACATGTGCGCGCCGCCATTGGTGATTTGCTTGACCGCCTTGACCACGTTCGGCGTCTTTGCCGCGTTGATCGTCGCCACCGCGCCGATCTTTTTGGCAAAGTCCAGCTTCTCGTCGGTGAGGTCGATGGCGACGACATTGGCGCCCATGGCGCTGGCGATCATGATCGCCGACAGGCCGACGCCGCCACAGCCGTGCACCGCCACCCATTCGCCGGGCGTCACCCGGCCCTGGTCGACGATGGCGCGGAACGAGGTGACGAACCGGCAGCCGAGGCTGGCGGCGGTGGCGAATTCCATCTCGTCGGTCAAGCGCACGAGATTGGTGTCGGCATGGTCGATGGCGACATATTCGGCGAACGACCCCCAGGCGCTGAAGCCTGGCTGGAACTGGTGCTCGCAGACCTGGTGGTTGCCCGAGGTGCATTCGAAACAGCGGCCGCAGCCGACGGCGAAAGGCACAGTGACACGCTCACCGGTCTTCCAGCGGGTCACCTGCTTGCCCACCGCGGCGACGACGCCGGCAAGCTCGTGGCCGGGCACATGCGGCAGGCGGATGCCGTCGTCGTGGCCCATCCAGCCATGCCAGTCGCTGCGGCAAAGCCCGGTCGCCTCGACCTTGATGACGACGCCTTCTGGCGCCGGCGTCGGATCCGGCACGGTCTGGATCGTCGGCGCCTCGCCGAATTTTTCGAAGACGACGGCTTTCATCGGCAGTTCCTCATCACTTCATGCAATTTGCGGTCTACTCGGCATCGATCTGGTTCTCAGGCGCGGCCTTCTGGAACGCCGGCAGCGCCATGCAGGCGGCATTGATGCGCGAGATCGTCGGGTAGGGCGTCATGTCGACGCCGAAGCGGGCATTGCTGGTGACCTGTGCGACCAGGCAGATGTCGGCCAGCCCCGGCGTGTCGCCATGGCAGAATGTCTTGGTCTCAGGCGAGGAAGCCAGAATCTTTTCAAGCGGCTGGAAGCCTTCGTTGACCCAGTGCCGGAACCAGTTGACGACATCCTGGTCGCCGGCGCCGAACAGTGTGCGCAGCGAGGTCAGCACGCGCAGATTGTTCACCGGATGGATGTCGCAGGCGATCATCTGCGCCAGCATCCTGACGCGGGCGCGGCCAGGCGCATCCTTGGGCAGCAGCGGCGGCTCAGGCGTGGTCTCGTCGAAATATTCGATGATCGCCAGCGATTGCGTCAGCAGCGTGCCGTCGTCCAGGACCAGTGCCGGCACCAGCCCTTGCGGATTGACCGCGAGGTAGGCGGGTTCGAGATGCTCGCCGTGGCGCAAATGATGCGGCACGTAGTCGTAGGACAGGCCCTTCATCTCCAGCGCGATCCGCACCCGGTAAGAGGTCGAGGAGCGGTAGTAGTTATGGAGGACGATGTCGCTCATCGGATCGGTTGGCCGATGGTCAGTTCGATTTCGCCGATGCCGTCGACGCCACCGGTGATCTTTTCGCCCGGCCCGACGGCGCCGACGCCAGCCGGTGTTCCGGTGAAGATCAGGTCGCCGGGCTTAAGCTCTAGCGCCTCGCTGCAAATCGAGACGATGTCGGGAACCGGCCAGATCAGTTCGGCGAGGTCGCCGTCCTGCCTGATCTCGCCGTCGACCGCGAGCCAGATGCAGCCCTTGTCGGGATGACCGGATTTTTGCGCCGGAACCAGCGGGCCGCAGGGCGCTGAACGGTCGAAGGCTTTCGACCAGTCCCACGGCCTTGCCGCCTTTTTCGCCTCGTCCTGAAGGTCGCGGCGAGTCAGGTCGACGCCGACGCCGTAGCCCCAGACATGGTCCAGCGCCCGCTCGCGCGGTATGCGAAAGCCGGCTCTGCCGATCGCGACGACCAGCTCGATTTCGTGATGCAGGTTTTGGGTCAGCGGCGGGTAGGGGATCGTGGTGCCCGAACCGACTGCCGCGTCGACCACTGCGTCGCCTGGTTTGGTGAAGAAGAAGGGAGGGTCGCGCTCGTCATTGCCGAGCTCGCGGGCATGGGCTGCGTAGTTGCGGCCGACGCAGAAGATCCGGCGCACGGCAAAACGCTCCGGCGAGCCGGCCACGGCCACCGACGGGGTTGCGGGCAGGGGAAGGACGAAGCCGGTCATGCACTGTCTTTCACTGGATCTGTCGCCGGCACATTCGGCCGATTTGGACCACCCGGCAAGGTATTCCATCTCAGAAGAGCTACGCCTGCCGCGCGGCGCCGCGGAAATCGCCTGTACATTGTGCTTTAGCCGGAAACCAAAACAGAATGGCAGAAACTTCGGAATCAGGACACTAGGAAGTGCAATAGCGTCGAACCAATAGCGGACATGGGGCGGAGGCCCTTTTAATGCCGCAAATCTCCATGGATCGAAGCTGGATTGGCTATTTTGAACTTAGCCCATCAGAGACCATCCGGCGCGTTACGATTTCGGTGATCGTCCGAGTCTCCACCGATCCGTTTGTCGCCGTCGTCCTCCAACTTCGTTATCTTGGTCCGCCGCCGCACTACTCCGGCGGAGTCCACATCGAACGTGATCGCTATCGTCCCGGAAACCTTTTCACTCGATCGCGCGCGCAGAGCATCAGCTAACGTCAGTGCCTTCTTGGTAATCTCGGCAACAACAACATCCGACGCAGCTTGATCCCGACGCACATGCTCAGGATCAACTGACATTTCTCCGATAAAAGTAGAACCGTCGGATCCAACTGAAGTCTTTTTGAGTGTTGTCGGCTCGGACGCTTGAGGATCGTTATATATTGCGCCGTCCCGAAGATCATTCGGCCTCAGATCAAATGCCTCAACGCTTTGAAGCGTCGATTGCGGATCGCATTCGATTTTAAAAGCGTTCCATGTGAAGATCCAATGGCCACAAGCGGCGCGTGTAAGTCCGGCCCTCTTCAGCCAGCCTTCGATCCGTCCCTCCAGTTCGGGACCGTTGAGCAACTGCGTCGGCCCGGAAAACGGCCTGAAGATGCGCACGGGAAACTGCCAATTACTGGTGCGGTCCTGTGCCGTGGCGTCCTTCGAAAGGTCATATTCAAGTTCCAGACCGTCGCTGCGAACATTAAGCACCCGCTCTACTAACGTGTCTCGATCAGTGGAACTGCCGGTCGATCCGTTACTGTCCTTTTGAGCAGACTCTGCGTCCCTGCTAATCTCGTAAACAACGCCAGCCCGATCGCTGCTGAGCGCGTCCTGCTGGGGGGCGGCCATCCCCGGCGAACCTGAACCGACATTCGCCGCCAGCAGCAAGATGGCCTTCGCACCCAAAACCTGTCTGGCAAACTGCATCCGTGCCCCTTTTCAGTTCTGAACCGCACTATGCCGCAACAATCAGCCCGAGAGAATAGCGGACGGGCGGCGATTGACGCTGTATCGCGAGAAGCCGCCGGACGGCAAACCACCCCTCACTCGTTGTCCGCCTTACCGGCCAACCACGCCGATAGCGGCCAATTTTTGGTGCGAACGGTGGCCAATCTGCGTGTCGCTGACAAACCTCTGTAGTCATTTGACCAGCAGAGGAGCTATCGATGTCGAATGCCAATCACCACTGATCGCTGAACTCAGGGTCGTTCTGATCCGCCAACGATACAGGCCCGGTGGTGGCCGGAAACTACTGCGCCTATGCGCGAGAGTTCCTTGACTACCTTCAATTACGGTCTTCAATGCACCATTTCCTTTTCTCTGCCTGCGGTGTCCGTCCCCTACTTCGGGCGTGTCGTTATCTCGCACTTGCACAAAGTTCTGGTGCGCTGCAATATAGCCGGAGGAATGCGGCCTCCAGCCCGCCTTTCGCAGGTTCAATGAAGGGACCGGCATGACGGACATCTCCGCGACGCGTCTTGTCGTGTCCAGGCCTGTCGCCGATAGCTCGGCAAGAACCAGGCTTGCCTATCTCGACGGCTGGCGCGGCCTGTCGATCGCGCTGGTGCTGATCGGCCATTTCTTCCCCGTTCCCGGCATCAATCTCGGCGTCCTTGGCGTCGAATTCTTCTTCGTGCTCAGCGGCCGGCTGATGGCCGAGATCCTGTTTGTCGAATACTATCCGCTGAAGAAATTCTTCAAGCGCCGGTTCTCCCGCATCTACCCGGCACTGCTGATTTTTGTCGTCGCCGCGATGGTTGCCTTGTCCGGCACATTCATCGCCTTCAAATGGAAGGCGGCGCTGACGGCGCTGACGTTCACCTACAACTATGCCGGAATTCTCGTCACCCGCGCCGGCGCGCTCGACCATATCTGGTCGCTCTGCGTCGAAGAGCATGCCTATATCATCCTGGCGATGATCAGCGTCGTCGTCTCGGGGCGGTCCCGGGTCATCGTGTTGCTCGGCGCGTTGTCGGTGCTGGCCATGGCAAACGGCGCCATCTCCTACCGGGTGCTCGCAATCGGCTACGAGGGCACCTATTGGCGCACCGACGTGCACATCGCCTCGATCCTGCTGTCGGCGGTGTTATGCCTGCTCAAGGCCGACGACAGGCTGCCGGCGCTGCTCAAGGGGCCGCATGTTGCCCTGGCGGCCACAGTCGTGGCTGTGCTCCTTTTCATGGCTGCCGTGCCAACCCCGATCCACTATCTGGTCGCGGTGCCGCTGCTGGCGCTCGCCGTCAATTTGCTCGACTTCAGCAGCCGGTATCTGACCGGGTTTCTATCGTCCCTGCCGATGACGATGCTGGGGCTGTGGTCGTATTCGCTCTATCTTTGGCAGCAGCCCTTTTATCAATTCGTCGACATAAAAGGCAGTTCGCCGTGGTTGATGCTTGCGGCGGCGTTCGCTTGCGCGCTGTGCAGCTACTACATCATCGAAAAGCCGGCCCGCTACTGGCTGAACCGCAATTGGTAGGGCGAACGGCGCCCGCCGTTCAGCCGGCGATCCGTCTTGCATAATACCGCACGGCTTTCCTGCCGCCGTGGATTACCGCGTCACCCACTTCCGCAAAGCCGAGTGCGGCATGGAAGGCGTCCGAAGCCGGATTGGGTGGCTCGGCATTGACTTCGCAGGTGACGATCGCCTGGCCCGCGCGTGACGCCTGTTCGAACAGATCCTCATACAGCCGGCGGGCATGGCCGCGCCCGCGCGCTGCGGCGGCGACCACGACGCGATCGACATAGACGAACCGCGGGTAGCGCTGGCGAAACCACAGGAAGTTAGGGCTGTCGTAGCTCGCGTGCTGGTCGAAGGTCATGATGAAGGCTTCGAGCGCACCGATACGGCGCGCGTAAAACGCTTCGCCGAGCAGGAAGGACAGGCGCTCAGGTTCGAGCCATGATAATTCCGCAGCGTGCTCGTTGTTGAGCGCGAGGATGGCGGGCTCATCCTGCGGCGAAACCCGTTCGATCGGCAAACGCATTTCGATCATGTTTTTGTTCGATCTTCCAGGATCATGTCCGGGCAGCGGCGATGGTCGCCGCCACCAGCGCCTCGTCGGTCACGGTGTTGCGGTATTCGCGGTCGAGGTCGGTGCCGCCCATGCCGACTTTCGGGTTGCGGTAGCGCATGGCACTCGGCACGTCCTTGAGCGCGGCGAAGTGCATTTCGCTCAACCCGGTTTTCCTCCGCACCTTGCTGATGTTCTCGGGATCAAGCCCGCCGCAGCCGAGGATGATGATGCGGTCGCCGGCCTGCCTGACAAGATCGGCGAGCAGGTCCGCGCCTTCCAGTGCCGTGTCGCGCTGGCCGCTGGTCAGCACGCGGCCGACCTTGCAGCGGATCAGCGCTTCCAGCGCCTCGGTCGGGTCGCGGGTCATGTCGAAGGCGCGGTGGCAGGTGACGTTCAAGCTCCCCGCTGCCTGCGCCAGTTCGCTCATGCGCTGCTCATCGATCGTGCCGTCGGCATTAAGGCAGCCGATAACGACACCGGCGACGCTAAGCTCGGCAAGCGCACGGACATCGGCGAGCATCGAACGATATTCGGCTTCGCTATAGAGAAAATCGCCGCCGCGCGGCCGCACGATGACGTGGAACGGGATCGTCGCCAGCTCGAGCGCCGTGCGCACCGTGCCGAAGCTCGGCGTGATGCCGCCCTCGATCAGGCTGGCACAGAGCTCGACACGGTCGGCGCCTGCGGCTTGCGCGGCCAGCAGGCCGTCTATGCCTTCGACGCAGATCTCGATCAGCGGCAGGCGAGGGCGTTCGGTCTCGGTCATGGGCGATCCGTCGATGATTTCAGCTGGCCAGCGGTAGCATCGGGCATGGTGCGATGAAAGCCGGAAGTGTTGGCTCAATGTGCTTGCGGGCGCCTGCCATTCCGCCGCTTGACACATTCATAACTTAAGCGTTATACGTAACTCATAGCTGGTTGGTTATTGGTTCTCATGGAGAGCGCGTTGTTGATAGCCCAGCCAAACCGCAAACAACGGGTCCGAAGTCATGACTGAAGCAACCACAATCGAAACCAAATCCATTGTCGTCGAGCGTCTGATCCCGCATGCGGCTGAAAAGATATGGCGCGCACTGACCGTGCCGCATCTAGTTGCCGAATGGCTGATGGAGAACGACTTTGCGCCTGAGCAAGGCCATCGCTTTACTTTTCGCGCGACGCCGGTGCCTGGCTGGTCCGGCGTGACGAACTGCGAGGTGCTGAAGATCGAGCCGCACGCCTGCTAGCCTACAGCTGGGGCGACGGCACCGAATCCGACAGCGGTCTGAAGACCGTGGTGACATGGTCGTTGACGCCCGAAGGTACCGCGACGCGGGTGCGCATGGAGCATTCCGGGTTCCGGTCCGAGGACGAGCGCGGCTACATCGGCATGGGAAGCGGTTGGCCGCGCATTCTCGAGCGGCTTGAGCGGGTGACTGCCTCGCAAAGCTGAAGATCCCGGCGCTCGCCTTGCCGCAACGCGGCGGCCGGCGAACTGACACAACCAAGAAATATCGAGACCCCGGATGTTCGTCGTCCGGGCTTGAAAAAACACGCCCGAAGGAGATTACTATGCAAGCACGATTGAAAAACCCGGTGATGCTCATTCCCGGCGCCTTGCAGGCGCTGCTCGCGCTGGACAAGTCGACAGAGACTGCCGACCTGTCCTATGTGACGCGCAAGCTCGTCCATTTACGCGCCAGCCAGATCAACGGATGCAGCCTCTGCGTCGACATGCATGCGCGCGAATTGAAGAAGGCCGGCGAAAAGGACGAGCGCGTCTTCACCGTGTCCGCATGGCGGGAGACACCCTACTTCACCGACGCCGAACGCGCCGCGCTGGCACTGACCGAGGCGGCAACCCGGTTGGCCGACCGGCCAGACGCGGTAACGGATGCGGTCTGGGATGAAGCCGCCCGGCACTATGACGAAAAGGCGCTTGCCGCCCTGGTCGTCCAGATTGCCCTGATCAACGCATTCAACCGGCTCAACGCAACCACCAGGCAGATGGTCGGCGCCTGGGGCTGAACGGGGCCGGGTTCTCGAAAAGCCACATCAGATCCGCAGCTTGTGCGAATTCGCGCGGACGAAGTCGATGAAGGCCCGCAGCTTCGGCGGTACCAGGCGGCGGCTCGGATAATAGAGGTGGAGCGGCTCGTAAGCTGGACAGAAAGGTTCCAGCACCTTGACCAGCGCGCCTGAGGCGAGAAGCGGCGCGGCGAGGCCCTCGACGGCGAAGGCGAGGCCAAGCCCTTGCGCGGCGGCGGTAATGCACAGCGGAAGCGTGTTCACGACCAGACATGCGTCCGGCGTGAATGCGACTTCGCGTCCCTCCACGATGAACTCCCAGGGTGAAATCGTGCTGGTGCGGGTGAGGGCGAATGCGATGCAGCGATGGGCGGCGAGGTCTGCCGGCCGTTTCGGTGTGCCGTTGCGCGCCAGATAATCGGGGCTGCCCACCACGACCATCTGCAGGGGCCCGCCCAGGCGCGCGCCGATCATATCTCTCTCGAGAAGCTCGCCGATGCGCAGGCCGGCATCGAAGCCGTCGGCGGCGATGTCGACGAAGCTGTCGTCGAAAATCAGACTAAGCCGCACTTCGGGATAAGCATCCATGAACGGCCGCATCAATGGCTCTATCAGCAGCGGCGCGGCGATCCAGGGCAAGCTGAGGCGCAGCGTGCCGGCGGGACGGTCGCGGCTCTCGCGCAGAGCCGCACCAGCCGCCCAGATGTCTTCGGCTGCCGGGCGCACGTGGTCGAGGTAGTGGGCGCCAGCCTCGGTCAAGCCAACGCTGCGGGTCGTGCGGTTGAGCAGCCGCACCCCCAGACGCTCCTCGAGCCCCTTGACCGCCTCGCTCAACGAGGCCGGAGCGACGCCGAGCTCGGCGGCGGCGCGGGTGAAGCTCCTGGCCTCGGCGACTTTCACGAAGGCGACGATGCCGCTGAATTGGTCGAGGCGCATTGTAAGGATTTTCCAAATAGCCCTGTCGAACTCTACTGGTTTTTCCGGCGAACAAAAGGCGTCATGTTGGGTCCGACGAACGAGCCTCGGTGTTGGGAACGGCTCGAACGGGCAAGGAGACAGAACCGATGACAAGGCTCGCTTTACTCGCCGCCGGCACTCTTCTGGCGGTGTCTGCCGCCCCGGCGCACAGCGGGCCACTGGAAGACCGCAATATCCAGCTCGTCAAAGACTATTACGCAGCTTACGCGACCGGCAATCCCGAGGCCGTGCGGCCCTTCCTCGCACCCGACATCGTGTGGCGCATTCCCGGTCATCATCCGCTCGCCGGCGACAAGCGCGGGCCGGACGAGGTGGTCGCCTTCTTCCGCGGCCTGGCCGACGGCAAGTTCAAGGCCGGGCCGATCTTCTTCCAGGCGCAGGGCGACCTCGTCGTCGACGTCCATCGCGGCTGGTCGAATGTCGGCTCAGGTCCCGAGATCGACCAGCTCTACGCGCTGATGTTCCGCATCAAGGACGGCAAGATCGCCGAGGCACAGAATTTTTTGACCGACATGTACCAGTCGGACGCTTTCTACTGGGCGCATTACCGGCTGAAGCCGCTGCCCGGCCGACTGGCTGGCGAGCGCTGAGACGGCGGTCTTTCTCGCAACGCGCAGCGCTTCTCACTCCAAGCCAAAGGAAATTTGCGATGCTTAAAACCCTGACACTTGCCGTAGCAACCACCGCCGCGCTCGCCGCCTCCAATGCCGTCGCCGCACGGCGCGTCGAGCGCGTCACATTCTCCTCGCATGGTGAGCAGCTTGTCGGCGACATCTATCTGCCAGAGGATCTGGACGCGGCAAAACCTCGGCCGGCGCTGGTCGTGACCGGCGCCTGGATGACGGTGAAGGAACAGATGCCGGCCCGCTACGCCCGCGAGATGGCCGATCGCGGCTTCATCGCCTTGACCTTCGATTTTCGCGGCTGGGGCGAAAGCGGCGGCATGCGCCGCCAGTACGAGGACCCTAGCGCCAAGATCGCTGACATCGAAGCGGCCGTCGCCTATCTCGCGACCCGGCCCGAGACCGACAAAGACCGCATCGGCGGGCTCGGCATCTGCGCCAGCTCCGGCTATATGGTCACCGCTGCGGCAGGAAACGCCGCGATCAAGTCGGTCGCCCTCGTTGCGCCCTGGTTGCAGGATGCCGAAGTGGTCGAGCAGACCTATGGCGGCAAGGAAGGCGTCGCCAGGCTTGAAGCCACGAGCGATGCGGCCGAGGCCGAGTATCGCCGCACCGGCAGACAGGCGTTACTGCCGGCCGCCAGCCTGAGCGACGAGCGCGCGGTCATGTTCAAGATGCCCTATTACACCGAGCCCGATCGCGGCATGATTCCGGCCTGGCGCAACGAGGCCGATCCGGCGTTCTGGCGCGGCTGGCTGAGGTTCGACGCGATCCAGGCCGCCCCGCGCCTGCGTCAACCCTTTCTGATGGTGCATAGCGAGGCTGCCGCCATTCCGAGTGGTGCGCACAAATTCTACGCGGGGCTGACCAGCTCCAGGCAGGAACTGTGGCTCGACAACGTCACCCAGTTCGATTTCTACGATCGTGCCGCGCCGGTGAAGGCGGCTAGCGATGCCGTCGCCGCTCATTTCCGCGCAACGCTGGGCGGTGCGGGGGAGGCGGGACAATGACCTTCGTCACCCGCCGGTATGTCCTGGTCTCGGCGGTTTCAGCCGCGGCAATTTCCGCTATCTCGGCGCCCGCCGCCGGGGGCGGGGGGGGGGGGGGGGCGGGGGGGCGCCCGCAGCGGGGGAGACGGGCGGGGGGGGGGGGGCGGGGCGGCCCGGCGGGGGGGAGGGGGCGGCGGGGGGGCGGGGGG
>NZ_JAMYOT010000013.1:0-180961 GCF_040320005.1 Mesorhizobium sp. M0816 | reverse complement strand
CGAAGCTCAACGCCAAGCCCGGCGACAGCCTTGCCGTCGACGCGGTGATCATGGAATTTGCGTGAGTACTGAAATCCGCCCTCGACGCCCGTCAGAAGTTGGCAGGACAGAGGGGGGCGCGAAGGAACGCGACTTTGCAATTGGTTGAGCATGCTCGCTTGAGGAGGGACAAGGCGAGGCCGTGAGGAATTCGCACTTTTTTGCCGTCACAGCGTATTTTGTTCTTGCTTTGTGCCGGCAGCTATGCTACTAATTTGGCTATGGTGCTAATTGGCTCCAATGACCCGCCCGCTGTGGCGGGTTTTGTGTTTCCGACCTGAGGTTGGCGGGACAGCGCCCTCTCTGTCCTGCCGGACATCTCCCCCACGAGGGGGGAGATTGGCAGCTTCGGCGGTTGCTCTAAACTTCCAAAGCTCCAATCACTACCGCTGGACTCGTGTTACCCGGTGCCGGACAATACATCTTCATCGACTGAGTCCTTGTGAGGCGGCGCGAAAAAACCATGGCGGATGAAAGACTTCCACGCGATCCCTTGCTGCGCGAGGCCTATGCAAAGGCGTCGCGGGCGGAGGCGGCGGCGCGTCGGTTCATTCATCTGCGCGTGCATTCGGCCTATTCGCTGCTCGAAGGTGCCTTGCAGCTCGGCAAGATCGTCGGCCATGCGGTGCAGGACGAATGCCCGGCAATCGCCGTCACCGACACCAACAATCTGTTCGGCGCGCTGGAATTCGCCCAGAAGGCGGTAAAGGACGGCATCCAGCCGATCATCGGCTGCCAGATCGACCTCGCCTTTTCCGGCGAGGCGAGCGACAGCCAGCGCGACCGCAGGCGGCAAGGACCGGAGATGCGGCCGGTCGTCCTGATCGCCGCAACCGAGGCCGGCTACGGCAATCTGGTCAGGCTGGTCAGCCGCGTCTACCTCGAGACACCGCCCGGCGAAGCGGTGCATCTGACGAGCGAGATGCTGCAGGGCCACACCGACGGATTGATCTGCCTTACGGGCGGGCCGCGCGGTCCGATCGGCACTGCCTTGAAACAGGATCGCCGCGAACTCGCCGAGACCCGGCTCTCGGCGCTCAAGAGCCTGTTCGGCGACCGGCTCTATGTCGAGCTTGAGCGGGTCTCCGGCTACGACCGCGCCATCGAGCAGTCGTCGGTCGATCTCGCCTACCGCCACGATCTGCCGCTGGTTGCCACCAACGAGGCGTTTTTCTTCTCTCGTGAAGACTATGAGGCGCATGACGCCCTGATCGCCATCGCCGAAGGTTCCGTGGTTGCGGCCGACAATCGCCGCCGCCTTTCGCCCGACCACTTCCTGAGAAGCCAGGCCGATATGGCGAGGCTGTTCGCCGACCTGCCGGAAGCAATCGACAACACCGTCGAGATCGCGCTGCGCTGCTCGTATTACCCGAAGACCCGCAATCCGATTCTGCCGCGCTTTGCCGGCCGCGATGTCGCCGACGCCGATGCTGCGGTGAAGGCTGAGGCGCAGGAGCTTGCCAGGCAGGCGCATGAAGGGCTAGAGGCGCGGCTGGCGGCGCACGGGCCGACGCCCGGCTATACCGTCGAGCAATATCGCGAAAGGCTGGATTTCGAGCTCGGCGTCATCGAGAAGATGAAATATCCGGGCTATTTCCTGATCGTTGCCGACTTCATCAAATGGGCCAAGGCACAAGGGATTCCGGTCGGCCCGGGCCGCGGTTCGGGCGCCGGCTCGCTGGTCGCCTATGCCACGACCATCACCGACATCGACCCACTGCGTTTTTCGTTGCTGTTCGAGCGCTTCCTCAATCCCGACCGCGTGTCGATGCCCGACTTCGACATCGACTTCTGCCAGGACCGGCGCGAGGAAGTCATCCGCTACGTCCAACGGAAATACGGCCGCGACCAGGTTGGCCAGATCATCACCTTCGGCACGCTGCAGGCGCGCGCGGTGCTGCGCGACGTCGGCCGCGTGCTGCAGATGCCTTACGGGCAGGTCGACAAGCTGAGCAAGATGGTGCCGTCGAACCCGGCCAATCCGGTCAAGCTCGCCGACGCCATCGCCAACGAGCCGCGCTTTGCCGAAGAGGCGGAGCGTGAGCCGATCGTGCAGACGCTGCTCGATACGGCGCAGAAACTGGAAGGTCTTTATCGGCACGCCTCGACGCACGCCGCCGGCATCGTCATCGGCGACCGGCCGCTGTCGGAGCTGGTGCCGATGTACCGCGATCCGCGCTCGGACATGCCGGTCACGCAGTTCAACATGAAATATGTCGAGCAGGCCGGGCTGGTGAAATTCGACTTCCTTGGCCTGAAGACGCTGACGGTGCTGGACAGGGCCGTCAAGCTGATCCGCCGCCGCGGCATCGAGATCGATCTTGCCCACATTCCGCTCGACGACCCCGAAACCTACGCCATGCTGTCGCGCGGCGAGGTGGTCGGCGTGTTCCAGGTGGAAAGTGCCGGCATGCGCAAGGCGCTGATCGGCATGCGGCCCGACTGTATCGAGGACATTATCGCGCTGGTCGCGCTCTACCGGCCGGGGCCGATGGAGAACATACCGACCTACAACGCCAGAAAGCACGGCGAGGAGGAGATGGCGTCGATCCACCCGAAGATCGACCATCTCGTCAAGGAGACGCAAGGCGTCATCGTCTACCAGGAACAGGTGATGCAGATCGCGCAGGAGCTCTCCGGCTATTCGCTGGGCGAAGCCGATCTGCTGCGCCGCGCCATGGGCAAGAAGATCCGCGCCGAGATGGACAAGCAGCGCGAGCGCTTTGTTTCGGGCGCGGTCGAGCGCGGCGTCGGCAAGCCGCAAGCCGACTTCATCTTCGACCTGCTGGCAAAGTTTGCCGACTACGGTTTCAACAAATCGCATGCCGCCGCCTATGCCGTCGTCTCCTACCAGACCGCCTATCTGAAGGCGCATTACCCCGTCGAATTCCTGGCGGCATCGATGACGCTCGACATGGGCAATACGGACAAGCTCGCCGATTTCCGCCAGGATGCGCTGCGCCTCGGCATCGAGGTGGTGGCGCCGTCGGTCATGACGTCGTTCCGGGATTTCGAGGTAGGCGAGAACCGCATCTTCTATTCGCTGGCCGCGCTCAAGGGCGTCGGCGACGCGGCGGTCGAGCACATCGTCGCCACGCGCGGCGAAAAACCCTTCAAGAGCCTCGCCGATTTCTGTGAAAGGGTCGATCCGAAGATCGTCGGCAAGCGCGTCTTCGAAAGCCTGATCATGGCCGGCTCGCTCGACTGCTTCGGTCATGACCGCGCGGCGATGATGGCCGGCGTCGAGCGGATGATGGGGCTGGCGTCGCTGGCGCAGCAGAATGCCGTCACCGGCCAGCATGACATCTTTG
The DNA here is from genome assembly GCF_040320005.1 of Mesorhizobium sp. M0816. Lineage (NCBI taxonomy): Bacteria > Pseudomonadati > Pseudomonadota > Alphaproteobacteria > Hyphomicrobiales > Phyllobacteriaceae > Mesorhizobium > Mesorhizobium sp. M0816. The sequence goes on along the minus strand of NZ_JAMYOT010000013.1, from coordinate 177,611 downwards.
GCGCCTCGCTCGGCGCACAGTCGCAGGCGCTCAACTTGCCGGCGACCGATCCCTGGCTCGCCGCCGACCGCCTGCACCGTGAATTCCAGGTGGTCGGGTTCTATCTCTCGGCGCATCCGCTCGACGAATACAAGGCGGCGCTGCAGAAAATGCGGGTGCAGACCTGGGGCGAGTTTTCGGCCGCCGTTAAACGCGGTGCTGCCGCCGGCCGGCTCGCCGGCACGGTGACCACCAAGCAGGAGCGCAAGACGCGCACCGGCAACAAGATGGGCGTCGTGCAATTCTCCGACACGTCCGGCCAGTATGAAGCGGTGCTGTTTTCCGAGGGGCTGGCGCAATACCGCGACTTGCTCGAACCCGGCCGCTCGGTGGTGATCACCGTTTCGGCCGAGGACAGGCCTGAAGGCGTCAATCTGCGCATCCAGACCGTGCAGTCGTTGGAGGAAGAGGCAAGCCGTATCCAGAAAGCGTTGCGCATCTTCGTCAGAAATGACGCACCGGCATCGACAATCCAATCGCAGCTTGGCCAGCGTGGCGACAGTCAGGTGAGCATCATCGTCATCAAGGAAGGCGGCGAGGGCGAGGTCGAGATCGAGTTGCCCAACCGCTACCGCGTATCGCCTCAGATCGCGTCGGCGATGCGGGCGGTGCCGGGCGTGGTCGAGGTGGAACTGGTCTAAGAGTTAGCGCACGCTTATGAAGCGGCGATCTCCGCCGGTTGCGGTGCTCTCCGCTGCAGGTTGAGCAGATTTCCCATGAGGATCAGCAGGGCGCCACCGGCGGTGAAGGCGTCGATCTGCTCGTGATAGAGCAGCCATCCGATCACCGCCGACAGCGGCACGCGCAAAAAGTCCATTGGCGAGATGACCGTCGCATCGGCATAGACAAGTGCGCGGGCCATGCAGAAATGCGACGACATGCCGGTGAAGGCGATGAGCAGGATCCACGGCCAGAGCTCAAGCGGCGGGTTTTGCCATTCGTAAAGCGCCGGGACCAGGCCAAGCAGCGACTGGATGATCAGCATCCAGAAGATGATGCGCACGACGCTGTCCGTCCGCGTCAGCGACTTGACGAGGACCACCGAGACGCCGAAGCAGACCGCGGCTCCCAGCACGATTACATGTCCCGGATTGACCGCGCCGACGCCCGGACGCACGATGATCACAACGCCGATCAGCCCGAGCACGATCGCTGCGAGCCGTGGCCGGGAGAGCCTTTCGCCGAGGAAACCGACGGCCAGCAAAGCAGTCCAGATCGGCGTCGTGAATTCGATCGAGATCAGTACCGCAAGCGGGATCAGCGTCAGGGCGTAGAGCCAGGCAGCCTGGCCGGTATAGTGGACGACGTTGCGGGCGATATGAGCCAGCGGGCGTCCGGTGCGCATCGCCGCAAAACCGCCTGACATCATGACCAGCGGCAACAGGATGAAAAAGCCGATCACCGAGCGCAGCTCGAGCACCTGGAAGACGTTTAGTTCGGCCGTCGTGGCGCGGCCAGCCACCGACATCGCCAGGAACGAGGCGATCGACAGCGCCATCCAGAACGCGGCCTTGGGGATCGAGGGTGCGGGTGCCATGCGGCTATGTCGCAAGCCGGAGCGCTCATCGCAACCGCTAGCCGACGCATTCGGCTGGGCCAGCCGTGCAGCGCTTCACGCAGTGATGTTGAAGCCGGAACTCGCGACTGAGGGAAGCGTTGGTCTGTCACTGCTTGCGTTCTGTGTTTTGGATACCAACGAGGAGCGGTCCGATGAAATCATTCGCACGATTTGTACTTGCCGGCTGCCTGACGGCCGGGGCCGGCGCAGCGCATGCCGACGATCCGGATTTTCTTCGCTCATTCCAGGGGAATTTCGCCGGCAAAGGCATCGTCAAGGTGACCACCGATGCGCCGACGGTGAATGTCTCCTGTCATTTCAATTCCGACGCAACGTCGAGCTCGCTATCGCTCGACGGCAGCTGCCGCGGTCTTATCGTGGTAACGCGCGCCATCAGCGCCGATCTCAAATCGAGCGGGACGAAATACACCGGCACCTATGTCGGATCGCGCACCGGGCCGGCGCAATTGAGCGGCAGCCGCTCCGGCAACGCAATCAATCTCGGCATCCGTTGGGCGAAGGAGGTCAATGGCGATCGCAAGGCGCAAATGACGGTCGAGAAGAACGGCGAGGATGGCATGCGGCTGATCGTCGTCGATACCGATCCGAAAACCGGGAAAAGTGTGGTGACCACCCGGATCGATCTGCAGCGCACGTGATCTTCTTGTTTGATCATGATCTTTTCGCGTACGCGGACCTTCGGTTCGGGATCATGGTCTGGTTGTGAAAATCTGACGCTTAGTACCGACGCGAACGACGGCTCGGGGTGGGCAGCAGTCAGTCCCGGCACAGCGATCTTGACAGGTTGGAAGCCGATCGGCAGCCAAGATTTCATCGTTCGTTTCGTTGGACCTTCATAAACATTCGGGATCGGCCGAAACTTCCCCAACTTCGTCATCCTTGGGCGAAGCAGGAGCGAAGCGCCGTCGCGGAGACCCTGGGATCCATGCGGTAACCTTAGCCGAAGAGTGCAGCGGAGCACAATTCCGCACCACGGCAGCGCTCTGATGTCGCGGCATGGATCCAGGGGTCTGCGCCGCGTCGCTTCGCTCCTTGCTCCGCCCCAGGATGACGAAGCGATGGGCGTTTGCGCTAATCGCTAAGCCGATCGGCAGCAACCGTCGATAGTTCTGTCAGCGGCCAATTTCAGTGGCAAACCGCTAACTTCGGAGATTGGCTGAAACATCCCTCCAATTCGTCATCCCAGGGCGGAGCAAGGAGCAAAGCGACGCGGCGCAGACCCTGGGATCACGCGGCAGTGCGCCTGCGGACCAGAACCGAACTACCACCCCGTTCCGCGAAAAAGCTCGAACCACTCTGGATTGGTCTTCTCGATCAGCTCGATCTTCCACTGCCGCGGCCAGCGCTTCAGCGACTTCTCGCGCTGAATGGCGTCACGAATGTCGAAATGTTCCTCGTACCAGACCAGGCGCTGCACGCCGTAGCGGCCGGGGAAGCGCGAACCTTGGCCGGATTTGTGCTCCGGCATGCGGCGGCCGAGATCGTTGGTGACGCCGATGTAGATCGTGCCGCGCTTCTGGCTCGCGGTCATGTAGGTATAGCCGGTCATGGCTGAAGGGTAGCTGGCACAGTTGCGGATACAAGCGCCGTTCTGAGCCGCTGTATTCTTCGGCTGACGTCACGGCATGGATCCCAGGGTCTCCGCGACGTCGCTTCGCTCCTGCTCCGCCCTGGGATGACGAAGACGTGGTGGCTTATCGCTAATCGCAACCTTGGAGATTGGCAGCCCGATCGGCAGGCTCCCATCCACAGCCCTTTCAGGCTCTGTCAAAGAACCAAAACCTCTGTGCAGAGGAACTAGTCCTCGACCGGTTCGGGCGGATGGGCATCGCGGCCCTTGCCGAAGGTATAGCCGGTTTCCACCGCCCTGCGGCCGAACTTGCCGCGCAGCGTGTCGATGGCGCCTTCGGCCATGGCGCGCTTGCGTAACTGGACGTCGACCAGGTCGGGCGGGTCCGCCCGGTCATCGTCGGAGAGATCGCTGACGCCAATGCCGAGCAGCCGGTATTTCGTGCCATCCGCTTCCTTGCGCAGCAGCTCGAGCCCGGTCTGAAAGATGCGGTCGGCCAGCCGGGTCGGATCGCCGAGCTGGCGATTGCGCGTGCGGATCTTGAAATCCTGGGTCTTCAGCTTGAGGACGACGGTGCGTCCGGCAATGCCGGATTTCTTCAGCCGGGCCGAGACTTTTTCCGACAGCGCCCTCAGCACCGAAACCAGTTCGTCGACGGAGGCGATGTCGGTATCGAAAGTGGTTTCTGCCGACACACTTTTCGCGTCCTGGTCGGGAACGACGCGACGGTCGTCCTCGCCGCGCGAAAGCCGGTAGAGCCGGTCGCCCATGACGCCGTAGCGGCGCATCAGATCGCCACGTTCCATGCGCTGCAACTGGCCGATGGTGCGGATGCCGTCGCGCTCGAGCGTGGCGGCAAAGGCCTTGCCGACCCCCCAGATCAGCGTCACCGGCTGCTCGGCCAGGAAGCCGATAGCCTCGGCCTCGCCGATCACCGAAAAGCCGCGCGGCTTGCGGAAGTCCGACGCCACCTTGGCCAGGAACTTGCAGTAGGAAAGGCCGGCCGAAACGGTGATGCCGATCTCCTTTTCCACGCCGAGTGCGAAGCGCGCCAGCACCACCGCAGGCGGCAGGCCATGCAGGCGCTCGGTGCCGGCGAGGTCGAGAAAGGCCTCGTCGATCGAGAGCGGCTCGACCAGCGGCGTCAGCGCCTGCATCATGGCGCGCACCTCGCGGCCGACGCGCACGTATTTTTCCATGTCCGGCGGCAGGACCACCGCTTCCGGGCAGGCTTCGAGCGCCTTGAACATCGGCATTGCCGAGCGCACGCCGTGGATGCGGGCAATGTAGCATGCGGTGGAGACGACGCCGCGCTTGCCGCCGCCGATGATCAATGGCCGGTCCTTCAACGCCGGGTTGTCGCGCTTTTCGACCGCCGCGTAGAACGCGTCGCAATCGATATGGGCAAGGCGCAGCCGGTAGAGCTCCGGATGGCGGGCGAGCCGTGGACTGCCGCAGCGCTCGCAACGGCCTGCCTCGCTGCGCTGAAAACTCAGGCAGTCGCGGCAAAAACCGTGTTCGGGATTGTTGACAGGGGCCGCCATCGCTGCGAACATAAAGAGAACAAATGCAATGGTACGTCAGGACGGACGCCACGACAAGGCGGTGGGCCGGGAGAGAGCTCATGAATACGACCATAGCGCCGCTAGTGCCCGAGCTTTGGGCGGATTTCGAAGATCTTTTCGGTAGGCAAGGCGCCTGCTACGGCTGCTGGTGCACACATTTCCGGCTGTCGCCCGCAGCGCGCCGCGCGAGCAACCGGGAGCGCAACAAGGACCACATCAAGGCGCGGATCGAGGCCGGGCCGCCGCCCGGCCTGTTGGCTTTCGAGGGTGGCCAGGCGGTCGGCTGGATGCAGATCGGCCCGCGTGCCGACGTGCCCGAATGGAACAATAAGGGCAGGGGGTCGGCTCCCGTCGACCCAGCCGATGCGACCGATCCGGGTGTCTGGGCGATCTCCTGTTTCTTCATCCGGACCAAGGCGCGGGGTAGGGGCGTGTCGCACCGTCTGGTCGCGGGCGGCATCGAGTTCGCCCGCCAGAACGGCGCGCGGCTGATCGAAGCCTGCCCGATCGATCTATCGAAGGATTCGCGCTCGATCGGGCTGTTCGTCGGCTCGTCGCGGGTCTTCGAAAAGGCCGGGTTCCAGCGGTTGGTCGAACGTAAGCCAGGCCGACCGCTGATGCGGCTGGTGCTTTAGGCAATGCCGCGGTCGACATCGATCCGTCCGGCTCGCCTTGCGGTTGTGATAGTAATTCCCTACGAAATGAGAAAGGGCAGAAAATTCCCATGGCCCAACGGAGAACAAGCGTGAACCGTGTCCTGCCAGTCGTCTTTGTTCTCGCGCTCAGCGCGCCTGCCTTCGGCCAAACCGTTGATGAGCAGGGCGCGAAGCAGCTGTCCCAAGATTTGTCTCGCTATGTCGGCAAAAAGGCGGTCGATATCGGAATGATGAAGGTTTCGGTTGAAGGCGGTGCCTACAAGATCGCCGTCGACTTCAAACCTGTCGTCGACTTGCTTGCTAAGCAGCAGCCCTCCTTCAGGTTCGACTTCACCCCCTACGTTCTGCTGGCTAAGCCGCGCAAAGACCGTTTGTGGGACGTCTCGCTGGACACTTCGCCGAAGGGATCGTTTGACCTGGCTGGCCCCCAAATTCCGCAGCACTTCAGCATTTCAATCGCGAACAACAAGTTCTCTGGCGTTTATGATCCTGGCCTAGCCGCATTCTCGAGCGCTGCTGGTTCTACGGCAGGCATGACGATGATTTCGCGAAATCCCATGCAGAGCGTGGAAGCAACGATCGGTGCCGGGGCTGGCAGCATGAATGCGACCAAATCCGCGAATGGCGGGATTGATTTTACTTATTCGCAGACGATGGCTGACTTTGCCGAGGCTGTCAGATTTGACGATCCTAAGCACGCACTCAAATTTTCGTACACGGTCAAGTCTCCCGCACTTTCGGTGAATGCAACAGGAAAAGGACTGAAGACAAAGCCGCTCCTCGACCTTTTGGCATTTGCGGTGGCTAATGAGGACGAGGCCACACTCAAAGCCAACCAGGCGCAACTCAAATCGCTCTTGCTCGCCGCATTGCCACTATGGGAGCGGATCGACGGAACCTACGGGTTCAAGGATCTAGCGGTGGAAAGCCCCGTCGGGTATTTCGGCGCGACGGAACTGGGCACGAGCTTCGGGAGCGACGGCATCGCGCAGAATGGGACGATTAATTATTCGATCACAGCGGCAGGGCTGACGATCCCTCGAAACGTGGTGCCCGCCTGGAGTGCCGCGCTGCTGCCCACCGAAATCGACCTGAATTTCGGCGGCGCCAACATCGATCTCGACAGCGTGACTAAGAAAACGATCGAAGCCTTTGATCTGAATAAGAATCCGCCGCTGCCGGCCGACTTTGGCGATCAGATCAAGGCCGATTTCATGGCCAAGACGCCGAAATTCGTCATCGGACACAGCACGGTGAAAAACGGCGGCATCGAGATCGCGCTGGAAGGCGAGATGATGTTTCCAGGGGCGAAGCCCGTGGCAAATGTAACCCTCGACGTCACCGGCTACGACAGAATTGTCGAGAGTCTGCAGACCGCGGCAAAAACCGATCCGGCGGCCGCGCAGTATTTTACCGGCGCGCTGGCGATCAAAGGGTTTGGCAAGACGCTGCCGGACGGCCGGCTTGAATGGGTGATCAACACCAAAGCCGACGGTTCGGTGACGGTCAACGGCGCCATGCTGAAGCCGGCCGACCCCGTTGGGACGGACAACAGTGGGGAAGAGGCAACGCCATAAAGCACCAGCAGCGGCCCATCGCCGGCGGCAGGTTCTTCGATCTGCCCGCAGTCTCGGGATCGCCGCTTATATCGAATGCTCATGATTGTCGTCGCCGAGCGGCAGCGCCCGCAATGCCTTGCCGACTGCGGCGGGCGGCGTTCCGGTCTCCTCGGAAAAACGCATCAGCGTCGGCTCGTGGGCAAGGATGAACTGCAGCACGCCGGCCAGGAATCCCGGCTCGCCGGCCGCCCGGCGGATGGAATGGGCTTCGATGCCGGTGATCGCCAGGAAGCGGGGCAGAAGTTCCGGATCGGCGGCGACGAAGCCCAACGCCTTTACGGCAACCGTTTCCGCTTCCTCGCGCATTGACGCTGCGTTTGCCATCGCTACCTTCCTTCATGGGCGGAATCGTTCTGTTTTCGCAGTAGTGGCAAGTGTCGCCGGCAGCAAGCTCGCCGACCTGGAATCCGAACGCTTTTAGGGCGACCGGTTTCCGTTTCGTCAATCATATTGCCGTATAGTGGGAACAGGTTTGGTGCGTGCCGACAAGGGGCGCATGACGGCACCCTTCGCGTGGAAGGCCAGCCGGGACGGGAAATCGATGCCAAAGAAGGTTATGATCGTCGAAGACAACGAGCTCAACATGAAGCTCTTTCGCGACCTCATCGAAGCGAGCGGCTACGAGACGGTGCGCACACGCAACGGCCTGGAAGCGCTGGATCTGGCGCGGCAGCACAGGCCGGACCTCATCCTGATGGACATCCAGCTGCCGGAAGTGTCGGGCCTCGAGGTCACCAAATGGCTGAAGGAGGACGATGATCTTCACGTCATCCCGGTCATCGCCGTCACCGCCTTCGCGATGAAGGGGGACGAGGAGCGCATTCGCCAGGGCGGCTGCGAGGCATATATCTCCAAGCCGATCTCGGTGCCGCGTTTCATCGAAACAATCAAATCCTACCTGGGCGATGCCTGATGTATCTTTCCAGCCGAGCCGGAGCTTTGTGAAATGACCGCGCGGATCCTCGTCGTCGACGACATCCCAGCAAATGTCAGGCTGCTGGAGGTTCGGCTGCTCGCCGAATATTTCGAGGTCCTGACCGCCACCAACGGGCCGGACGCGATCGAGATCTGCGAGAACGGCAAGGTCGACGTCGTGCTGCTCGACGTGATGATGCCCGACATGGACGGGTTCGAGGTCTGCCGGCGGCTGAAGGGCGACCCGGCGACATCGCACATCCCTGTCGTGATGATCACCGCGCTCGACCAGGTTTCGGACCGGGTGCGCGGCCTCGAGGCCGGCGCCGATGATTTTTTGACCAAGCCGGTCAACGATCTGCAGTTGATGACGCGCGTCAAGAGCCTGGTCAGGCTGAAATCGCTAACCGACGAGCTGCGGCTGCGCGCCTCGACGACACGCAATATCGGCATCGAGGAGCTTTTGAGCCGCAACTTCGCTACCGACGATGCGGTGCCGAAGGTGCTGCTGGTCGACGAGCGCAAATCCTCGTTCGAGCGCATCCAGAAGATGCTGCGCGGCAGTGCCGATCTCGACGTCGCCAACGATCCGCATGCCGGCTTCTTCCAGGCCGCCGAGCAGCCGTATGAATGCGTGATGATCTCGACGGCCTTCGCCGATTTCGACCCGCTGAGGCTCTGCTCGCAATTGCGCTCGCTCGATCGCACCCGTTTCCTGCCGATCATCCTTCTGGCGGACGAGGGCGAGGAGGGGCGTATCATCCGCGGCCTCGAACTCGGCATCAACGATTATCTGATGCGGCCGATCGACCAGCAGGAGCTGACCGCGCGGCTGCGTACGCAGGTGCGCCGCAAGCGCTACAACGACCAGCTTCGCGCCAGCGTCACCCAGACCATCGAGATGGCGGTGACCGATGCCCTGACCGGCCTGCACAACCGCCGCTATCTCGACAGCCATTTGCAGACGCTGTTCGACCGCGCCGTGGCACGGCGCCGGCCGCTGTCGGTGATGATCACCGATCTGGACCGCTTCAAGAGCATCAACGACGCGCATGGCCATGACGGCGGCGACGATGTGCTGCGCGAATTCGCGCGGCGGCTGCGCAAGAATGTGCGCGGCATCGATCTAGCCTGCCGCTTCGGCGGTGAGGAGTTCGTCGTGGTGATGCCGGACACCGACGGCGCGGTAGCCGAAAAGGTCGCCGAGCGCATTCGCGCCGAAATCGCCCAGCTGCCGTTTGCCGTCGGCACCGAAGGCAAGGCCGTTGAAGTCACCGTCAGCGTCGGCGTGTCGTCGGTGCTGAAAGGGGTAGACACGGTCTCGGCGCTGATGAAACGCGCCGACCTCGCGCTCTACGAAGCCAAGAGCGGCGGCCGCAATCGCGTCGTCGCCAAGGCGGCTTAGCACCGAACACCAATTGCCCGGTCAACGCGACAAGGTTACGAATTTACCTTAATCCAAGCGATTTGCGAGGCTTGGTTAAGAAACGGTTGATTTCCATAAGTTGTTGCGCAAATGTGCAGCCCTTAGACGTAACCGGCACGAGGCTAGATCGCCGGTTCGACCCGAAGAATACCCCATGATGCTCAGGTCCGCCGCATCTCCTGGGTCCGTGGGGTCGGCCGGCCGGCGCTGGCACATAGTGGCCTCCTCGTACCGCTGCCAAACGCCGGCCGGCCCCCAATTTTCAAAACACATCAGGATTCTACGCCAAGACCCGGAAAACGCTTGGTTTTTGTTGCGGCAGCGACAGCGCCCTTTGAAATAGCCGGCTGGGCAGAGCGTATGCGCCCGCAGTCGGTTGACAGGGCCTGTCTTCTATGCAGAAATTGGTTGGACCATTGAGCCATTTGGTGACCCGTTGGCATGACCGAATTCGGCCTTTCCCCCATACAGGCAACTGCTCGCGACGACGCGGTGCTCAAGGCGCTGGCCGGCTTTGTGATGCGGGAAGCTCTCGGGCCCGGCCAGAGACTGCCGACCGAACGCATCCTTGCCGAGCGCCTCAAGGTGAGCCGCAACACCGTGCGCGAGGCGCTGACGCGCTGGGAAGGGCTCGGCCTGGTCGAACGGCGGCAAGGCAGCGGCACCTATCTCAAGGGAGTGGTCTCGCTGGACATGCTGCACATGCCGCTGACGCTGGCCGGCGGCAATGATTTCACCAGCCTGATGCAGACGCTGGAAATCCGCCGGGCACTGGAAGCGGAAGCCGCCGCCCTGTGCGCCGTCCGCGCGGGCCAGGCAGATCTCGTCGAGATCGGGCGCAAGCTCGACATTATGGAGCAGGCCTTCCACACCCGCGCCGGGATGTCGGCGGAGGAGGACTGGGAATTCCACCAGTCGATCTACCGCAGTTCCGGCAATCCGCTGTTCGAGCAGATCATCGCCGCCATGCACGAACTGTTCCATCGTTTCTGGGAGCATCCGCTCGGCGTGCGTGATTTCGGCCACGCCAGCTTTCCTTACCACCGCACCATCTACGAACGCATCGCCGCGCACGATCCGGAGGGGGCCCGGGCCGAGGCGCTCAAGCTGATCGCCACCGTCGAGGACGATCTGAAGCGCGGCGCGGCCAAACTCGAACTTTCAGGCCAGAAATGAGCGATCATCCCGCCGGTTTCGAAAACGACTATCTCGCCGAGGCAGCGACGCTTCTCGCCCATGACGAGCCTTTCCCCGGCGGCGCGGTGGTCCCGCCGATCTACCAGACTTCGCTCTTCACCTTCGCCGACTATGCCGAGATGGCCGACACATTCGCCGGCAGGCGACGTCAGCCGATCTATTCGCGCGGCGACAACCCGACGGTCATGGAGTTCGAGGCGCGTGTCGCCGCTCTCGAAGGCGCGGAGGCCGCGCGCGGCTTTTCCAGCGGCATGGCGGCGATCAGCGCCACGGTGCTTGCTTTCGTCGGTGCCGGTGAGCGCATGGTTGTCGTGCGCAATTGCTACGGCGATGCCTACCGGCTGTTCGAACGGCTTTTGCCACGGCTCAACATCAAGGTCGACTATGTCGACGGTTCCGATCCGGACGCGGTCGCGGCAGCACTTCCCGGCGCCAAGCTGCTCTACCTGGAAAGCCCGACGTCGATGATGTTCGAACTCCAGGACATAACCCACCTGGCGCGGCTGGCCAAAGAGCAGGGCATCATCACCTCGATCGACAATTCCTGGGCGACGCCGGTGTTCCAGAAGCCGATTTCGCACGGTGTCGACCTGGTGCTGCATTCGGCCTCGAAATATCTCGGCGGCCACAGCGACACCGTCGCCGGTGTGGTGGCCGGTTCGGCCGCCCATATCCGACATATCAACGAGCAGACCTATTCCTATCTCGGCGGCAAACTTTCGCCTTTCGAGGCCTGGCTGTTGCTGCGTGGCCTGCGCACATTGCCGCTGCGGTTGCCGCATCACATGAAGAGCGGGCTGACCATCGCCGAACGGCTGAAAGCGCATGACCATGTCGAGCGGGTCAACCACCCGGCCTATTCCAACCATCGAGGCAAGGCGACGCTTGCCGGCTATGCCGGGCTGTTCTCGTTCGAAGTGACGGAAGACGTCGATATCCCGGCTTTCGTCGATGCGCTGAAACTCTTTCGCATCGGCGTCAGCTGGGGCGGCCATGAGAGCCTGGTCGTTCCGGCAAAGGCCTCGCTCGAGCAGACGCCGGGCCTGAATTCGATGGCGCGCTTCGGCGTCAGCCCACGAACCATCCGCTTCAGTGTCGGATTGGAAAGTGTCGAAGACCTGTGGGCGGATGTTGCCCAGGCCTTCGACAGAGCAAAAAGATAAAGGAGCCGTTCAAAATGGGAGTGCTGAACATGAAAAAACTGAGCATCCTTCTTGGTGCCGTCGCGGGTCTGGCGATTTCCGCCGGCAGCGTGCTGGCCGATTCCACGGTCAAGATGGTCGAGGTCATCACCAGCCCGCCGCGTACCGAATTCCTCAAGAAGCAGATCGCCGAATTCGAGGCGGCCAATCCGGGTGTCAAGGTCGAGCTGGTATCGCTGCCCTGGGGCCAGGCGTTCGAGAAGTTCCTCACCATGGTGCAGGCCGGCGACACGCCCGACATCGTCGAGATGCCGGAACGCTGGATGGGTCTTTATGCGACCAACGGCCAGCTCGAGGATCTCGGGCCATACATGGCCAAATGGGACGATGCCAAAACGCTTGGCGAGCGTGCCAAGCAGTTCGGCTCGACGGTCGATAATAAGCAGTACATGATCCCTTACGGCTATTACCTGAACGCGCTGTTCTGGAACAAGAAGCTGTTCAAGGAGGCCGGTCTGGACGGTCCGCCGGCGACGCTCGATGAATTCGTCGAAGACTCCAAGAAGATCTCGGCGATACCGGGCAAATACGGCTACTGCCTGCGCGGCGGCCCGGGCGCCTTCAACGGCATGCATATGTTCATGAACATCGCCGCCGGCAAGGGCGGCTATTTCAACGAGGACGGCACCTCGACCATCAACGAGGAAGGCTCGGTCAAGGGCCTGCAGATGCTCGCCGACATGTACAAGAACGGCCTGGCGCCGAAAGATGCGGTGAGCTGGGGTTTTAACGAGACCGTCACCGGCTTCTACAGCGGCACCTGCGCCATGCTGAACCAGGATCCCGACGCGCTGCTCGGCATCGCCGACAAGATGAGCGCCGACGATTTCGCCGTGGCGCCGATGCCGGTCGGGCCGAGCGGCAAATCCTATCCGACGCTCGGTTATGCCGGCTGGGCGATGTTCGCCAATTCCCAGCACAAGGACGATGCCTGGAAGCTGATGGCGACGCTGTTGTCGCCCAAGGACAATCTGGAATGGGCAAAGGAAGTCGGTGTCATTCCAATCCACAACGGCGCCGACCAGGACGCCCACTTCAGGACCGAGCAGTTCAAAGGCTGGTTCGAGGAACTGAACAACGGCGACAAATACGAGATGGTGACGCCTCCGACGCATCTGGAAAACCTTGGCAATTTCGTAGACCAGGTGGCGATCAAGAATTTTCAGGAAGTGCTTCTTGGCCAGAAGGCGGCCAAGGACGTGGCCGACGAATGGGCCAAGTTCCTGACCAAGGAACAGCAGGACTGGCTGGCCAAGAACAAGAAATAGCTTTTGTTCCTTCTCCCCGTTCACGGGGAGGGGGTGTCACGACGTGACGGATGAGGGGCGGCGCCAACCCGACTTGGCTCGCGCTGCTTCTCATCTGCCTGCCCGTCCTCCGCAGCAGCTGCGCTGCAGCTGCGGAGGGTGGACCGGCATCTCCCCGTAAACGGGGAAGGCGCTGTCGCCAGCCCGTGCTTACCCAGGAGACGATCAAGTACCAATGACCTATGCCGTGTCCGAAATCCGATCCGCCGGCAGGCCGCGAAAGAAGCGGCTATCCCATGCCGCGATCGAGCCTTGGCTCTATCTCAGCCCGGCGATCGCGCTGCTGGTCGTCGTGCTCCTGGTGCCGCTGGTTATCGGTGTCGGCTACTCGTTCCGCAAATTCTCCGCTTTCAAATCCGAATATGTCGGGCTTGGGCAGTATCAGGCGATGCTGTCGGATCCTGTGCTCGGGCAGGCGCTCGTCAACACGCTATGGTGGACGGCAGCCAGCCTGTTCTTCCAATTTTTCCTTGGACTTGGCCTGGCGCTGCTGCTCGATACGCCGTTCCGGGGCAGAAAGATCGTGCAGGCCGTGGTGTTCCTGCCTTGGGCGGTACCGTCCTTCCTCTCGGGCCTGACCTGGGCCTGGCTGTTCAACCCGATCATCGGGCCGCTGCCGCATTGGCTCTACGCCTTGGGGCTGAAAGCCGAGCCAACCAACGTGCTCTCCGATCCCTCGACAGCCATGTGGGGGCCGATCGTCGCCAATGTCTGGTTCGGCATTCCCTTTTTTGCCGTCACGCTTTTGGCGGCGTTGAAGTCGATCCCGTCAGAACTGCATGAGGCGGCGGCGATCGACGGCGCCTCGCCGTGGCAGCGCTTCACCAAGGTGACGCTGCCGTTCCTGGCGCCGACCATCGTCATTACCGTCATGCTGCGCACGATATGGATCGCCACATTCGCCGACCTGATCTTCGTCATGACCGAAGGCGGGCCTGCCGGTTCGACCGCCACGGTGCCGGTCTATATCTATGTCAGCGCGTTCAAGTCACTGGATAAGGGCTATGCCTCGGCGGTGGCGGTGCTGCTGCTTGTGCTGCTCATCGTCTATGCGATTGCGCTGATAGGCATCCGCCGCTCGCTGGTGAGGCACGTCTGATGATTGCCGGACGCTCCGTCTCCTCGCGCATTCTCGGCGGCATCGGCCTTTACGGCGCCATCGCCGCCTATATGGCCTTCGCGCTGTTCCCGATCTTCTGGACGTTGAAGATCTCGGTCACGCCGGAGCGGCTGCTCTATTCCGAAGGCATCACTTTCTGGCCGTCGCAAACGACGCTGCAGAACTTCGTCACCGTGCTCGAAGCCACCGATTTTCCGCGCTATTTCCTGAACAGCGTTATCGTTTCGGTGTCGACGGCAGCCTTCGTAACGGTCATTGCCACGCTGGCCGGCTACGCCATGTCGCGATTTTCCTTCCGCGGCAAGGCGACCCTGGCCATCCTGCTTTTGCTCACCCAGACTTTTCCGCTGGTGATGGTCATTCCGCCGATCTACCGCATCATGGGACAGATCGGCCTCATCAACAGCCTGACCGGCCTCGTCATCATCTACACCGCGTTCAATACGGCCTTTGCGACCTTCCTGATGCAATCTTTCTTCGACGGCATCCCGCGAGACCTGGAAGAGGCAGCCATGATCGACGGCTGCACGCGCCTGCAGGCGATGCGCAAGGTGATCGTGCCGCTGACGCTACCCGGCATGGGCGCGACGCTCGGCTTCGTCTTTACCGCCGCCTGGAGCGAGTTGCTGTTTGCGCTGATGCTGATTTCCAGCGACGACCAGAAGACCTTCGCGGTCGGCCTGCTCACCTATATCGGCAAATTCGCGGTCGACTGGGGACAGATGATGGCTGCTTCCATCCTGGCGCTGATCCCGGTCTGCGTCTTCTTTGCCTTCCTGCAACGCTACCTCGTCACCGGCCTTACCGCCGGTGCCGTCAAGGGATAGATCGATGGCCTCCGTTACACTCGACAAAGTCCGCAAAGACTATGGAGCCGTGCGCGTTCTGCACGCGGTCGATCTCGAAATCGCCGACGGCGAGTTCGTCGTTCTGGTCGGCCCGTCCGGCTGCGGGAAATCGACACTGCTGCGTATGATCGCCGGGCTGGAGGAAGTCTCCGACGGCGAAATCCATATTGGTGAGCGCCTGGTCAACGACATTGCGCCAAAGGACCGCGACATTGCCATGGTGTTCCAGTCCTACGCGCTCTATCCGCACATGGACGTGTCGAAGAACATGGGTTTCAGCCTGATGCTGAGAAAGGCCGGCAAGCCGGCGATCGATGCAAGGGTGGACAGTGCCGCCAAGCGGCTCGGGCTCGATGCGCTTCTGCAACGCCTGCCGCGGCAATTGTCCGGCGGCCAGCGCCAGCGCGTCGCCATGGGACGGGCCATCGTGCGCGACCCGAAGGTCTTTCTCTTCGACGAGCCGCTTTCGAACCTCGACGCCAAGCTGCGCGTCCACATGCGTGCCGAGATCAAGGCGCTGCACCAGCAATTGAAGACCACTTCGGTCTATGTCACCCACGACCAGACCGAAGCGATGACAATGGCCGACCGCATCGTCGTCATGCATGACGGCCTCGTCCAGCAGGTCGGTGTGCCGCTCGATCTGTACGACCGGCCGGTCAACATGTTCGTCGCCGGGTTCATCGGCTCGCCCGGCATGAATTTTCTGCCTGCCGTAGTTGAAAAGGGCGCCAAGCCGGATGCCATCCTGGCCGACGGCCAGAAGCTGAGGCTGCCGGACGGCCTGCCGCTCAGGGATGGCGATGCGATCACCGTCGGCTTGCGGCCCGAGCATATCCGGCTCGCCGACAATGGCGCGCTGAAGGGCGAGGTGGGTGTCGTGGAGCCGCTCGGCCTGTCCACCCAGTTCTATGCCGGGCTTGCCGGCCAGCAGGTCTGCGTGTTTGCCATGGGCCGGGCCAGCGTGAAGCCGGGTGAGGCCGTGCGCCTATCGGCTGATCCGGCATCGCTCCATCTGTTCGATCCGGCAAGCGGCGATCGCATCGGCTAATCCTGCATCCCGAAATGAAAAACGCCGCCCGGAAGGCGGCGTTTCGGTACTGCGAGAGAAAACCCGATTACTTGATCTTGGTTTCCTTGAATTCGACGTGCTTCTTGGCGACCGGGTCGTATTTGCGGAACGACAGCTTGTCCGTCTTGGTGCGGCTGTTCTTGCTGGTCACGTAGAAGAAACCGGTGTCGGCGGTCGACAGAAGCTTGATCTTGATGTTTGCGGCTTTGGCCATGATGTTCGTCCGTTAATGTTCGTGGAGTTTTGGCCGCTGGAGCACGGGAAACACCCGGACGCGGGAAACTTGCCGCGACACATAAAGAACGCGCCCGGAAAGTCAACCCTTGTCCAGGTTCTGTGTCGTAAGCAGATGAGTTGTCCGGATTAGGTAGCACATGAGTTGTCCGGGTTTATTGCCAGCCGATGGAGGCTGGGGACGAAGCGGACATTGATGTGCTACCAAAACCCGACAATTTGATTGGGTGCCGACAGCCGCGGGAGGCTCCTGTGTGCCTCCGGCCGTCCTCCGGGTGGCGTCTCAGTTTGAATGCTAGCTATGAGTATCGAGCGATGGACGGCTGATCGATCACCCAAAGCCAGTTCCCGTCACCTTGCCGGCGAGCGATTTCCGCAGTAACGGTGCCATCGGCAAGGCGCGTGGAAGTGAGCGCCAAATCCCTGTTGATGATAGCCGGACGCTGATCTCCGAGATCAAACTTTCGTCCCGCTGCCACCAACTTGGCGTAAAATCGGCGGATGGCATCTCTGCCGCAGGCCAACTGTCCGTTGCCGGTAGCGAGGATGGCACCGGGTTCGTAAAGAGCAGCCATTCCTTCCGCGTCTCCCGCTTGCTCGCGAGAAACCAATAGCCGCGCCAGGTCCTGGGGATCGCTTGCCGGTTTGCGGTTTGCTTCATCATTCATCGGCAGGCTTCCTGACAGCCAAATTCAAACCGAGATACGACCAGGTTCCGGTCACTCCGCCGCGACGGTTTCCGGTTGCAACGCCTTCTTCCAGTCTCCCGTCGTGTTCCACCAGCGGTTCGGGTTGGCGCGGTCGTCGAGACCCTTGGAGCGGCTGGCAAGCAGTGGCTGAATGCGGATCACCGGCTCCTGATAGCTATGAACCTGGTAAATCGCTTCGACGACGCGAGCGGCGAGCTTCTGGTCGTCAGGCAGTTCGAACGACACCTCGACAGTCCCTGGCCGCCTGCGCAATTCCGTCTCGGCGCCGGCGGCGGCACCTTCAAGCGGCCGGTAGCGTTCGATGCCGTCCGCCGACTGGAAAGCATTGCTGTCATATTTGCCCATTCCGAGCGGTACGATCGCGACCACCGCCTCCATGATGCGGTCGACATCGGCTGCCGGTGCCTGAAAGGTCACCAGCAGCAGCATTTCCATCCGCAGCGATTTCGTTTCAAAGCCACTATCGATCATCCGAGGTCTCCCTGCTATGCATTTTGGGGGAGCATATACTCGAGCCCTCCTGACATGGTTGTGTCAGGAGTTGGTCAGCAGTGGGAGCGATGTCGGCAGCTGGGCCGACTCAGAGGATTTTGCGGAGCAGCCTGGTGCCGACCAGCACGATATAGCAGGCGAAGAACAGGCCGAGCGCCCAACCGAAGCCCGACGGCCCGAAAGCGTCCATGCCGATGCCGATTGCCTGCGGGCCAAGCACCATGCCGACGCCGTAGCAGAGAACGAAGGCGGCGTTGGCGGAGGCCAGTTCGTGGCCGGAAAGCTGGGAGCCGAGGTGAGCAAGACCGATTGTATACATAGCGGCGACCACACCGCCCCAGATGAACAGAAGCGCTGCCATCAAATGCCAGTTATGCGCGAAGAACGGCATGAAGACCGTGCCGGCAAGCCCGACAGTGGCACAGGCCATCAGCAGATAGCGGCGGTCGCTGACGCGGTCGCTGATCATGCCGATCGGGATCTGCAACAGCACATTGCCAAGCCCGATCATGGTGAGCAAAAGGGCGGCGTCCGCCTCTGAGTAGCCGATGCGGCTACCGTAGACCGGGAACAGTGCAAAGCCGCCGGTCTCGACCGCGCCGAACACCAGCACGGCGGCGGTTGCCGTCGGCACCAGCCAGATGTAACGCAGGAAATTGCTGGTTTCGCCGTCCGAGACGATCGTCGGGCTCTCGTTGCGTGCCGCCAGGACCGGTATGGCAGCGAGCGTAACCAAGGCGATGGTAACGCCGAAGGGCAGGAAGCCACTGCTGCCGAGATGGGCGAACAGCCAAGGCCCGGCGGCAAAGCCGAGAGACAGCACGGTGGCATAGATGCCGAGGACCAGTCCGCGCCGGTGTGGCGGCGCCGAGGTGCTGATCCAGAATTCCGACAGGATGAACAGCACCGTCAGCGCGATATGCAGCAGCACGCGCAGCGGAAACCACATCCAGAAAGCTGGCGCGAAATGGAAACCGACAAATGCCAGCGCCCCGGCGGCGATCATGGCAAGCATCGTCCAGGCGACCCCGAACCGCATGGCGAGCGGGGTGGCGAGCGGCGCGCCGGCGATAGAGGCGAGGCCGGCGACCGCGGTGTTGAGACCGATCATCGACGCGGAATGGCCACGCGTTTCCAGGATCACGCTGAGCAGCGGCATGCCAAGGCCGATGGCAATGCCGACGACGCTGATCGACGAGATCGCCGCGACCATCGGCAGCCAGTGTACGCGTTCCTTGCCCTGCGGCTGGATATCGACTGTCATGGAATGCCTGGCTGCTCTAGAGAATTTCGCGGACGAAGCGATTGCGGACAAGCCGGTAGAACGGCACGGGACCGCCGGGGCTCAGCAGCGGATCCCGGACGAGCCGGGTTTCCAGCTCCTCCAGGACCGTGCGCGTGATGTCTGGAATATCGACTTGCCGGGCCTTGGCCAGCGGCAGCCAAACGACGTCTTCCAACTCGTCGGTCGGACCGCCATCCGGCAGTTGCACGGCGACATCGTCGCGCCATGCGGCGAGAAAGCGCGTATCGAAGCGGCGCACCCGGTTGGGCGGGGTGATGGCGCGTGCGACGAAGCGCAGCGCTTGCAGTGATGGGATGACGCCGTGTTCGACAAAGCCCTGCCAGTCGCGCCTGGCGGTTGCGAACACGCCTTTTTGACCGATCAGCAGGCCGGCCTCCTCATAGGTTTCGCGGATTGCCGACAAGGCAATGGCGCGGGCGCGAGCCGGGCTGGTGCGACCGATGCCAGCGGTCAATCTCGCTTCTTCCTCGGGATGAAGTGCGGTGGCTATCGGGATGCGGCTGTCGGCCGGATCTGTGCGGCCGCCAGGAAACACGAATTTTCCCGGCATGAAGGCATGACGGGCGTGGCGCCGGCCCATCAGCACCAGGAATTCGTCGCTTTTGCGATCGAGCAGGATCAGCGTCGCGGCGTCGCGCGGGCGTATAGGCTTGGCCTCGAGCGCGTTCCGCTCAACCTTGTCGACTTCCGCCTTGGTCATAACGTCCATGCGCTCGACCTAGCGGAATCTTCTCCGATGCGAAAGTGGCGTCCAGCCATGCCGATTGCGCCAGCCTCGGTTTCAAGCCTCGGGATGCGACTCGATCAGATCTTCTTCACCGCCAAAGCCGTGCATATAAAACGCCCATTGCAGGCCGATGACAGCGCCCTTGACCGGCTGCAGCAGGACGACGGCGAGAATGATGGTCAATGGCACCCAGATGGCGATGTGCTGCCAGGTCGACAGCGTCGAGGTTGCCTCGACACCCATGAAGGCGCCGAGCACGATGTGGCCGACAATGACCACCACAAGATAGGCCGGCAGGTCGTCGGCGCGATGGTGGTGAAGTTCCTCGCCGCAATGATCGCATTTGTCGACGGTTTTGACGAAGGCGCGAAACAGCTTGCCCTCGCCGCAATGCGGGCAGCGGCCGAGCATGCCGCGCTTCATTGCCGTCCATAGCGGCCGGGCGGTCCGGCCCGAGTGATGTTCGCCGCCGAAAATCCGTTCTTCCACCTGCAGTTCTGTTGGCATTACCGTCTCCTGCCGCGCGAGCCTGGACGCGATTGCGACGCCCGGGCGCGGCCTTTGGCCTTGTGGAACGACCGTTTGGAGCCGGGCAGCGGCTTTGGCTCGGTCAGCATCTCGAAACGCATCGCGCCGGCCATCGGCGCCACCTCGATCAGGCGAACCTCGACGCGATCAGCAAGCTGATAGCCCTTGCCGGTGCGTTCTCCGAAAAGCGATCGAGCAGTTTCGTCGTATATATAGTAGTCGCCGCCCAGGGTTGAAACCGGAATGAAGCCATCCGCGCCATACTGCGGCAATTGGACAAACAGGCCCGATTTGGTGACGCCCGAGATGCGGGCGTCGAAACGGTCGTCGATGCGCTCGGCGAGATAGGCAGCGATCAGCCGGTCGACCGTGTCGCGCTCGGCGGCCATCGCGCGCCGCTCGGTCGCCGAAATCAGCGCCGAGACCTCTTCCAGCCGCTCCGCCTCGTCCTGCGTCAGGCCCCCCGGACCAAGGCCGAGTGCGGCAATCAGCCCGCGATGCACGATCAGATCGGCATATCTGCGGATCGGCGAGGTGAAATGCGCGTAGCGCTTCAGGTTGAGGCCGAAATGGCCGATATTGGCGGGCGAATATTCGGCCTGGCTCTGCGAGCGCAGCACCACTTCGTTGACGAGCCCCTCATTGTCGGCGCCGCGCACGCGAGCGAGGATGCCGTTGAACTGGTTCGGCCGCATTTGCGCGCCGCGCGCCAGCGACAGGCCGAGCGTCTGCAGGAATTCACGCAACGATTCCTGCTTGGCGAGCGAGGGCGCATCGTGGATGCGGTAGACCAGCGCCTGGCGCTTCGCCTCGAGTGTCTCGGCGGCGGCGACATTGGCCTGGATCATGAACTCTTCGATCAGCTTGTGCGCGTCGAGCCGCTCCGGCACGACGACCTTGTCGACGGTGCCGTCCTGCTTGAGCAGGATCTTGCGCTCGGGCAGATCGAGCTCAAGCGGCTGGCGCGTGTCGCGGCCGCGCTTCAGGATCGTGTAGGCGTCCCATAGCGGCTTCAGCACCGTATCGAGGATCGGGCCGGTCGTGTCGTCCGGTGCGCCGTCGATCGCCGCTTGCGCCTGCTGATAGGCGAGTTTCGCCGCCGACTTCATCATGACGCGATGGAAGGAGTGTCTGAGTTTGTGGCCATCGGCCGAGAAAGTCATACGCACCGCTATCGCCGGACGATCCTGGCCCTCGCGCAGTGAACAGAGGTCGTTCGAGATGCGCTCCGGCAGCATCGGTACGACGCGGTCGGGAAAATAGACCGAATTGCCGCGCTTCAGCGCTTCGCGATCGAGCGCCGTGGCATAGCGCACGTATGCAGCGACATCGGCAATGGCGACGGTGACAACCACGCCGCCGGCGTTCTTCTCGTCGGTGTCGGGCATGGCGAACACCGCGTCGTCATGATCCTTGGCGTCGGCCGGATCGATGGTGAGCAGCGGCAGCTCGCGCCAATCCTCGCGTCCGGCAAGCGTCGCCGCCTTGACCGCCTCCGCCTCGGCGATGACGTCGGTGGGAAAAATATGTGGAATGTCGTGTGCATGGATGGCGATCATCGAGACCGCCTTTTCGCTGGTCAGCGACCCCAACACCGCCAGAACCTTGGCTCGCGGCAGCCCGTAGCGCGAGGCCCGCGCCGGCTCGACTTCGACCAGGTCGCCGTTCTTGGCGCCGTTCTGGAATTCCTTGTCGACGACCAGCTCCGGCTGGCGCCTTTCCACCGGCTCGATGCGGAACGTGCCGTCCTTCAGCACACGGAAAACGCCGAGAACCGCATCGGTGCGCTTCTCGAATATCTTCATCACCCGGCCGGTATAGGCCGGGCCTGCCGGATCGTCGGTCGGAAAGGTCTTGGCCAGCACGCGGTCGCCGATGCCAGGCGTCGGCCCATTGCCGCCGCGCGACACGCGGATCGCTATGACCGGAGGTTCGCCATTGCCGATCGCTTCGGTCGGGTGCGCCAGCAGCACACCGTCGGCGTCACGGCCGAAGATGTCGAGCACCGCGACGTGGGGCAGGGCGCCGACACGGGCAAGCCGCTTGCGCTCCTTGGTCAGCAGGCCTTCATCCTGCAGGTCGCGCAAGACGTCCTTCAGCCAGATGCGGTCTTCGCCGCGCAGCGCAAACGCCTTGGCGATGTCGCGTTTTCCGGCGCGGTCCGGATTTTCGGCGATGTAACGCAGTATCTCGTCGCGTGAAGGCCGGTAATTGTCCCTGACCTTGGCACGGGTATCGGCGGTGCGCAGATCGCCGTGGCTTCTTCCGGAGACTTTGCGCGCCAACCCGTCCTATCCCTTTTTCCTGGCCGCCGGTTTTTTGGCCGCAGCCGATTTCTTCGCAGGCGCGGCCGCTTTGCGGAAGGGCTTCCTGGGGCCATTGCCGCCCTTGGCTTCCTTTTCCGCAATGAGCGCCACCGCATCCTCGATCGTCACCGATTGCGGATCCTTGCCCTTCGGCAGCGTCGCATTGACCTTGCCGAAATTCACATAAGGCCCGTATTTGCCGTCGCGCACGACGATCTTGCCGCCGCCGGCAGGATGCTCGCCAAGTTCCTTGAGCGCAGCGGCTGTGCCGCCATTGCGGCCGCCTTTGCCCTTCAATTGCTTCTCGGCGATCACGGAGACGGCGCGATTGAGGCCGATCGAGAACACGTCCTCGATGCTGTCGAGATTGGCGTAGGTGCCGTCATGCAGCACGAACGGCCCGTAGCGCCCCAGCCCGGCCGAAATCATCTTGCCGGATTCCGGATGCTTGCCGACGTCGCGCGGCAGCGACAAAAGGGCGAGTGCTTTTTCGTGATCGATCGAATCGACAGTCCAGCCCTTGGGCAGGCTGGAGCGCTTGGCATCCTTGCCGTCGCCGCGCTGGATATAGGGGCCGAACCGGCCATTGCGCAGCGTGATCTCCTCGGCGGTATAGGGGTCCTTGCCGAGCACTTTGGTGCCGTCTTCGCCACCGCCGTTCTCGCCATTGGGATTGGCGGCGTCGCCGAGCTGGCGGGTGAAGGAGCATTCGGGATAGTTCGAACAGCCAACGAAGGCGCCGAACTTGCCGAGCTTCAGCGACAGGTTGCCGGTGCCGCATTTCGGACAGATGCGCGGGTTCGAACCGTCTTCCCGCGCGGGAAAGACCAGCGGCGCCAGTTCCTCGTTCAATGCATCGAGGACGTCGGTGACGCGCAACTCCTTGATGTCGGCGACGGCGCCGGAAAAATCCTTCCAGAAATCGCGCAGCACGTCCTTCCATGCGAGCTTGCCGTCGGAAATCTCGTCGAGCTTTTCCTCCAGCGAAGCGGTGAAGTCGTACTCGACATAACGCTCGAAGAAGCTTTCGAGGAAGGCCGACAATAGCCGGCCCTTTGCCTGCGGCACCAGCTTGCGCTTGTCGATGGTGACATAGTCACGATCCTCGAGCGTCTTCAGGATCGCCGTATAAGTCGACGGCCGGCCGATGCCCAACTCTTCCAGCTTCTTGATCAGCGAAGCTTCCGAATAACGCGGCGGCGGCTCGGTGGTGTGCTGGGTGGCGTTGATCGCCTCGCGTGTGAGCTGCTCGCCGGCACGGATCTCGGGCAGGCGGCGGCTTTCCTCGTCTTCCGAATCTTCTTCCTTCTGCTCGATGTAAGCGGCAAGGAAGCCGTCGAAGCGAACAACCGAGCCTACAGCGCGAAGCTCGGCGGTGCGCGGGCCGTTGACTGCCTCTATCTCGACCGTGGTGCGCTCTATCTCGGCCGGCTGCATCTGGCTGGCGATGGCGCGTTTCCAGATCATCTCGTAAAGCCGCGCCTGGTCGGCGTCGAGATACTGCTTGACGGAAGCAGGCGTGCGCATGAAATCGGTCGGACGGATCGCTTCGTGCGCCTCCTGGGCATTCTTGGCCTTGGCGGAATAGACGCGCGGCTTTTCAGGCAGGTATTTAGAGCCGAATTCCTTGGCAATCGCATCGCGCGCGGCAGAGATCGCCTCCGGCGCCATCTGCACGCCGTCGGTTCGCATGTAGGTGATCAGGCCGGTGGTCTCACCGCCGATCTCCATGCCCTCATAGAGCCGCTGCGCCACCTGCATGGTGCGGTTGGCCGAAAAGCCGAGACCCGATGAGGCTGCCTGTTGCAGCGTCGAGGTGGTGAAGGGCGGCCCGGGATTGCGCTTGGTCGGCTTGGCTTCGACAGACGCCGCCTTGAAGCTGGCGCCTTCGAGCATCGCTTTGATGTCGTCGGCCTGCGCCTTGTTGGAAATGTCGAGCTTTTGCAGCTTCTTGCGCTCGAAGGCGGTCAGCCGCGCCTCGAAATTTTCCTTGCGCGGCGTGCCGAGAATGGCGGCGACCTGCCAGTATTCCTCGCGGATGAAGCGCTCGATCTCGGATTCGCGGTCGCAGACCAGACGCAGCGCCACCGACTGGACGCGGCCGGCGGAGCGGGCGCCGGGCAGCTTGCGCCACAGCACGGGCGACAGCGTGAAGCCGACCAGATAGTCGAGCGCACGGCGGGCGAGATAGGCATCGACTAGCGGCGCGTCGATCTGGCGCGGATTGGCCATCGCCTCCAGCACGGACGCCTTGGTGATGGCGTTGAAGACGACGCGGCTGACCGGCTTGTCCTTCAACGCGCGCTTTTGCTTCAGCACTTCCAGGACATGCCAGGAGATCGCTTCGCCCTCGCGGTCCGGATCGGTGGCGAGAATCAGGCCGTCGGCGTCCTTGACCGCCTTGGCGATATCGGCGAGACGCTTTCCAGACGCGGTGTCGACGGCCCAGGACATGGCAAAGTCCTCATCCGGACGCACCGAGCCATCCTTGGCCGGCAGATCGCGGACATGGCCGAACGAGGCCAGAACCTTGTAGTTCTTGCCGAGGTATTTGTTGATTGTCTTCGCCTTGGCCGGCGATTCGACGACGACGACGTCCATACGGTCTCATATCAGTTGTGATGCGGCAGAAGAATTCCGCTGCGCGCGACGAAATCTCGTTCAATGTGTCGCTCACATGGCCGCGCTTTTGCATCCGGTCAAGGCCAAGCAGTCAAAATGCGGCCCTGTACCGAATGCGCAACCCAGCGGCGCGCCATGCGATTTTCCGCAATCCTGGATAAGGGAAATGGCCAGCCTATCACTGGACAAGCCCGGCAATTGATCCTGGAGAACGGGACAAACTCTCCCGCGGATATAAGAGAAACATCGAGCACGCGCCAGCCCTGCTTGAACAGATGCTGTGAAGCGCGCAATCGGTAGCCCGGCATTTTGCTCGGACAGTCGCAAGGAAGTACCGTGCTGAAAAGCTGGCCGCCGGGGCGGTTGGGTCGAGTTCCCAGCGACCAGCCGTGTTACCGCCTGTTACAGCCGATCAGAAGCTCAAGGCCTAGTCGGCCTTGGCGATATGCCAGACGCCGCCGACACCCTCGCCGGTCACGTCGCCGGCCTTCTTGTCCTTGATGAACGTGTAGAGCGGCTTACCTTCGTAGGCCCACATCCTGGTGCCGTCGGTGCGGTCGACGATCGTCCACTCGCCCTCGGCCTTGGCGTTGGCGTCAGCCTTCAGCGGCGGCCAATTGGCGGCGCATTTGTCGTAGCAGTTCGACTTGCCCGCCTCGTCCTTGTCGTAGGTGTAGAGCGTCATGCCGCTGGCGTCGGTGTAGATCTTGGTGCCGCCGACCTCCGCTTCCTTCCACGCCTCGGCGGCGAAGGATGCGGCAGTGCCGAGCAAAAGCGCGGCCATGCCAGTTGCGATCGTTTTCATGGATTTCTCCCTGGATCATTCGAAAAGCGCGCGGAACAACGCAGCTTCGTATGATCAACGCTGCCTGGCTGCCCTTTCTTCCCGGGCGGGCGTCGACTTGCTACCCAATGTGATGGGGCCACGCGATGGTGATTGGCGGACAGCTGTTGTCGCGGCTATATGGCTGCGCAGTCATCGGGAGACGGAAATGGCATTGGACGTCGGCTATGTCAGTGCGATCGGGGCGGGAGCGATTTCGTTCCTGTCGCCTTGCGTGCTGCCGCTGGTGCCACCGTACCTGTGCTATATGGCCGGCGTGTCGGTCGACGATTTCCGCGGCGAGGCCGGCATTACGGCAAAGGCCGGTGCGCGAGGCGCGCTGGTTAATTCCTCGATCGCCTTCGTGCTCGGCTTCTCGACCGTCTTCGTCGCGCTCGGCGCCGGCGCCTCGACCATCGGCCATCTGCTGCGAGTCTGGCAGGAGCCGCTGGCAATGGCGGCCGGCGTGCTGATCATCCTGATGGGGCTGAATTTCCTCGGCGTACTGCGCATCCCTTTGCTTTCACGCGAGGCGCGCTTCCAGTCACAAGGCAAGCCGGCCAGCCTGATCGCCGCTTACGTAATGGGCCTGGCCTTCGCCTTTGGCTGGACGCCCTGTATCGGCCCGGTGCTGGGGCCGATCCTGACGCTTGCCGGCGGCCGCGAGACGGTGGGCGAGGGCGCGCTGCTGCTTGCCGCCTATTCGCTCGGCCTCGGTATTCCCTTCCTCGTTGCGGCGCTGTTTTCAGGCGCCTTCATGCGCTTTCTCGGGAAATTCCGCGTCCATCTCGGCCGCGTCGAAAAGGCCATCGGCGCGTTGCTGGTGGTCGCCGGCGTGTTTTTCCTGACCGGCGGCGTGCAGGCGGTGTCCTATTGGTTGCTCGAGAATTTTCCGGTGCTGGGGCAATTGGGATAGGTTTGCCGCCCGGCCGAAGCGCGAGGCCGTAGCTGCGGCGCAAGGCACCGCAGCTACGCGGTCCATTCACCTTCGAAATAGCCCGGCTGGTCGATATCGGCGATGAGCCCGGGTCCGCTCGGCGCCCACCCCAGCAGCGCGCGAGTCCGCTCGCTTGAGGTCGGGACATCCATCGCCGCGAACATCGCGAACCAGCCAAAATGATCGGCGGCTTCTTCCGCGGACTTGGCGACGACCGGCACGTTCAGGCGCCGGCCGATCACGCCAGCGATGTCCTTGAACGGCACGCCTTCTTCGGCGATCGCGTGATATCGCCCGCCATCGGCTCCATGCTCGAGCGCAAGCCGGTAAACGCGGGCGGCATCGAACCGATGCACGGCAGGCCAGCGATTGAGCCCTTCGCCGATATAGGCCGACACGCCCTTCTTGCGAGCGAGGTCGATGAGAATAGGAACGAAGGCGTGGTCGCCTTGGCCATGGACCGACGGAGGAAGGCGCACAACCGACGCGCGCACGCCGCGTGCCGTCAGCGCGGCGGCTGTCGCTTCGGAGGCGCGGGGATACGAAGCGGAAGAGGGGACAGGCGCATCTTCCTCGGTCGCGATACGGCCCCGCGCCTGGAGCGCGGTTCCGGAGGTGACGAGCAGGGGCCGCTCGGAGCCTTCGAGTGCACCGCCCAAGGCCTCGATGGCGCGCCGGTCCATCTCGCAATTTCGCGCGAATTTCGAGAAGTCGTGGTTGAAGCCGGTATGGATCACTCCATCAGCTGCCGCTGCGCCCCTGCTGAGGCTTTCGAGGTCTTCGAGGTCGCCTCGATGCACCTCGGCTCCGGTGGCTGCAAGCGACTTGGCCGACGCCGCCGAGCGGGCGAGGCCGAGCACCTGATGGCCGGCGCCGATGAGTTCTTGAACGACGGCAGAACCGACGAATCCGGTCGCTCCGGTAACGAAAACACGCATCACGACTTCTCCTTGTTCGTTTCTGACCACGACCATTTTCGCGGCTCAGTTATGTCGTGATAGGCGCTTGAGAAAATACGATCTATGCGATAAAGTCCGTATTATCTTCGCAATCGTCCGGAATGACCTGTGGATCCCCTTTCAGATGTGCTCTCGCTGCTGAAGCCGCGAAACTATATGTCGGCCGGTTTCGATGCTGGTGGTGAATGGTCGATCCAGTTCCCCGACCAGCAGCAAAGCATCAAGACCGGAGCGGCGGTCTCCGGCCGGTGCTGGCTATCTGTGGAGGGCGTTGCTGACGCAGTGCGCCTTGAGACGGGAGACTGCTTCCTGCTGCCGAGTGGACGGCCTTTCCGCCTTGCAAGCGACATGAGCTTGACGCCTGTTGAAGCCGTCAAGATTTTTCCGCCTGCGCGAGCCGGCGGTGTCGTGACCCACAATGGCGGTGGTGATTTCTTTCTGGTCAGCAGCCGCTTCGCGCTTGGCGGCAATCATGCCGGCATCCTGTTGCGGATGCTGCCAGCCATTGTGCATATCCGCAAAGAGTCGGACCAGTCGGCGCTGCGCTGGTCGGTGGAGCGGATGATGCAGGAGCTGCGCGAGCCACAACCGGGCGGCTTTCTGGTGATCCAGCACCTCGCCCACATGATGCTGGTTCAGGCGCTGCGGCTGCATCTTTCGGAAGGATTGAAAGGTGGCATCGGCTGGCTCTTTGCCCTGGCGGACAAACAGATCGGCGCGGCGATCAGCGCCATGCATGACGATCCGGCGCATGGCTGGACGTTACAGGAACTGGCGGAACGGGCCGGCATGTCGCGATCGACCTTTGCGCTCAGATTCAAGGAGACGGTTGGCGCGTCGCCGATGGACTATTTGACGCGCTGGCGAATGCTGCTGGCCGGCGAACGGCTGACGAATTCCAGCGATCCCGTCGCCGTCATAGCGCTTTCGCTCGGCTACGAATCCGAAAGCGCCTTCAGCACAGCCTTCAAGCGGGTCATGAACTGTTCGCCACGGCAATACGGCCGTGGCCGAGCCTCCAGTTTCGCATCACGCAACGAGGCGGAAGCCGCGTGAGCCGATCGGCTTGAGCGTGTCGCGGGTTGGAGGTTCCACCGTCTCACCGGAATTTAACCGCATTGGTGCAGCATGGCGCCAGTGCTACTAACGCTTCGATTCCAGACCCCTTTCAACGGTTGCCATCCCATGAGCCAGAGAACCTGCCTGTCCATCATCCTCGCCGCCGGCGAAGGCACGCGCATGAAGAGTGTAGTGCCGAAAGTGCTGCACACAATCGCCGGCCTGCCGATGGTTGCCCATGTCGTCAAGGCGGCCGAAGCCGCCGGCAGCGGCGAGTTGGCGCTGGTGATCGGCCATGGCGCCGATGAGATGCGCAAGGCGGCACTCAAGTTTGCGCCGAAGGCCGAGGCTTTCGTCCAGGAAAAACGTCTCGGCACCGCGCACGCCGTGCTTGCCGCACGCGCAGCAATATCAAAAGGTTATGACGACATCTTGGTGATGTTTGGCGACACGCCGTTGATCGATCCGGAAGCGCTCGCGGCGGCGCGGCTGAAGCTGGCGGAAGGTGCGGCCGTCGTCGTGGTCGGCTTCCGTACGGAAAATCCTTCGGGCTACGGCCGGCTTATCGAAAAGGCCGGCAAGCTCGTGGCCATCCGCGAGGAGAAGGACTGCTCGGACGAGGAGAAGAAAATCACCTTCTGCAATGGCGGGCTGATGGCGGTCGCCGGCAGGCACGCGCTGAATCTGCTCGATCAAGTCGGCAGCAAGAACGCCAAGGGCGAGTATTATCTCACCGACATCGTCGAGATCGCCGCTGCGCAGGGACTTGATGTCGTAGCCACCGAAGCCAGTTTCGAGAACGCGCTCGGCATTAACAACCGTGCCGAGCTTGCCCAGGCGGAAGATATCTGGCAGCAGCGCCGCCGGCGCGAGGCGATGCTTTCTGGCGTTACGCTGATCGCGCCCGAAACCGTGTTCTTCTCGCACGACACCGAGATCGGCGCCGATACGATCGTCGAACCCAATGTCTGGTTCGGGCCGGGCGTGAAAATCGCCACGGGGGCCAAGATCCATGCCTTCAGCCATATCGAAGGCGCCACCATCGCGTCGAATTGCGATGTCGGGCCGTTCGCGCGGCTGCGGCCCGGGGCCGATCTGAGAACCAAGGCCAAGGTCGGCAATTTCTGCGAGGTAAAGCAGGCGATCGTCGAGGAGGGCGCGAAGGTCAACCATCTGACCTATATCGGCGATGCCCGCATCGGCGCCGGTGCCAATATCGGCGCCGGCACCATCACCTGCAATTATGACGGCTATTCGAAATTCTTCACCGATATCGGCGAAGGTGCCTTCATCGGCTCAAACTCCTCGCTGGTGGCGCCGGTGTCGATCGGCAAGGGCGGCTACATCGCCTCGGGCAGCGTCATCACCGAAAGCGTACCCGACGATGCGCTGGCCTTCGGCCGCGCCCGCCAGCGGACTCTACCCGGCAAGGGCAAGGAGTTGCGAGAGCGTTTTTCTCAGGCCGCGGCGGCCCGCAAAAAAGGGTAGACTAGCGGAACTCGGCGACAAGCTCGATTTCGCCAACGATTGCATCGTTGAAGGCCGACAGGTCTTCGGCCGGGATCCAGTATTCCAGATGCGCCCGGCTGCCGGCATGCTGGACGCTGTAACGGTCCAGAAAGTTGCGACGCACCTCGAAACGCGTCACGAAACCTGATCCGCTCGCGGGCACATTCCAGTCTCGGGCGATCTGGGTGGCATAGGCCTCGCTGGTGACCGGATAGAAGATCGGCTGATCGGCAAATCGAGGAGGAAAGGCGCGCATCCCTGCCCTCTGGATCAACTCCAGTTCGCGGGGCCCAACCGGACGCCAAAGCGTCACCGTGTCAATTCGTTCGTTCATAGCCGCATCATGTCTTTGACTGATTTCTGGAGCCGTTGAGCCGAGATAGGATACATAAGCGGAGAAACTGAGCAATTGCAGTAACCGGATTGCAAGTGCGCCCTGTCATGGTGCATCTGTGCAGGATAGTCCGGCTGATACCGGACGAAATGGAATGTGATTTTTCGCGACAGCCCGGCAGTCTCTAAATAGCGCCGGGTTTGAGGTCGGAATCGGGGGCAAGCGCCATGTGCGGTATCGTTGGAATTGTCGGTAACTCGCCGGTCGCGCCGCTTATCGTCGATGCGCTGAAAAGGCTCGAATATCGCGGCTATGACTCGGCCGGCGTCGCCACGATCGAGCACGGCAGGCTTGACCGCCGCCGTGCCGAGGGCAAGCTGGTCAATCTCGAGCGCCGGCTGAAGGACGAACCGCTCGACGGCATGATCGGCATCGGCCACACGCGCTGGGCCACACATGGCGTTCCGAACGAGAGCAATGCGCATCCGCATTTTTCCGACGGCGTCGCCATCGTCCATAACGGGATCATCGAGAATTTCGCCGAATTGCGCGACGAGCTGATGCGCGACGGCTACAGCTTCGCCTCGCAGACCGATACCGAAGTCGTCGCTCATCTGGTGGCGCGCGAACTGGCCAAGGGGCTGAAGCCGGTTGAGGCGGCGCACAAGGCGCTGAAGCGGCTGGAAGGCGCCTTTGCGCTCGCCATCATGTTCAAGGGCGACGAGGATCTGATCGTCGGCGCGCGCAATGGCCCGCCGCTCGCGGTCGGTCATGGCGACGGCCAGATGTTCCTTGGCTCCGACGCCATTGCGCTTGCCCCTTTCACCAATTCGATCACCTATCTGGAAGACGGCGACTGGGCGGTGGTGCGCCGCAACGAGGTCGATATCTTCGACATGGGCGGCAACAAGGTCGACCGCAAACGCCAACAGTCGCTCAGCACGAGCTTCATGGTCGACAAAGGCAACCGCCGCCATTTCATGGAAAAGGAAATCCATGAGCAGCCGGAAGTGATCTCGCACACGCTGGCGCATTATGTTGATTTCGTCAGCGGCGTCTCGAAGCCGCTCGACCTGCCGTTCGATTTCGCCAAGATCGACCGGCTGGCGATCTCGGCCTGCGGCACCGCCTATCTCGCCGGGCTGATCAGCAAATACTGGTTCGAGCGCTATGCGCGGCTGCCGGTCGACATCGATGTCGCTTCGGAGTTCCGCTACCGCGAGATGCCGCTGTCGAAGAACGATGCCGCTTTCTTCATCTCGCAATCGGGTGAGACCGCCGACACGCTGGCGTCGCTGCGCTACTGCCGCAAGGCCGGCATGAAGATCGGCGCGGTCGTCAATGTGCGCGAATCGACCATGGCGCGCGAATCCGACGTCATCCTGCCGACGTTGGCCGGCCCGGAGATCGGCGTCGCTTCGACCAAGGCGTTCACCTGCCAGCTTTCCGTGCTGGCCTCGCTGGCGGTGCGGGCGGGCGTGGCGCGCGGAACGATTTCGCAGGAGCAGGAGAAAACGCTGATACGCGAGCTGTCGGAAGCGCCGCGTTATGCGAACCAGGTGCTAAAGCTCGACGGGCAGATCGAAAAGGTCGCGCGCGACCTCTCGCACTACAAGAATGTGCTTTATCTCGGCCGTGACACCAATTTTCCGCTGGCCATGGAAGGTGCGCTGAAGCTCAAGGAGATCTCCTACATCCATGCCGAAGGCTATGCTGCCGGCGAGTTGAAACACGGCCCGATCGCGCTGATCGACGAGAACATGCCCGTCATCGTCATCGCGCCGCATGACCGCATCTTCGAAAAGACCGTGTCGAACATGCAGGAGGTCGCGGCACGCGGCGGCAAGATCATCCTGATCACCGACAGCAAGGGCGCCGCACACGCTACGGTGAAGACGATGGAGACGATCGTTTTGCCGGACGTGCCGGAAATCATCTCGCCGATCATCTACGCGCTGCCGATCCAGATGCTCGCCTACTTCACCGCCGTGTTCATGGGTACGGACGTCGACCAGCCGCGCAATCTGGCGAAATCGGTAACGGTGGAATAGGTCTCGTTTAAAAACTTCGCCATTCCAAAGCGCCTTGGGGTTCAGTAGTGTCGCGCTGCAAACACACGCTGCGGTGAACCATGTCGGATGCTCTCAAGACCTCAGGCATGACCCGGCTGAGAAACTATTTCCTGACCGGCTTCGTCGTTTGCGCGCCGCTGGCGATTACCGCCTACATTGCCTGGTCGCTGATCGGCTGGGTTGATTCCTGGGTGAAACCCTACATTCCGGTACGCTACAATCCGGACACCTACCTGCCGTTTCCAGTGCCGGGTTTTGGGCTGATCGTTGCCTTGATCCTCATCACCTTCATCGGCTTTATGACCGCCAATATCGTTGGCCGCGCCATCGTCAATTTCGGCGAGCGCCTGCTTGGCCGCATGCCGCTGGTGCGCGGCATCTACCGTTCGCTGAAGCAGATTTTCGAGACCGTGCTGTCGAACAAGGGCGACATGTTCCGCCAGGTCGGGTTGGTCGAATATCCGCGCAAAGGGGTCTGGTCGCTGGTCTTCGTCGCCAGCGAGAAGGAAACCGAGATCAACCAGAAGCTCGACCGGGAAGGCGATCCGCTGATTGCCGTATTCATGCCGTGTACGCCCAACCCGACGACGGGCTTTCTGATGTATGTGCCGAAATCCGACATCGTGCTGCTCGACATGACAATCGAGGACGGAGCCAAGCTGATCGTGTCGGCCGGCTTGGTGGCGCCGGCGGTCAAAATGGTGACGGTGAACGGCGAGCAGATCCACGGCGCGCTTGCCAATCCTCCGCTCGACACGATGCCTCAGCCGGCACGCAGGAGCCGCACGGCCTCGTCGCGGCCGAACAGATAGAGCAACAGGCGCAGCGCCGTGCCGCGTTCGGACTGCAATTCCGGATCGCGCGACAGGATCAGCCGCGCATCGTCGCGAGCGGCCTCGAGCAGGTCGGCATGCGCCTCGATGCGCGCCACCTGGAAGCCCGGCGTGCCGGACTGGCGGGTGCCGAGCAACTCGCCTTCGCCGCGCAGCTTCAGATCCTCTTCGGCGATACGGAAACCGTCCTCGGTCTCGCGCATCACCGACAAACGGAGTTTTGCCGTCTCGCCGAGCGGATCCTTGTAGAGCAGCACGCAGGATGAAGGCTTGTCGCCACGCCCGACCCGGCCGCGCAATTGATGCAACTGGGCGAGGCCAAAACGCTCGGCATGCTCGATGACCATGATCGTCGCATCAGGCACATCGACGCCGACCTCGATGACGGTGGTGGCGATCAGGATACGGGTGTCGCCCTGCTTAAAGGCGCGCATCGCCTCGTCCTTGTCGGCGCCTTTCATGCGACCATGCACCAGGCCGACGCGGTCGCCGAACAGCGGCTTCAGCGAGGCAAAACGGTCCTCGGCCGACATCAGCTTGATCTCCTCGGATTCCTCGACCAGCGGACAGATCCAGTAGATTTTCTGGCCATCGGCGACGGCGTCGAGCATGCGTCCGATCAGTTCGTCGAGCCGTTCAAGCGGCAAGGTGACGGTGCGGATCGGCTGGCGGCCGGCCGGCTTTTCCGTCAGCTTCGACACATCCATGTCGCCGAATGCAGTCAGCACCAGCGTCCGCGGTATCGGCGTTGCCGTCATCACCAGCATGTCGGGCGCGTCGCCCTTGGCGGTGATCGCAAGGCGCTGGTGGACACCGAAACGGTGCTGCTCGTCGACGACGGCGAACACGAGGTCACGGAACGTCACCGTTTCCTGGAACAGCGCATGGGTGCCGACGACAATGTCGATGTCACCATTGGCCAGCCCGGTCAGCGTGTCGGCACGCTCGCGGCCCTTTTCGCGACCTGTGAGGACAGCGACACGCAGGCCGGCCCGTTCCGCCAACGGCGCAATCGTTGCCAGATGCTGGCGCGCCAGGATTTCGGTCGGCGCCATCAATGCCGCCTGGCCGCCGGCCTCGACGGCACGCGCCATGGCAAGCAGCGCGACCACCGTCTTGCCGGAGCCGACATCGCCCTGCAAAAGGCGCAGCATGCGTTCGGGGTCACCGAGATCGGCGTTGATTTCGGCAAGCGCCATTTCCTGCGACATGGTCAGCGAATAGGGGAGTGCCACGCGCAGTTGTTCGACTATGCGGCCGTCGCCGACGAGTGGCCGGCCAGATAATCGGCGGACCTTGGCCCGCACCAGCGCCAGCGATACCTGGCCGGCCAAGAACTCGTCATAGGCAAGGCGCCGCCACGCTGCGCCGTCGACAGAGACGTCGATCGGGTCGGCAGGATTGTGGATGCGGTTGAGCGCATCGCTAAAAGCAGGAAAGGCGTGGCGGCGCCGGAACTCACCGTCCTGCCATTCGGGCAGCACCGGCAGGCGGGCCAGCGCCTGGCCGATGGCCCGGCGCAGCACCTTGCCCGAGAGCCCGGCGGTCAGCGGATAGACCGGCTCGACCAGCGGCAGGTTTTCCGCGTCGCCGGCAAGTGCGATATGGTCGGGGTGAACCATGGTCGGGCGGCCGTTGAACCATTCCATGCGGCCGGAGACGACGACATGCTCGCCTGCGGGCATTGCTTTTTCGAGATAGGCGGCATGGGCATGGAAGAAGGTCAGCGCGATCTCGCCGGTGTCGTCATGGGCGTAGACCCGGTACGGGACCGACCTGTTGCCGCGTGGCGGCGGCTGGTGGCGATCGATGCGGACGTCGAGCGTAACGATGGCGCCTTCCGCCGAGCCGGCGATGCCAGGCCGGTTGCGGCGGTCGATGACAGTATGCGGCAGCACGAACAAGAGATCCCCGGCGCGCGCGGCCCGGTCGCCGAGGTCGGCTGCTACGACTTTTTCGATCAGGGCGCCAACTTTTGGCCCGACCCCGGCAAGCGAGGTGATCGGGACAAACAGCGGATCGAGGAGGGAGGGACGCAT
This sequence comes from Mesorhizobium sp. M0816, assembly GCF_040320005.1. Lineage (NCBI taxonomy): Bacteria > Pseudomonadati > Pseudomonadota > Alphaproteobacteria > Hyphomicrobiales > Phyllobacteriaceae > Mesorhizobium > Mesorhizobium sp. M0816. The sequence continues at coordinate 142,006 of NZ_JAMYOT010000013.1, read as the reverse complement.
GATGTCAGCTTATGTTGCGGCGACTGTAGCGCAAGGCTGACACCGCCTTCTATCCACGCTATATGCGCCGCCTGGGCAAGGATGTTGCAAGATGACCGGAACGAAACGATCAAGCGAGGGGCTCGATGCCCGCCGCCGCAAGCTTCTGTTTCGTTCGTGGCACCGCGGCATGCGCGAGATGGACCTTATACTCGGCAGCTTCGCCGACGCCGAGATCGGCGCCTTGACCGTCGACGAAATCGACCAATATGAGAGGCTCCTCGACATTCCCGACACCGAATTCCTGCCTCTCGTCACTGGCGAACGCCCGGTTCCGGCGGATATCGACTGTGCCGTCCTGCAAAAAATCCTGGCTTCGCGCCGGGAGATGACCTTCTGAACAACGTGTAGCCATGAGCCTTATCCCTACGATCGGTCTGCCGAAAGGCCGCGCCGGCCAGTTCATCGTCGATGGCGTCGCCGACGGCTACGAAGCCTTTGCGCTGGTGCAGGCTGCGCACGAGATCGCCCCCGACAAGCCGGTGCTGTTCGTGGCGCGCGACGGCCAGCGTCTGCCGGCGATCGTCGAGGCGCTTGCCTTTGCGGCGCCGGGCCTGCCGGTGCTGGAACTGCCGGCCTGGGACTGCCTGCCTTACGACCGCGTCTCGCCCGGCGCCGATGCCGCCGCAAGGCGGCTCGATGCACTGGCCGCAATGATTGCGCTGGCGAAGAAGCCGCACCGCGCCGTCGTCCTCACCACTGCGAATGCGCTGTTGCAACGCATTCCGCCGGCTGAACTCGTCGAGGCGCAGACCTTCCACGCCAAACCCGGCAACCAGATAGACATGAACGTGCTGGTGTCGCGGCTGGAGAATTCCGGCTTCGAGCGAGTGCCGACAGTGCGCGGCATCGGCGAATTTGCGGTGCGCGGCGGCATTCTCGATCTCTTCGCGCCCGGCTGGACGGAGGCACTGCGCCTCGATTTCTTCGGCGATACGCTGGAATCGATCCGCGTCTTCGACACCGCAACCCAGCGCACCATCGGCCAACGCAAATCGATGGCGCTGCAGGCGATGAGCGAGGTGGCGCTGACGCCGGAAACCATCAGCCGCTTCCGCCGCGCCTACATCGAAGCCTTTGGCGCGCCCTCCCGCGACGATGGGCTCTATGCGGCGGTCAGCGAGGGCAGGCGGTTTGCCGGCATGGAGCACTGGCTGCCGTTCTTCTATGAGCGGCTGGAAACCGTCTTCGACTACCTGCCCGATGCGCCTGTGGTTTTCGACCATCTGGCGCATGAGGCACTGGCCGAGCGCCACACTCTGATCCTCGACCACTACGAAGCGCGCAAGAAGCAGGCCGACGGCGCCTTGAAGGACGCGGTGCCCTACAAGCCGGTGCCGCCGGATCTGCTCTATCTGTCGCCCGAGAACCTGATTGCCTCGCTTGGCCCGCGCGAGGCGATAGATTTCACGGCCTTCGACGCGCCCGATGCCGGCGCGAAAAAGGTGTTCCATGCCGGCTCGCGCCACGGCCGCAGCTTCGTCGAGGAACGCGCCGATCCTAACGCCAACGTTTTCGACGTCGTCGTAAAACACATTTCCGACGAGCGCGCTGGACGCCGCCGTGTCGTCGTCGCCGGCTGGACTGAAGGTTCGCTCGACCGGCTCGGCCAGATCCTGGTCGAGCATCACCTTGGCAATCTGAAGCCGGTGGCGACGCTTGCCGAAGCCGAAAGGCTTGAGCCAGGGCAGGCGGGACTGGCCGTGCTGCCGCTCGAATCCGGCTTCGAGACTGAGAAACTGGTCGTCGTCGCCGAGCAGGACATTCTCGGCGACCGGCTGATCCGGCGCTCGAAGCGCAAGAAGCGCGCGTCCGACTTCATCGCCGAGGCTTCGGCATTGTCTTCAGGCGATATCGTCGTCCATGCCGACCATGGCATTGGCCGCTTCATCGGGCTGCGCACCATCGAGGCGGTCGGTGCGCCGCACGATTGCCTCGAAATCCACTATGCCGGCGACGATCGGCTATTCTTGCCGGTGGAAAACATCGAGCTGCTGTCGCGCTATGGCTCGGATTCGGCCGAGGCGACGCTCGACAAGCTTGGCGGCGGCGCCTGGCAATCGCGCAAGGCGCGGCTGAAGAAGCGCCTGCTCGACATGGCCGGGCAACTGATCCGCATCGCGGCCGAGCGACAAATGCGGGCCGCGCCGGCGTTGGTGCCGGCGGAAGGCCTCTATGGCGAGTTTGCAGCGCGTTTTCCCTATGAGGAGACCGATGACCAGCAGACGGCGATCGATTCGGTCATGGATGATCTAGGCGCCGGAAAGCCGATGGACCGGCTGATCTGCGGCGATGTCGGCTTCGGCAAGACCGAAGTTGCACTTCGCGCCGCCTTCATTGGGGCGATGGAAGGCTTTCAGGTGGCCATAGTGGTGCCGACGACATTGTTGTCGCGCCAGCATTTCAAGACCTTCTCGCAGCGCTTCTCCGGCCTGCCGATCCGCGTCGCCCAGGCCTCGCGGCTGGTCGGCGCCAAGGAATTGGCGGAGACCAAGAAGGGCATCGCCGAAGGCCAGATCGATATCGTCGTCGGCACGCATGCACTGCTCGGCTCCTCGATCTCGTTCAAGAATCTTGGTCTGCTGATCATCGATGAGGAGCAGCATTTCGGCGTCAAGCACAAGGAGCGGCTGAAGGATCTCAAGACCGACGTCCACGTTCTGACTTTGTCGGCGACGCCGATCCCACGCACGCTGCAGCTTGCCTTGACCGGCGTGCGCGAGTTGTCGCTGATCGCTACGCCGCCGGTCGACCGCCTGGCGGTGCGCACCTTCATCTCGCCCTTCGATCCGCTGGTCATCCGCGAGACGCTGCTCAGAGAACGCTACCGCGGCGGCCATTCCTTCTACGTCGTACCGCGCATCAGCGATCTCGCGGAAATCCATGATTTTCTGCGCGAATCTGTACCTGAGCTGAAAGTGGCGGTGGCCCATGGCCAGATGCCGCCCGGCGAGCTCGACGATATCATGAATGCCTTTTATGACGGCCAGTACGACGTGCTTTTGTCGACCACAATCGTCGAATCCGGCCTCGATATACCGACCGCCAACACGCTGATCGTGCATCGCGCCGACATGTTCGGCCTGTCGCAGCTCTATCAGTTGCGTGGCCGCGTCGGCCGTTCGAAGGTGCGCGCCTATGCGCTGTTCACGCTGCCCGCCAACCGCAAGCTAACCGATACAGCCGAGCGTCGGCTGAAAGTGCTGCAGTCGCTCGATACGCTAGGCGCCGGTTTCCAGCTGGCCAGCCACGACCTCGACATCCGCGGCGCCGGCAATCTGCTTGGCGAAGAGCAGTCGGGCCACATCAAGGAGGTCGGTTTCGAGCTCTACCAGCAGATGCTGGAGGAGGCGGTGGCCGAAGTGAAGGATTCCGGCGAGGTGCAGGACGGCGGCTGGTCGCCGCAGATCGCCGTCGGCACGGCGGTGATGATCCCGGAAAGCTACGTCCCGGATCTGCAGCTCAGGCTGGCGCTCTATCGCCGTCTTGGCGATCTCGAAAATACGGAAGAGATCGATGCTTTCGGCGCCGAGCTGATCGACCGGTTCGGGCCGCTGCCGGAAGAGGTTGAACATCTGTTGAAGATCGTCTTCATCAAGGCGCTTTGCCGCAAGGCCAACGTGGAGAAGCTCGACGCCGGGCCGAAAGGCGTCGTCATCCATTTCCGCAAGCGGGAATTCCCCAATCCGGTCGGGCTGGTCAAGCTCATCGGCGAACAAGGCTCGCTGGCCAAGATCCGACCCGACCAGAGCGTCGTCTTCAGCCGTGACTGGGCGACGCCCGAGAAGCGGCTGGCTGGCTCAGCGGTTGTCATGACGCAGCTGGCGCGGCTGGTGGAGAAGGCGGCGTAGCAGCGCGTCGGTGGTGCTCTGGGCACAACCGCACCGGCACTTTCGCAGTGCCGTGCTCATTCGCCACGCGACCACTTCCGGTCTAGAATAGGAAATCGGCTTCGTGTATGGAGCCGCGACCCCATATGGGGCGGATTGGCGGGCGATGGCGTCCGTGTGAAAGAGCGTTAGGTGCTTCGATGACGAAATGGTCGCCGAATTCGTGGAGAGCTAAGCCGATCCAGCAGGTTCCTGCCTATCCGGATCTTGCCGCGCTGAGGAACACGGAAGCCCAGCTTGCCACGTTTCCGCCGTTGGTTTTTGCAGGTGAGGCACGCAAGCTGAAGAAGCAGCTTGCAGCCGTCGCTGCCGGTGACGCATTCCTTCTGCAGGGCGGCGATTGCGCCGAGAGCTTCGCCGAACATGGCGCCGACAATATCCGCGACTTCTTCCGCGTCTTCTTGCAGATGTCGGTGGTGCTGACCTTCGCCGGCGCCCAGCCGGTGGTGAAGGTCGGCCGTGTCGCCGGCCAGTTCGCCAAGCCGCGCTCGTCCGACAATGAGACCAAGGGCGGCGTGACGCTGCCGAGCTATCGCGGCGACATCATTAACGGCATCGAGTTCGACGCCAAGTCGCGCATTCCCGATCCTGCAAGACAGGAGATGGCGTACCGCCAGTCGGCGGCCACGCTCAACCTTTTGCGTGCCTTCGCCCAAGGTGGCTATGCCAGCCTGGAGAACGTGCATCAATGGATGCTTGGCTTCGTGTCCGACAGCCCGCAGGGGGAGAAATACGAGTCGCTCGCCAACCGCATCACCGAGACGATGGACTTCATGAAGGCCGTCGGCATCACCTCGGAGACCAATTACGCGCTGCGCGAGACCGACTTCTATACCAGTCATGAGGCGCTGCTGCTCGGTTATGAAGAGGCGCTGACTCGCGTCGATTCGACTTCGGGCGACTGGTACGCCACCTCTGGCCACATGATCTGGATCGGTGATCGCACGCGCCAACCCGACCATGCGCATGTCGAATATTGCCGCGGCATCAAGAACCCGCTCGGGCTGAAATGCGGTCCGTCGCTGACGCCGGATGGCCTCTTGCAGCTCATCGACCTGCTCAATCCGGAGAACGAGCCCGGCCGGCTGACGCTGATCGCGCGCTTCGGTTCCGACAAGGTCGCCGATCATTTGCCGAAGCTGGTGCGCGCGGTGCAGAAGGAAGGCCGCAGCGTGGTGTGGTCGTCGGACCCGATGCATGGCAACACCATCGAGGCCGCCGGATACAAGACACGGCCATTCGACCGCATCCTGAAGGAGGTGCAGACCTTCTTCGAGGTGCATCGCGCCGAAGGCACGCATCCGGGCGGCATCCATGTCGAGATGACCGGCAAGAACGTCACGGAATGCACCGGTGGCGCCCGCGCCATCACCGCCGAAGAGCTGCAGGATCGCTACCACACCCATTGCGATCCGCGCCTCAACGCTGACCAGGCGATCGAGTTGGCGTTCCTGGTCTCCGATCTGCTCAAGAAGACCCATCCGGTCCAACACAAGCAGGCCGTCAATGGCTGATACGATCTGAACTGTGATGTCATTGAAGAAGCGCCGGGCGAAAACCGGCGCTTTTTCTATTCAATCCCGCCGGTGTCGCATTTGCTCGTGCCTAACGCGCGCAAAACTGGAATCCTGCCAGGCGATGGCAATTGCATCGGGAGGCCGACATGGCTGACAGTCACAGCGGATCATGCTTGTGCGGGGCAGTGCGGTTCCAGACACGAGGACCGCTACGCGGTGTCGTCTACTGCCATTGCTCGCAGTGCCGGAAGCAGAGCGGGCATTTTTATGCGGCGGCCAACGTTGCCGACCGCGACATCACAATCACCGGCGCGGAGAGCATCACCTGGTACGAGGCCTCTTCGTTCGCCAGGCGCGGCTTCTGCAAGACATGCGGCTCTCTGCTGTTCTGGAAGCCGAGCGATGACGGCTATGTTTCGGTCATGGCAGGGCTGTTCGACGCGCCAACCGGGCTTCAAGGAGAATGCCATATCTTCGTCGGCGACAAGGGCGATTATTACGCCATCGATGACGGGCTGCCGCAGTTCGAGAAGTCGACGCCGTCGATCAAGGTGGCAGGCGACTGATTTTTGAAGAGGTCGCCTTATTCCCTTGGTCCAGCCATTGCGCTAATCCCCTGCCGGTGATTCCGAAGGGTTTTGGCATGCAGCGGCTGATCGACGCTTTTTACAACTCGGTGCGGGCGTTTCGCAAACTGGCCGCCAGCGAGGAGGCCTTCCAGCTGGAGCTGACGCTGCTTGTGCTTGCCTTGCCGCTCGGCTGGTTCCTTTCGGAATCGTGGCGCGGCTATGCGCTGCTTATCGGCGCGGTGCTGCTCATGATCATGATCGAGGTGTTGAACACCGGCATCGAGGCGGCATGCGACGCGTTCAGCCGCGAATTCAACATCGATATCCAACTGGCCAAGGATTGCGGTTCGCTGGCGGTGCTTATTTCGGTGGTAATCGCTGCAGGCGTCTGGGGCGTCGCCATCGTCGAGCGGATCCTCGGGGTACCGATCTGACGTTTCAAACACTACATGCCGGTCAATTGAGGGAACCGACATGACCGATACCGCCGGATTTCTGCTGCTCGAACGTGAGGGCCTGCCGGACGATCTGCGCTGGCTGGCCGAAAAATATCCGCGCGAGATCTGGCAGGCGCATGCCAACATCCACGGCGTGGCCAATATGTGGCTGCAGCGGCACGATATGTTCCGCGAGCTTGGCGGCATGCTCACCAATGGTATCGGCGATTATCGAGAAGGTAGGCTGAACGCGCCGGAATTCGCGCGCTGGTTCGCGCCGCGCCTCAACCATTTCCTCGGCAATCTCGACGGCCATCACAATGTCGAGGGACCATCATTATTTCCCGGTCTTCGCCAGGGCCGAGACCCGTCTGAAGCGCGGCTTCGAGATTCTCGATGCCGATCACCACACAATCCATGAGGGACTGGAGCGCAATGCCGAGGCGGCAAATGCCTTCATCCGCACGCTTCAGGAGAGCGAAGACAAACAGCGTTTCGCCGCCGATGCCTATGCCGACGAGAACAGCCGGCTGATCGCCATGCTGACCAGGCATCTTGCCGACGAGGAAGACCTGATCATCCCGCTGATCCTGGAAAAGGGTGACCGTGCGCTCGGCATAGATTGACGATCAGCTTCCCTTGCGAAGCTCCTTCTTGGCGAGGAAGTGCGACGCCAGCCAGCCGAGGATAGCCACAACGAGGCCGATTGCCAGAGCGATCAGCAACCGCTCGTGGCGGGCCAGCGCCTGGCCGACGATGTGCTCCGCGCCCAGCCCGAAGACATAACCGACAGTGCAGAACAGTGCCGCCCAGACTACCGACGAGATGGCGTTGAGGATGATGAAGCGCGCCGCGGCGATGCCCGACAGCCCGGCCGCGATTCCGCCGACCAGTCGCAGGCCATAGATGTAACGGTTCGACAGCACGAAAATGTTGGGATGAGAGGTGACAAGGCGGTAGGCGTGGCTGAAGCCCGGCCGGGCTCGGAGCCTGATCACGAATTTATGGTCGGCGAAGCTCCGTCCCAAGATGAAGAACAACGTGTCGCCACCGAAGGCGCCGAGCGCGGCTGCGAGAAACGCCTGCCACGGGACGAAGACATGCTGATGCGCAAAAAAACCGCCAAGAATTGCGGCGCTTTCGCCCTCGGCGACGCAGCCCAGAAAAACCGCGACCAATCCATATTGCTCAATGAGACGATGGATGACTTCCGTCATGAAGACGTTCGCTGCTTCGACAGAATGTCGTCGATGCGCTTCACCTGCTCGGCCAGCCGGGCGATCTCGTCTCGCATGCCGATGATCTGGCTGTGGCGCAGTTCGTCGAGCTTTTCGTGTAACGCCATGATCTCGATCTCGGCCTTGAGATTAACCTCATAGTCGTGGGCGGCGTCGATTCGATCGCGCTCCGTCTGGCGGTTCTGCGCCATCATGATCACTGGCGCCTGCAGGGCGGCAACCATGGAAAGCACGAGATTGAGGAAGATGAAGGGATAGGGATCGAAGGCGGCGCGCGACAAGAGCCAGACATTGCCTGCCGTCCACAGGATCAGGAAGCCAATGAATGCCAGGATGAAGGACCACGAGCCGCCGATCCGGGCGATGGTGTCGGCCAGGCGATCTCCAAACGTCTGGTGAAAGGCGACGGCCTTGTTGGTGTCCTTGGAGATCGTGGTGCGCTCGAGCGTAGATTGCAGTACCCGGCTTTCGAGCGCGCTCAGGCCGTCCGGCTTTCGCTTCAGCCAGCGGCTTGCCAGGTCCTCGATCGTTTTGTTCATCGTCGCCTCCGTCGTCAGCGATGAGGTAGAAGCTGCCGGTTCATACGGGAAGTGGTAGATTGACGCGATGGGGTCAGGAAACAATGGTGGATTTTCAGAAAATTCGCGCCCGTGCAGCGAAGCGCAAAGGCGGTGAGGCAGCGCTGACGTCGCTGCTGGGTCCTATGCCCGACAATGCCGCGGTGGCAAAGATTGCGGACGACCGGATCCTGTCGACCATGGCCGAGCGGGTTTTTGCCGCCGGCTTTGTCTGGCGCGTCATCGAGCAGAAATGGCCGGGTTTCGAGGAAGCATTTCTTGGCTTCGAGCCGAAGCGGCTGCTGTTCCAGCCTGACGATTTCTGGCACGATCTCACAGCCGACAAGCGCATCGTCCGCAATCCGCAGAAGATCAAATCCGTACGCGACAACGCAGCCTTCGTCGAGCGCGTGTCGAAGGAGCATGGCAGCTTCGGCAAGTTCCTGGCCAATTGGCCGGCGGATGACCAGGTCGGATTGATGGCCTATCTCGGCAAGCATGGCAGCCGGCTCGGCGGCAATACCGGCCAGTATTTTCTGCGCTGGCTGGAGTGGGACGCCTTCATCGTCTCGGCCGACATGGCGGCAGCGCTGCGCGACGCCGGGCTCGACCTCGCGCAGAGCCCAACATCGAAGAAGGACCTGGGCAAGATCCAAGTGCAGATAAACGCCTGGGCGGCGGAAACCCGGCTGCCGCGCCGGCACATTTCGCGCATTCTGGCAATGTCGATCGGCGAGAACCATCCGCCGGAAGCCTTGCGCGAATATATGGGCGAATAGGATCGACTGTTTGGTCCAAACGAACGCCATTGCTCGACGAATTTTGCCGCGCTAAACCCACGGGCATGACAGAAAAGACCGCTCCAGACATATTGCGCATCGCCGTCGCCCAGCTCAATCCGACGGTCGGCGACGTCGCCGGCAATCTTGCCAAGGCACGCGAGGCGAGGGCGGATGCCGCCCGCCAAGGCGCCGACCTCGTGCTGTTTACCGAGCTTTTCCTTGCCGGCTATCCGCCTGAGGATCTGGTGCTGAAGCCCGCCTTCCTGAAGGCCTGCGAGCGGGCGGCGGAGGATTTCGCCGGCGATACCGCCGACGGCGGCCCGGGTTTCGTCATCGGCACGCCGTTGAAGCGCAAGACCGGCACGCACAATTCGATCATCTTTGCCGATGGCGGCAAGATCCTTGCCGAACGCTACAAGCTCGATCTGCCGAATTACGGTGAGTTCGACGAGAAGCGCGTCTTCCAGGCCGGCCCCGAGATCCAGGGGCCGGTCAATTTCCGCGGCGTGCGCGTGGGAGTGCCGATCTGCGAAGATATCTGGGGCGAGGTTGCTGTCTGCGAGACGCTGGCCGAAAGCGGCGCGGAAATCCTGCTGGTCCCGAACGGCTCGCCCTATTACCGCGGCAAGGTCGACGTCCGCCACCAGATCGTCATCCGCCAGGTCATCGAATGCGGACTGCCGATTATCTATGCCAACCAGCTTGGCGGCCAGGACGAGCTGGTTTTCGATGGCGCATCGTTTGCCATAGGTTCTGACAAGACGCTGGCCTTCCAGATGAGCCAGTTCGAGGAGACGGTCAACGTCACCACCTGGAAGCGAAAGAATGACATCTGGTTCTGCTCTGACGGACCGATGTCGAAAATCCCGGAGAAGGAGGAGGCCGACTACCGCGCCTGCATGTTGGGCCTGCGCGATTACGTCAACAAGAACGGCTTCAAGAATGTCGTGCTCGGCCTTTCCGGCGGCATCGATTCGGCGATCTGCGCGGCACTTGCCGTCGATGCGCTGGGCGAGGAACGGCTGCGCGCCGTGATGATGCCTTACCGCTACACTTCGAAGGACTCGCTGAAGGATGCCGAGGACTGCGCCCGCGCACTCGGCTGCCGCTACGATATCGTGCCGATCTTCGAGCCGGTCGAGGGCTTCCTGCACACGTTGACACAGCTTTTCGAGGGCACCAACGAAGGCATCACCGAGGAAAACCTGCAGAGCCGGGCCCGCGGCACCATCCTGATGGCGATTTCCAACAAGTTCGGCTCGATGGTGGTCACCACCGGCAACAAAAGCGAGATGTCGGTCGGCTACGCGACGCTCTATGGCGACATGAATGGCGGCTTCAATCCGATCAAGGACCTCTACAAGATGCAGGTCTATGCGCTGTCGCGCTGGCGCAACGCGCATGTGCCGCCGGGTGCGCTCGGTCCGTCCGGCGAGGTGATCCCGACCAACATCATCGACAAGGCGCCCTCGGCGGAACTGCGAGAGAACCAGACGGACCAGGATTCGCTGCCGCCCTATCCGGTGCTCGACGACATATTGGAGTGCCTAGTCGAAAACGAGATGGGTGTCGACGACATCGTCGCGCGCGGCCATGACCGGGCGACGGTGACGCGCGTCGAGCACCTGCTTTACGTCGCCGAATACAAGCGCCGGCAGGCGGCACCCGGTGTGAAGATCACCAGGAAGAATTTCGGCCGCGACCGCCGCTATCCCATTACCAACCGGTTCAGGGATGGCGGGTAGGCGATTGGCCTGTTTAACGGTTTAGCCATGGCCAACCTTGAAATCAGCTTCGACCCGTCGCGGATCGACTTCCGGGCGACGTCCGACATTTTGAAGGAGAGCTATTGGGGCAGCGGCCGCAGCGATGAACTGCACCGCCGCGCCTTCGCCAACTCACTGTGCGTCGGCGCCTATGTCGGCGGCAATCAGGTCGGCTTCGGCCGGGCGATCACCGACCGTACGGTATTTGCCTATCTCGCAGACATAATTGTCTGGCCCGGGTATCGCGGACAAGGCATCGGAACCCGGCTTGTCCAGGCGCTTATCGACCACTCGGACGTCAAGACGGTCACGCATTGGAGCCTGTCGACCAACGACGCCCATGCGGTTTACGAAAAGCTCGGCTTCAGGCCTTCCACCGACGGCCGCTATATGCGCTTCGACCGTATCCCGGCAACCTGAACAGAGGCAGCGCACAACCCGCGATTGTTGCAAAATCGTCTCACTGCTTGGACCAGATGCGCTTTTGGCTATCTACTGACTTGGCGCGGCGTTGAGGCGTCTCTATAAACACCTCTCCGCGATTCCCCTTCAGGAGGAACCGAATGCCAGGATTTGACATCGTTATGCGAGGCCGCGAAGCCTAGGTCTTGGTCAGTGCGCCGCGAGATAGCCTCGCGGCAAGGCTGAACCGAGGCAGGTATTTCGCCGCTGCCGGTCGCCGCCCCTCTACAGGGCCGCCAAATACGCCAAACCTCCGCATCTCCGGGCGCCAAACGGCGCCGACGCGGTTTTTCAATTTCTACTTTCGTGGGATCGGGCTCGTTTGCGCCCGAATGACATCATGACTCGTTTTCGAATAGATTTGCGCGCGGGCGCCTTTCGCAGCGTTCTTGGCTTCACGCTCAGCCATTGGCGGCGTCAGCCGTGGCGACTTGCCGGCATTATGGGCACGTTCCTGCTGTCGACCTTGGCCGACGTGCTGACGCCGCTCTATTCCGGCCGGCTGGTGGATGCCGTCGCCAGCAGTGCTGCGGCCGACGATGTTGCGTGGAACGCGGCGACAGCGGCCTTTTCGATGCTGGTGGCCCTGGCGCTCACCGGTGTCGTGCTGCGCAATCTCGCCTTCATGGCCATTGTCGAGCTGACGTTGAAGATGATGGCGGATATCGCCGCCGACGCCTTCCACCGCGTCCAGCGCTTCTCCACCGACTGGCACGCCAACAGCTTCGCCGGATCGACGGTGCGCAAGATAACGCGCGGCATGTGGGCGCTCGACCTGCTCAACGACACGATCCTGATCGCGCTGCTGCCATCGGTCGTCATGCTCGTCGGCTCGACGCTGCTGCTTGGCTGGTTCTGGCCGCTGATGGGTGCTGTCGTCGCCACCGGTTCGGTTCTGTTCATCGCGGTGACGACGATGCTGTCGCTTGGCTATGTCGCGCCCGCGGCAAGGCTTGCCAATGCGTGGGATACACGGCTCGGCGGCTCGCTGGCCGACGCGGTGAGCTGCAATGCCGTGGTCAAGGGTTTTGGCGCCGAGGAACGCGAGGAGACACGGCTTGCCGAGGTCGTCGCTAAATGGCGCGGTCGCACGCGCCGCACCTGGATGCGCGGCACCGTCAACGGCACCACGCAAGGGACGATGCTGCTGCTTTTGAGGGCAGCGGTTATCGGATTCTCCCTGCTGTTGTGGTCGTGGGGGCAGGCGAGCGCCGGCGATGTCGCCTTCGTGTTGACCTCATTCTTCGTGCTGCAAGGCTATCTGCGCGACATCGGCACACATATCCGCAATCTGCAGCGCTCGATCAACGACATGGAGGAACTGGTCGACTTCCAGTCCGAACCACTCGGCATCGAGGATCGGCCCGGAGCCAAACCGATCCGGATCACCGATGGCCGTATCACCTTCGACAAGGTCACGTTCCATTATGGCAGCCACCGCCTGCCGCTCTATCGCGACTTTTCGGTGGACATCGCGCCGGGCGAACGGGTTGGGCTGGTTGGCCATTCGGGCTCCGGCAAGACGACATTCGTCAAGCTGATCCAGCGCCTCTACGACGTGACTGCGGGCAATATCCTGATCGACGGCCAGGATATTGCCAATGTGGCGCAGGCGTCGCTGCGCGCACAGATCGCGATTGTCCAGCAGGAGCCGATCCTGTTTCACCGGTCGCTGGCCGAAAACATCGCCTATGCCCGGCCGGCCGCCATGCAGGCCGAGATCGAGCACGCGGCGCGATTGGCCAGCGCGCATGACTTCATCGCCAATTTGCCGAAAGGCTATGGCACGCTGGTCGGCGAGCGTGGCGTAAAGCTATCGGGTGGTGAGCGTCAACGCGTTGCAATCGCACGCGCCTTTCTTGCCGATGCGCGCATTCTCATCCTGGATGAGGCAACGTCGAGCCTCGATTCGGAATCGGAGGTGCTGATCCAGCAGGCGATGGAGCGCTTGATGGTCGGCCGCACGACGCTGGTCATTGCCCACCGGCTGTCGACGGTGCGGGCGCTGGACAGGCTTTTGGTGTTCGATCGCGGCCGCATCGTCGAAGAGGGCTCGCATGACCAGCTGATCCGGCTGCAAGGCGGCATCTACCGCCGGCTGTTCGAACGCCAGGCGCTTGAGCTGACCAAAGGCATGGTGATCTGACGGTTGCGGCGCCGCGCGTCCTGATGGACGCGTGGCGCTGCAGTCTTTTCTTCGCCTTCGTCATGTTCTATGTCTGCCGCCGAGCGCGGGGGCGCGTCTTGTCAATAGCAAAACCATCCGGTACGCCCCGCTCATGACAGTTACCGTCCGTTTCGCCCCGTCACCGACCGGCCGCATCCATATCGGCAATGCGCGCACCGCTCTGTTCAACTGGCTGTTCGCCATCAAGAACAAGGGCCGCTTCATCCAGCGCTTCGACGACACCGACGTTGCCCGTTCGACGCAGGAATTTTCCGACGCCATCCTTTATGACCTGCATTGGCTGGGCATCTTCCCCGACGCCACGGAGTATCAGTCGCGGCGGGTCGAAATCTATGATGCCGCACTGCAGAAGCTGAAGGAGGCGCGCCTCGTCTATGCCTGCTATGAGACGCCTGAAGAGCTCGACCTGAGGCGCAAGGTGCGCCGCACGCGTGGCCTGCCGCCAGTCTATGGCCGCGAGGCGCTGACGCTGGCACCCGAGCAGGTGGCGGAATATGAGGCCGATGGCCGGCGGCCGCACTGGCGCTTTCTGCTGCCCAACTTCAGCAGCGATCCGCTGCAGCCGGAGCGCACCGAAATCCAGTGGAACGACCTGGTGCGCGGCGAAGAGACCGTCGACCTCGCCTCGCTTTCAGACCCGGTTCTGCGGCGTGAGGACGGCACCTACCTCTATACATTGCCTTCGGTTGTCGACGACATCGACATGGGCGTCAGCCATGTCATTCGCGGCGACGACCACGTCACCAATACCGGCGTCCAGATAGCCCTGTTCCGAGCACTTGGCGCGGAGCCGCCGGTGTTCGGCCACCACAATCTCCTGACAACGGCATCAGGCGAGGGACTTTCGAAGCGCACCGGCGCGCTGTCCATCCAGAGCCTGCGTGAGAGCGGCATCGAGCCGATGGCGATCGCTTCGCTGGCGGTGCTCGTCGGCACCTCGGAAAACGTCGTGGCGGTGCCAACGATGGCCGAGCTAGCCGAGCGCTTCGATCCGGCTGCAACATCGAAATCCGCCGCCAAATTCGACCCGGACGAGCTCTTCGTGCTCAACCGCACGCTGCTGCATCACATGCCGTTTTCCGAGGCGCGCGACCGGCTGATCGTGCTCGGCATCTCCGGCGAACAGGCCGAGCCTTTCTGGCTGGCCGTGCGCGGCAATCTCGACAGGCTGGCCGATGCGGCGATCTGGTGGCGTACGCTTCGAGACGGTCCAGAGGAGCCGGCGGAGTTTTCCGACGATGACCGCGACTTTCTTCGCCAGGCGTTCGAACTGCTGCCGGAGGAGCCTTGGAACGGCACCGTCTGGAAAGACTGGACCGGCAAGATCCGAGAGGCGAGCGGCCGTAAGGGCAAGGCGCTGTTCATGCCGCTCAGGCTGGCGCTTACGGGACAGCCTTCGGGTCCGGAGCTTGCAGATCTGTTGCCGCTGCTGGGTCGGGAAGGAACGTTGGCCCGACGACCCTGACCTTGCGCTGTTCTGGCGGGGGCAGGGACGTCGGCGAAGGCACGGGCTTGACGGCAAGGCGTCTGATCGCCTCACGGTCGAGACCGTCTTGCGCATTGGCCAAGGACTCCGGGTCGGCGCCCGGATCAGGCCTAGCAACCGGCAGCGGAATGAACGGGGTACTCTCTACATTCGCCTCAGATTGTGCCCGGGTTGGCGGGTTGCCGGCGATGATCTCGAAATTCTGCGCGGCATTGCAGCCGCAGGTCGGCGGCCGCGGCATGTCGGACTGCTTGTAGAGGTAGGCCGTCGGCAGTTCGATATAAGGCCTGCCGGTCACCGAAGACGTCATGGACGCCGAATCGCCATTCATGCCGCGCGTGTAGAAAACCTGCATTTCTGTGCCGGGGCAGCTCGATTCGCAATTCTTCTGGTCGCGCTCGAAATCGCCCAGTGAGGCGGCATTCGACATCGGAAAGAAATAACCGTCGCAGGTCCGCACGCACATGGTGCGGAATTCGCCTCGCGGCTGGCCCAACTCGTCGGCGTTGTTGAGCATGGTGCGAATGTTGCGCGGCTGACTTAGTTCTTCAGCCTGGTCGGGCTCTTCAGGCTGATCGGGCGCACCGGGTTCAGTTGCGTCACTGCCCAAAAGCTGGTCGAGCAGGTTTCGCTTGCCGTTTTCACGGCTGGCTTCGCGGACCGGCGCGGGCGTCCGCGCCGCCCCATCATCGCGGCAGCCATTGGCGTCAAGCAACGTCAATATGCGCGCGCGATCGCGTCGCGAACCACCGCCGGCAAGGTCGGCGCGCTTGGCCTGGAGGGCGTCGAGATTGGCTGCCATGCGATCGATGGTGGCGTCGAGTGCCGCGCATGCATTGGCGTTGCGGCGAGACAGCGAAAAGCCGCAGCCGGCGCTGCTGGCCTGGCTGACGGCCTTTGAAATCTGCTGGCGCTGCCGGACGATTGCGTCGTCATATTTCCTGAGCAAAGCCGGTTTGCCGCCGCCACCACGAGAAGCGGCGGCAAGATCGGCTTCAAGCTGGCGGCAGAGGCGCGGAGCGGCCTGCGCCTGAGTGACGGCAATGCCGCACAGTAGCAGAGCGCCGAGCAGCGCGGCGGCCCGCGTCAGCTTCCAACATGCGCCCGTCATCCCTCCGAAACTCCGCCTGCCTGTCGTTCAGAAAGCTACCGCGCTTGCGGTTAACCGTTTGTTTAGCATACCGCCGATTCCGGCTTCATCCCAAATCGGATGGCTTGCGCCGGTGCGCGGCTTCGACCACGACCAGCGCTGTCATATCGACCACGCCGCACGACATACTCGGACAGAGCCACGACCGAGACATCCTGGCGATGCACGAAAAAGGCGTATTCGCCCAGAAGAATGCCCGGATCCAGAATGCCCGGAGGCTTGGCATGACCGCGATTACCCGTCGAGCCGCAGTGCAGTTTGGTCTTTTGTGCCTGGCGATGCCGGATGCCATGGCGCAGGAAAAGCCCATCACGCCGGATTGGGGTACCAAATTGGTCGAAGCTGCCCGTGAGCAGATCGGCGTCACCATGCTCTACGATCCGACCTATACACGCCTGGCCTATCCGGGCGGGGACGTTGGGCCCGAGCGGGGTGTGTGCACGGATGTCGTGATCCGTGCCTATCGCCGCGCCTTCGATCTCGACCTGCAAGAATTGGTGCATGAGGATATGCGGGCCAATTTTGCCGCCTATCCGAAGGCTTGGGGCTTGAAGGCGCCCGACCGCAACATCGACCACCGCCGTGTGCCCAACCTTGCGGTCTATTTCGAGCGGCGCGGTGCTGCCTTGCCCGTCAGCCAAGACCCGGCCGACTATCGGCCAGGGGATCTCATCGCCCAGATGCTGCCCGGCAATCTGTCGCATATTGCCATCGTGTCGTCCAATCGCTCCACTTTGGTACCGACAAGAAGACTGGTCATTCACAATATCGGCGGCGGCGCCAGGGAAGAGGACACTTTGTTTGCCTTCAGGCAGACAGGACATTTCCGGTTCAGGCCAATCTGAGAAAGCCCGCGGCTATTCCAGATCGACGATGGCTTGCGCCTTGTGCGCGGCTTCGACCACGGCCAGTGCCGTCATATTGACGACGCCGCGCGACGTCACCGACGGCGTCAATATATGCGCCGGGCTGTCGGTGCCGAGCAGGATCGGGCCGACATGCAGCGCGTCCATCATTGTGCGCAGCGCCGTCAGTGTGATGTTCGCCGAATCGAGATTGGGGAACACCAGCAGATTGGCTTCGCCTTTCAGCCGCGAATGCGGATAGACGCGTTGGCGCAGCTGCTCCGATAGTGCCGAGTCGGCATGCATCTCGCCGTCGCATTGCAGGTCGGGCGCGATGCGCGCCAGGATTGCCGCTGCCTGCCGCATCTTCATGGCGCTTGGCGAATCGCGAGAGCCGAAATCAGAATGCGAAAGCAGGGCTGCCTTGGGCTCGATGCCGAAACGCTGAATTTCCTCGGCCGCCAAAACGGTCATTTCCGCTATTTCTTCGGCGGTCGGGTCGACGGAGACATGGGTGTCGGTGAGGAAAATGATGCCGCGCTGCGAGATCAGCATGGAGAGCGTCGACAGGTCGCGATCCCTAATGCCGGCGCGTGGCCCGATGATCAACGTCACGTTGCGCAGATGGCGCTCGAATCGGCCTTCGAGGCCGCAGACCATGGCGTCGGCGTCGCCGCGCTTCAGGGCAAGGGCCGCGATCACCGTATTATCGGTGCGCACCATGGTGCGCGCGGCTTCCGTCGTCACCCCACGCCGGCCGGCAAGCTCGATCAAAAGGTCGACATAGTGGCGGTAACGCGGATCGTCTTCCGGGTTGATCAAGCCGAAATCGATGCCCGGCTTGATGCGCAGCCCGTAGCGCTTCAGCCGCACCTCGATGACATGCGGGCGGCCGATCAGGATCGGTTCGGCAATGCCTTCCTCGAGCACGACCTGCGCGGCGCGAAGCACGCGCTCGTCCTCGCCGTCGGCATAAATGACGCGCTTGGCGCTCGACGTCTTGGCCATCGAGAATACCGGCTTCATGACCAGGCCGGAGCGGAAGACGAAGCGGTTCAGCTTGTCGATATAGGCGGCGAAATCTGTGATCGGCCGGGTCGCGACGCCGGTCTCGCACGCTGCCTTGGCGACAGCAGGGGCAATGCGCAGGATCAGCCGCGGATCGAAAGGCGAGGGGATCAGGAACTCCGGACCAAAGATCGGCGTCTCGCCGGAATAGGCACGCGCGGCAACGTCGGACGGCTCTTCGCGGGCAAGCGCTGCAATCGCTCGCACGGCGGCCATTTTCATCTCTTCGTTGATGGCGCTTGCACCACAATCCAGCGCGCCACGGAAGATGTAGGGAAAACAGAGTACGTTGTTGACTTGGTTGGGGAAATCGGAGCGGCCTGTGCAGATCATCGCGTCGGGCCGTGCTGCCCGCGCCGCTTCCGGCATGATCTCGGGATTGGGGTTGGCCAGCGCGAGGATCAACGGCTTGGGCGCCATGTGGTGGAGCAGTTCCGGTTTCAGTACGCCGGCGGCAGACAGGCCGAGAAACACGTCGGCGCCGGGCAGAACGTCAGCCAGCGCGCGCGCCTCGGTATCCTTCACGTAGGGGTCTTTCCAGCGGTCCATCTCCTCGACGCGGCCCTTATGGGCGACCCCGAACCGGTCGGTGACCCAGATGTTTTCGACCCGCGCGCCGAGCGAGACCAGAAGGTTGAGGCACGCAAGCGCCGCAGCACCTGCGCCCGACGTGACGATCTTGATGTCGGAGATGGACTTGCCGGCGAATTCCAGCCCATTGAGCACAGCGGCGGCGACGATGATGGCGGTGCCGTGCTGGTCGTCATGGAAGACCGGTATGCCCATGCGGGCTTTCAACTGTTCCTCGACTTCGAAGCATTCGGGCGCCTTGATGTCTTCCAGGTTGATGCCGCCGAAGGTTGGTTCCAGCGCCGAGATCGTCTCGACCATGCGCTCGATGCCCGGTGCATCGATCTCGATGTCGAAGACGTCGATGCCGGCGAACTTCTTGAACAGTACGGCCTTGCCTTCCATCACCGGCTTGGAGGCGAGCGGACCGATATTGCCGAGGCCCAGCACCGCCGAACCGTTGGTGACAACGCCGACCAGATTGGCGCGGGCTGTATAGTCGGCGGCGGTTGCCGGGTCGTCGCGGATTTCAAGGCAGGGGGCGGCGACCCCCGGCGAATAGGCAAGCGCCAGGTCGCGCTGATTGCCCAGTGGCTTCGTCGCCTGGATTTCCAGCTTTCCGGGACGGGGGTGCTTATGGAAATAGAGCGCTGCTTCGTCGAGGTCGGATCGGGCCGCCTTCTTGCTTTCGCCTGTCATGACGGCCGCCTCCTCAGTTCAGTCCGTTTGGTGTTTTGAGTCTCTTAGCATGCAGCCGCAGCTTTTCGAGGGGTGATATGTCGCAAGCGCGACGCTCTGCCTCGCATTAGCCTAACTTTGCGATCTGCTGTGGAAGATGTTTGCGACGAAGTAGTGCTGCGGCGAGCTATGTCGGCGCCGGTTCGAATGATCATTATGTGTGGAGGGCGGTCGCTTAGTTCTCGACGATAAAGGTGCCGTCCGTGTCTTGGTAGACGAACAACTCGACGGCGTCGTGCTTTTGACGGTCGGTCGAGATCGCGACGAAGTCATCCCCTTCCAAGTGAAAGGTAATCTCTTGATCGGTAGATGTGACGCGTTCGATGTGCGAACCGCTTGCTGCGTCACTCATGCGCAGCGACACCTCTGAATAGGCGGTAAGGCCGGTGCCGTCGGAGAAAAGAACAGTAATCCCGTACCCTTCTTCACTTCTTCCAACGGACCGTATCGACTTGCCGATCATTCTTTCTGCGAAGGTTTTCACAGTACTCCTCCCGATCCGTCGTTAGGAGAAACAGGATCAGTCGGTGGCAGGCGAACCTTGGCTTTAGCAATCATCCATTCGACTACTTCAACGGAAACCTCGGGCTGACCTAAGGTAATCGTCATCTTTCCATCAATGTCCGAGAAAAAAATCTCGCCCACTATGTGATTGTCCTGGTCGACGAGCTCCAGGTACATGCCATCCCGTTGAACATCACTGCCAATCGTTGCTTCATAATTCCGCCCGGCCAGTTCAACCATGCCGCCAGTATCTGCGAAAGACGCAAGGCCCGCAATGGATGGAAAGCGGACGCTACAGTCCCGTCGAAAGGCGGCTCTGCAGCGCTTGCACCTCTTCTCGCGAAAGGGGCGCGCTCTCGTCTGACAGGAAGAACAGAACCTCCAAGACGCCCTCGTCCGCAAAGTTGAAGTCGTCGCTCATGATCAGCGCATCGGCAACATAGGCGGCGGCTTGGACCGGGAGCGTGCCGTCCGCCAGCCCGTTAACCAGCACGTCCACATGCCGACGGTCAATGATCGTATTTGGCCCCTCAGTGATGATGACATGCCCCACGGAGCCAGGCTTGGATGCGGCGGTCACGCATTCGGTCACTTCGGCTTCAATCTCCTGCCAAAGCTCGTCCGGTAGTTTGTCGCCGTTGAGGAAGGATACGAGGGACGAGTGTTGCATTGGCGGAGCTTATGCTGATGGCTACAACGTCCGCAATGGGTCGTTTCCCGCCGTTCCCAGCGGATACCAAAGCGTCAGATACCCACTAAAACGCGCTGACATAGAGGCCGCCGTCCACCGGTATGTTCTGTCCGGTCAGATAGCCGGCATGGACCGAGCACAGGAAGGCGCAGATCTGGCCGAATTCCTCCGGCGTGCCGAGTCGCTTGGCCGGAACATTGGCCGCTGCTTGCGCCTTGCGCGCGGCGGCGGCGGCCGGATCTTCGGGCGTGCCGGCCTCGTGCGGGCCGCGCAGCCGGTCGGTATCGAGTTTTCCCGGCAGCATGTTGTTGATCGTCACATTGCGGTCGATCACCGTGCGCGCGACGCCGGCGAGGAACGAAGTGAGGCCGGCGCGGGCGCCGGACGACAGGTCGAGGCCGGGGATAGGAACATAGACCGACAGCGAGGTGATGTTGACGATGCGGCCGAAGCCGCGCGCCGCCATGCCGTCGATCACCGCCTGAACCAGTTCGACAGGGGTCACCATGTTCTGGGTGACGCCTTCGAGGATCTTTTCGCGGTCGAGCGCGCGGAAATCGCGAAACGGCGGACCGCCATTGTTGTTGACGAGGATGTCGGGATCGGGGCAGGCGGCAAGCAGCGCCTTCTGGACATCGGGCTTGGATACGTCGCCGACGATTTCGGTCACCTTGACGCCGAATTTCTCGCGCAGTTCAGCGGCAGTTTTGGCCAGCACGTCGGCGTTGCGGCCATTGACCACCAGATCGCAACCTGCCTCTGCCAGTGCCATGGCGCAGCCGCGTCCCAAGCCTTTGCTGGAAGCGCAGACGATGGCCTTCTTGCCGCGAATGCCGAGATCCATGGTGATTTTCTCCTCCGATTGCCGCGGCAACCTATCCGGATGGCTGGACCAATCGCAACCGTCATACGGTTGTTGCATGAATCGGGGCATAGCCTCACGCGAAAGCAACGGTGACAAATGATGTCCGGCGCAGAGCCCCGCACTTTCCGCAGCATGTTCATCTCCGACGTCCATCTCGGATCGAAGGCGGCGAAGGCCGAGTTCCTGATCGATTTCCTGCGCCATCACGATGCCGATATCATCTATCTCGTCGGCGACATCGTCGACGGCTGGCGCTTGAGACGAAGCTGGCATTGGCCGCAGAGCCACAATGACGTCGTCCAGAAATTGCTGCGCAAGGCGCGCAAGGGCGCCAGCATCACCTACATCGCCGGCAATCACGACGAGTTCGCGCGCCAGTTCCAGGGCGTGCATTTCGGCGGCATTGTCGTCGCCGATCGCGCCATCCACGAGACGGCCGATGGCAAACGCCTTCTTGTCATCCATGGCGACCAGTTCGACACCGTCGTCCATAATGCGCGCTGGCTGGCCTATCTCGGCGACTACGCCTATGACGCGGCGATGCTGGTCAACCGCGTCATCACGCGCCTGCGCCAGGTGCTCGGCCTGCCTTACTGGTCGTTCTCGTCCTGGGCCAAGGTCAAGGTCAAGAAGGCGGTGAATTTCATCGGCTCGTTCCAGACCGTGCTGACCGAGGAGGCGCGCCGCTCGCATGTCGACGGCGTGATCTGCGGGCACATCCACCATGCCGCGATCGAACGCTATGAGGACGTGCAATACATCAACACCGGCGATTGGGTGGAGAGCTGCACGGCGGTGGTCGAGCATTTTGACGGCCGGATGGAGATCCTGCACTGGGCGCATGTCCTGCCGGAGACTCCGGTCGGCAGCGAGGTGCTCGTGCCGATCGACATCAAGGGCAGGGCAGTCCAGGCGGCTTGACCAAATCCGGCCGCATCTCGCTTCAATCGGTTAGTCCAGCGGTTTCATCGACTTTTTCGCCGTGTTAAGCAGCGGCAGGTGTGGCGGGCCGACCCGGCTGAATGCCGTGCCGACGGATCGCCTGTCAATGTCCTCGCTGCCGCCGCTTTCGCCCGAACAGCTCGTCAAGCCACGCCATTTCGAACTGCGCATGAGCTTGATCTTCTTTACGCTCTTCGTTCCGCTCGGGACGCATGTGCCGTATTTCCCGCTGTGGCTGCAGGCGAAGGGGTTCCATGCCGAACAGATAGCCGTGATCCTCGCCGCGCCGATGTTCCTGCGCGTGGCGACGACGCCTTTTCTTACTGCGCTGGCAGACAAAGCGAGCGACCGCGCCAATGTCTATGTTGCGCTGGTCGCCGCATCGCTGATCCTGTCCGCCGGCTACCTCCTGCCGCCGACCTACGCAACGGTACTTGCCGTGTCGTTGGCCCTGACGGTCGTCTGGACGCCGCATTCGCCGATTGCCGATTCGCTCGCCCTTTCAGGTGTTCGCCGCTTCGGCTCGAATTACGCAAGCATGCGCAAATGGGGCTCGATCTCCTATCTCTGCGCCAATCTCGCCGGCGGTTTCATCCTGTCGGCGAGCGGTGCCCAGGCTGTCCCGGTGATCATCTTCGCGGCGCTGTTTGCCGCGCTAGCCGCCGGACTGATTGCGCCGCGCCTCGGCCGTCCACGCCGCGCCTCGCCGCTTTCGGCCGCCGATATCCAGCAATCGGCACCGAAACTCCTCAACCGGTACTTCCTCTATTTTTCGACAGGCGTCGGCGTCATCACCGCCAGCCACGCATTTCTCTACGGTTTCGTGTCGATCTACTGGAAGTCGATCGGCATCAGCGATTCGGTTGTCGGGCTTCTGTGGGGGTGGGGCGTCGTCGCCGAGATATGCATGTTCGTCGTTTTCACCCGCGCTTTCGCCTCCTTCTCGGTCGTCTCGATCATGCTGATTGCCGGGATTGGCGCGATCGTGCGCTGGTTCGCCTTTCCGCTGATCTGGCCGCTTGGGCTTGGCGTTGGCGGGTTTTTCGCGATCCAGACGCTGCACGCGGTTTCTGTGGCGCTGGTGCTGATCGGCCTGCAAAAGATGATCGGTGAGACGGTCGCGGAAGAACGCACCGGGGCGGCGCAAGGCATCGCCTACTTCTCCAATGGCTTCTTCATGGCGGCGGCGACGCTGATTTCCGGTCCTCTTTACGACCGCTTCGGCGCGAATGGCTTCTTTGCGATGATCCCGATCGCCCTGACGGGCCTGGCTCTGATCGGGCTTGCCGCGCGTTCAGCCCCACAGCGCCCGCTCGGGCGGTGACACCAGCGAACCTTGGTAGACGAGACCGGGAACGCGGTCGCGGGCCAGCAGCAGCGGACCGTCGAGATCGACGAAATCGGCATCCTGCGCCAACAGCACGGCCGGCGCCATCGCAAGCGATGTGCCGACCATACAGCCGACCATGACACCAAGACCCAGTTCGCGGGCGCGGTCGCGAAGCACGAGTGCAGCGGTCAGGCCACCCGATTTGTCGAGCTTGATGTTGACGGCGTCATAAAGGCCGACAAGCGCTTCAAGGTCCTTCGCCTCGTGCACGCTTTCGTCGGCACAGATCGGTACCGGATGCGCGATGTGGCGAAGAATACGGTCATGTCCCGCCGGCAGCGGCTGTTCGATCAAGGCGATACCGTGCTCGGCGGCAAAGGCGAGGTTTGCGACGATATTGTCGTCATTCCAGCCCTCATTGGCGTCGAGAATGATTCGGCTGTCGGGTGCTGCCGCCGTCACTGCACGGATGCGCGCGATGTCGTTGTCGCCGCCGATCTTGACCTTGAGTAGCGGGCGCTGGGCGTTAGCGCGGGCCTGCGCCGCCATCGCCTCCGGCTCGGCGAGCGACAATGTATACGCCGTCTCAAGCGGTCGTAACGGAACGGTTCGTATCGTATGCGCCACCGGTGTTCCGCTGATCTTCGCTTCCAGGTCCCAGAGCGCGCAGTCGATGGCACTGCGTGCCGCGCCGGCAGGCATGGCATCGAGCAGGGCGATGCGGCTGATGCCGCGCGAGATCTCGCTGCGCATCGCCTCGATCGCGTCGCGCACACCCTCCATGGTCTCGCCATAGCGCTTGTAAGGGACGCATTCGCCGCGTCCTGTACGGCCGTTTTCGGTGATGGCGCAGGAAATCACCTCCGCTTCGGTCTTCGAGCCGCGCGAAATGGTAAAGGTCCCGGCTATCGGAAAGCGCTCGGCCTCGACCGAAATGACACGCGCCATATTTTTCTGCTCCAGCTGTGCGACAAGGAGGATATCGGCAAATCGACAGGTCGGCCCCGTCAGGCTAAACAGGATGCCATGTTGACCATCCGCAAACGCGACGCAAGCGGCCCTGCCACGGAGCCCGACCACCAGCCGCGCATCGCGATCGGCGAGGAGGGCGACGTTCTCGGCTGCGCTTTCTCGGGAACCTGGACGACACGTACCGTTGCCCTGGTCGATGCCGAGATGCGTAAGATCGAGAAGCGCGGCGGCTTCAAGACGCTGGCGCTCGACCTTTCACAAATCGAGAAGATGGACACTGCCGGGGCGTGGCTGATCGACCGCCTGGTCAGCAGCTTCGAAAAGAAGAGCGTCGAGATCACGATGCAGGGGCAAAGCGAGATTGCCTCGATCCTGCTCGGCGCCGTCGGTGATGCGGTCCGACGCGAGCCCGAATCAGGTCCGGCAAAGCCGCCCAACATCATCATTCGCGGGCTCGAGGCGGTTGGCCGGCGCGTTTATGAGATGCGCGACGATTTCCTGGCCGCAATGAATATCCTCGGCGCCACGATACGCGGCTCGCAGATGAAGCTTGGCCGTGGCCATGCCGTCAACATGGCGGCGATCTTCAACCAGATCGATCGCATGGGTGTCGGCGCCATACCGGTAGTCGTGCTGATGTCGGCCATCGTCGGTGCGATCGTCGCCCAGCAAGGCGCTTATCAGCTCAGCTATTTCGGCGCCGACATCTTCGTCGTCGACCTGGTCGGGGTGCTGATCCTGCGCGAGCTCGGCGTGCTGATGACGGCGATCATGATCGCCGGCCGCTCCGGCAGTGCGATCACCGCCGAGATCGGCTCGATGAAGATGCGCGAGGAGGTCGATGCGCTGAAGGTGATCGGTCTTAATCCAATCGGCGTGCTGGTGTTTCCGCGGCTGGTCGCGCTGGTCATCGCGCTGCCTTGCCTGACGATCGTCGCCAACTTTGCCGCGTTGGGCGGCGGCATTTTGGCTGCATGGCTCTACTCCGATATTGCACCGGCAGCGTTCATCGACCGGCTGCGTGTCGCAATCGACCTCAGCACCATCTTTGCCGGCCTGATCAAGGCGCCGTTCATGGCCATGATCATCGGCATAATTGCCTCGGTCGAGGGCATGAAGGTTGGCGGCAGCGCCGAATCGCTTGGCCAGCATGTGACCGCCTCAGTGGTGAAGTCGATCTTCGTGGTCATTATCCTCGACGGGCTTTTCGCCATGTTCTATGCAGCGATCGAGTTCTGACATGGCGCTGCCGGGCACAAACACGACCAAGGTGGCGGCGAAAGCCAAAGAAGACGAGATCGTGCTGTCGGCGCACGACATCACGGTGTCGTTCGGCGACCAGGTCGTTCTCGACAAATTGTCGCTCGATATCTGGCGCGGGGAGATTCTCGGCTTCGTCGGTGCCTCCGGTGCCGGCAAATCTGTTCTCTTGCGCACCATCCTTGGCTTGACGCGCAAGCAATCGGGAACAATCAAACTGTTCGGCGTTGACGTCGAGAAGGCAACCGAAAGGGAGCGCCTTCGCATCGACATGCGGCTTGGCGTGCTGTTCCAGCATGGCGCCCTTTTTTCGGCGCTGACGGTCCTCGAAAACGTCCAGGTGCCGATGCGCGAATATCTCGATTTGCCGAAGAAGCTGATGGACGAACTTGCCATGCTCAAGGTCGAGCTGGTCGGATTGCCGCCGGATGCGGCGCAGAAATTCCCCTCCGAGCTCTCCGGCGGCATGATCAAGCGTGCTGCGCTGGCGCGCGCCCTGGCACTCGACCCGGATATCGTTTTCCTCGACGAACCGACGTCCGGGCTCGATCCGATCAGCGCGGCTGAGTTCGACGAATTGGTCGTCAAGCTGCGCGATACGATGGATTTGACCGTGTATATGGTCACACACGATCTCGACACGCTGTTTACGGCGTGCGACCGCGTGGCGGTGCTCGGCAACAAGAAAATGCTGGTCGAGGGCACGATCGACGACATGCTCAGGAGCGAGGAACCCTGGGTAAAATCCTATTTCCGCGGAAAACGCGCCCGGCAACTTGATCTTGCGGCGCGCGCATAGCCATAAGTGAGCAATGGAAACCAGGGCCAACTACGTCATTGTCGGCATTTTCACGCTGGCCGCGATCCTCGCGGCTTTCGCTTTCGTCTATTGGACGGCGGCAATCGGCGAAAAGGGTGAGACGACGGTGCTGCGCGTGCGCATTCCAGGCTCCGCTTCGGGGCTCGGCCGTGGCAGCTTCGTGCTGTTCAATGGCGTCAAAGTCGGCGACGTGCGCCGTGTCTATATCGACGTCGACAATCCGACCGCTGCTATCGCCGACACCGAAATAGACCGGAATACGCCTATCACCAAATCGACGCAGGCCGATATCGGGCTTGCCGGCCTCACCGGCCAGGCCAACATCGAGCTCAAGGGCGCCGACCCCAAAGAGCCAAAACTTCTCGACGAGGCGGAAAAGGAAGGCCGTGTCGCCGAGATCGTTGCCAACCCGTCGGCGGTCACCAATCTGCTACAGACAGCGCAGAACATCTTCACCCGCGCCGACAAGGTCCTTTCGGAGCTCGAAGGCTTCACCAAGGATGTTCGCGGGCCGCTGACGCAGACCGTCAACAATGTCCAGACCTTCTCCGATGCACTGGCCAGGAATGCGGACGGCGTCGACAAGTTCCTGGCCAGCGTCAGCTCGCTGGCGGACGAACTGAAGGGTGTTTCGGGCAAGCTCGACGGCACCCTGAAGGCGGCGGAAGGGCTACTCAACGCCGTCGACAAGGACCAGATCAAGAGCATCGTCGCCAATGTCGACACGGTCACTTCCAACCTCAAGGAAACCAGCAAGCAGTTCGACACGGTCATCAAGAACGTGGACACCGCAGTAGGCTCGATCAACGAGTTCGCCCAGAAGACGCAAGGCACGCTGGCCAAGGTCGACGGCGTTCTCGACGGCATCGATCCGGCTGAGGTTCGCACCGCGCTGGCCAATATCCAGAAGGCCAGCGAAAACGCCAATGAAGCTGCCGCCGACATCGCCAAGGTGACCAACAAGTTCGCCAACCGGGCCGACGACATCGACGAAACCATCAAAGACGCGCACCAGCTCGCAGGACGCCTCAACGATGCCTCGGTGCGAGTCGACGGTATCCTTGCCAAGGTCGACAAACTGCTCGGCTCCGGTCAGGCCGACGGCGTCATGGCCGATGCCAGGGCGACGCTCAAATCGTTCAAGCAGGTCGCCGACACGCTGAACGCCCGCCTCGGCACCATCACCGACAATCTGGCGCGGTTCTCGGGACAGGGGCTGCAAAACGTCGAATCGCTGGTCCAGGACAGCCGTCGTTCGATCAACCGCATCGAAGAGGCGGTGACCGACCTCAGCCGCAATCCACAGCGGATCCTGTCCGGCGGCGAGGGTGAGGTCCGGCAGTTCGACGGCAGGGTGCGCCGTTGACTTCGGCCTGCGCCCACCGCAAGAACATAGCTTGCGGATGCGCGTTGTTTCCACGATCCGGGGGGGATCGCGTTTGAAGTCGATCAGTTCAGGCAGCGTCAGATCGAGTGGGTTCAAGGCCGGAGCGGCACTGCTGGCGCTTTCGCTCGCCGGCTGCGCGGCGCTGGGCGGCAAGCCGGCGCCGCTGGATACGTTTGAGCTTTCGGCGCCGTCGCTGGAAGCGCGTGCCCACAGCCGTCGCCAGATACTCATCGCTCAGCCATCGGCGCTCAAGGCGCTGGACAGCCAGAACATCGTCATTAAGCCATCGCCGCGATCGATCCAGTATCTCAAGGGCGCGCAATGGGCCGACCGGCTGCCGATGATCGTACAGGCGCGGCTGGCAGAGACGTTCCAGCGCTCGGGCAGCTTCACCGGCGTCGGCAAGCCAGGCGAGGGGCTGGCGATCGACTATCAGGTGATCGTCGAGATCCGCTCGTTCGAGGTGCGTGTCGACGGTGGCGAACATGCCGAGGTCGAGCTGTTCGTGCGCCTGTTGAACGATCGCAACGGCGAAGTGCGGTCTTCGAAGACGTTTAGCGCAATCGCGCCCGTTTCGGGCAATGGCAACCAGGCCTATGTCGGCGCGCTCGATGCCGCGTTCGGCGATGCGGCAGGGCAAATCGTCCGCTGGACGGACACCGTGATCTGACACAGCCGGAACTGCCGGCACGGCACTCTACAGCGCCAATGGAATTCAGTACGGCATGAAAAAGGCGGGAAATCCCGCCTTTTCGTTTGTTCTCTGTCGCCCGCTTAGTGCAGGCGGCCGCTGGCGTGGGCCAGCATGGTGTAAACCTTGCCGGTATCCGACGTCAGGTAGGTCTGCGCCATGATGTTGTCGCGGTCGTTGCGCGACACGTCCTTGAGCAGCTTTTCGAAATCGTCGCAGTAACGATCGACAGCAGCGCGGAACTCCGCCTCTGACTGATATTTGCGGCGGATCTCGTCGAACGTCTGCTGGCCCTTCAGCGTGTAAAGTCGGCGCGTGAAGACGTCGCGCTCGCCGCGCCGGTAGCGGTTCCACAGCTCGATCGAGGCATCGTGATCGATGGCGCGTGCGATATCGACCGAGAGCGAGTTCAGCGATTCCACGACATGAAGCGGCGAACGCGCAGCGGGAGCCGGGCGCGGCGCTTCGGCAGGCGCTGCCGGCTTGGCGTCGTCTTCGCGTGATGCACCGGTCAGGAGGTCACGCACCCAACCGCCCTGCGGCGTGCGGCCGTTGGGGTCGCGCTGGCGCGGCGCTTGGTCTGCGGGACGTTCGAGGTCGAGCGTGCCGCGCAGCGCCGTCTCGCCCGAAGGCGCCTGCGGTGCACGGCGCTGTTCGGGAGCCGGAGCCGGGCGACGTGGCGGTTCGGCGGGGCGTGCGGCAGGCGCTTGCGGCGCCGGACGCAGGTTGCGCTGTTCCGAACTGTCGGCGCTGCGGCCAGATTTCGCAACGATTTCAGAAAGTTCCTTCAGCGCGTTGATCTGCTCTGAAACGGCACGGCGGATAGCCGTGGTTGATTCCTTTGCCTCTTCCGGCATCTCGATGACGCCTTTCTTAAGCTCGGCCCGGGTGAGGTCGAGCTCGCTCTTGATCGAGCCGGCGGTACGCCGCATCTCCTCGGTCGCATCGGCAAAGCGCTTGGTTGCCGAATCGACCACTTCGGAAATCGCGGTACGGATCTTGTCGGCGGATTCCAGCGTCTTGCCTTCGGCGTTCTGCAGCGTCTGGCCGACCAGATTCTCGAACGAGCGCATGACCCTTTCGAGATCTTCCGACTTCTTGACAAGGCCGACGGCAAGGTCCTCCAGCGACGATTGCCTTTCGAGCGTGTGCTCAAGATTGCTCTGGGCCGAGCTCAACAGGTCCGAGGCACTGGAAAGCAACCGGCTGTGCTCGTCGAACTTGGTGGCGATTGAAGCAACCTCGCGCAAGGTCGACGACGACAGCTCGGTGAGCCGCGTCGTGTTCGAATCGACCAGACGCGCCGAACTGGCGAAGGTCTGCGCGGTCTTTTCCGTGGTCGCCGCGAAGCTTTGCGTGCTCCCGGTCAGGCGTTCGTCGACCTGGCCGAGATTGGTCGCCGCCTGCTCGATCAATTGACCGAGCTGCGAGCTGGAGGTGGTCATGCGGCCGATGAGGTCGGCAACGCTGTCGGCAAGCGTCGAGCGCGCGCCTTCGACGGCCGACAGGGTTTCGGCCGTGCGGCTGGCGATGGCATCGACGAGGGCGGCGTTTTGATTGCGCAGCTTCTCGGTCGCACGTTCGGTGACCTCTTCCATGCTCTTTTGCAGCTCGGAGCCGCCCTGGGCGAAGCGCTCGACCAGAGGCCGTGCCGTCTCGTCCAGGATTTTCGATATTTCGGCCGAACGTGCCGCAAGCATCGTATTGAGTTCGCGAGTATTGGCACCGATGGTCTTTGCAGCGTCGTTGGTGCTCTGGCCGATATGCTGGCCGACCGCGGTAAAGGTCTCGGCGATCGAGTTGGCACGCGAGACCAACTGCGCCTCGGCACCCGAGACTTGTTCGTTGAGCTTTTGGCCCATTGTCTCGGCGGAGTAGGCGAGGCGGTTCTCGACGCTGGCGACCTGCTCCTCGACGCGGGCCGCAGTGGCGGCAGCACTCGATGCCAGGCGTTCGTCGGCACCGGCAAGCAGCTGCTCGATTTCACGGGCATGGACGGCGAGTTCCTGGCCAGTCTGCCTGGCGCGTTCGGCAACCCGCTGCTCGGTGCTGGTGAAGGCACCGACAATGGTGTCGGCATGTTCGCCGATTGCGGTGCTGCTGTCAGCGATACGGGACACCAGGCGATGATCCGCCTCCTCGAAGATGCGGCCGATCTCGGACGCACGGGCCGAAAGTGCTTCGGAGCCTTCGGCAATGCGCGAAATAAGTTGCTGGTCGGCGGCATCGAAAATGCGGCCGAGATCCGACGCACGTGCCGCGAGCGCTTCGGCGGATTCGCCGATGCGCACGCCCAGCCGCTCGTCGGCTGTTTCGAAATTGCGCAGGATGTCGCCGGCACGTGCCGCCAGCGACTGGGCCGTTTCGATGGCGCGAGAGACCAGCCGGTGGTCCGCCGCGTCGAAGGTACCGGCAATCTCACTTGCTCTGGCTGCCAGCTGATCGGCCGTTTCCTGGGCACGCGCGAGCAAGCTGTTCGACGTGTCGTCGACGCGGGCAATCAGTGCGCTCGACGTGTCCTCGGCGCGGGCGGCGAGGCGACGATCCGCCTCCTCGAAGGTGCGGGCGATGTCCTCCGCCCTGGCGAGCAGGGCGGCCGAGGTCTGCTCGGCGCGCTCGGCGATCTTGCGGTCGGCATCGCTGAATGCCGCGCCCGCCTGCTCATGCAGCGCGCTCGTAACTTCCATGACCTTCTCGCGCAGCGCGCCGGCGACGAAGACCGCGCTTCTTTCGAGCACACTGCGCACGTTGTCGACACCCGTCGACAGCGCCCGCTCCATTGTGCTGGCGCGCTCTTCAATGATGCCTGTCTGCCGGCTGAACGCCTGCTCGATCTTTTCTACGTCCGCAGCGATCGCATCGGAGATGTCGGTGCTCCTGGCGGCGATCTGGTCGATATGGCCGGACAGCGAACGGTCGACATCCTTACGCGTTTCGGCGAGCCTGGAGAGATCGTCCTGCAATGCGCGGGTCAGCATGTCGCGGCCCTCGCTCAGCTTGCCGACATGACCGGCGACGATCTCGTCGACTTCGCTGCGGCTCATTGCAAGCCTCTCCAGATCGGCTTCCAACGCGCGCCTGAGTATGTCGCGGCCTTCCGCCAGTTTCTCAACCTGGCCGGCAACCAGCCCATCGATGCTCGAGCGGCTTTCGGCCAGCTTGGCGAGATCGTCCTCGAGCGCCTTCGACAGGGTCGAGCGGTCCTGGACGAGCTTCTCTGCGTGGGTTGCGACAAGGCTGTTGACGTTGCCGAGATCGGCTTCCAGCGCACGCGAAAACTGCGCGCGATTATCGGTCAATAGCTGCGACTGATCGGCGATGGCGCCCCTGATCGTGCTGAGATCGGCCTCCAAGGCGCGCTTGAGGATGTCGCGGCCTTCGGCCAGCTTCTCGACCTGGCCGGAAACCAGTCCGTCGATGCTCGAGCGGCTTTCGGCCAGCTTGGCAAGATCGTCTTCCAAGGCGCGCTTGAGGATGTCGCGACCCTCGGCCAGCTTCTCGACCTGGCCTGCGACCAGCCCGTCGATGCTCGACCGGCTCTCTGCCAGCCTGGCAAGATCGTCCTCGAGCGCCTTTGACAGGGCCGAACGGTCCTCGGCGAGCTTGTTCATATGTTCGGAGACGACGCCCCGCACGGTCTCGAGATCGGTCTCTAGTGCCCGCGACAGCTGACCACGATCCTCGGCCAGCTTCTCGGATTGGCCGGCGATGACATCCTTGACAGTGCTCAGATCGGCTTCGAGCGCACGCTTGAGGATGTCGCGGCCCTCTGCAAGCTTTTCGACCTGGCCGGCAACCATCACATCGATGCTCGAGCGGCTTTCGGCCAACTTGACGAGATCGTCTTCGAGCGCCTTCGAAAGGGTCGAACGGTCTTCGGCGAGCTTGTCCATGTGATCGGAGACAACGCCCCGCACAGCCTCCAGGTCGCTCTCCAGTGCCCGCGACAACTGGCCACGGTCTTCCGCCAGCTTTTCGGACTGGCTGGCGATGACGCCCTTGATCGCGTTCAGGTCCGATTCAAGCGCGCGCTTGAGGATGTCGCGGCCTTCGGCCAGCTTCTCGACCTGGCCGGCAACCAGCCCATCGATGCTCGACCGGCTTTCGGCCAGCTTGGCAAGATCGTCTTCAAGCGTCTTCGAAAGCAGGCTGCGGTCATCGGCGAGCCTGCCAGAATGATCGGCGATCAGGCTCCTGATGTCGGACAGGTCGTTATCGAGTGACTGGGAAAGCCCGCTGCGGTCTTGCGCCAATTTCGCCGAATGAGCCTCGATGAGGCCATTGATGCCGGCGATGTCGGCTTCCAACGCACTGGCGAGTATGGCGCGACCCTCGGCGATCTTTTCGACTTGACCGGCGACGAGGCCGTCTATGCCGGCGCGACTCTCTGCCAGCTTACCGAGGTCGGCCTCGAGCGCGCGCGAAAGAATGCTGCGGCCTTCAGCGAGCTTGCCGACGTGTCCGGCAACCATTTCATCAATTATCGTGCGGGCTTGCACGAGTTTTCCAGAGTCTTCGTTCAAGGCCTGGGCAAGCCTGTTGCGACCCTCTTCAAGGCTTTCGAGATGGCTGCCCAGCGAAGCGTCGATCGCTGCGCGCGATTCGTTGACCTTGCGCAGGTCCTCTTCAAGGGCGCGCGAGATCAGGCCGCGGCCTTCGGCTAGCTTCTGCACCTGGTTGGCCACCGCTGCGTCGATTTCGGCGCGACCTTCGGCGAACTTCGCCAGATCGGCCTGCATTGCCGCCGCCATCCGGTCGCGGCTTTCGGAAAGCTTGCGGCTGTGGTTCTCGACGGCTTCCTCGATGCCGGCGCGAGCATCGGCAAGCCGCTGGATGTCCGTATCGAACGAACGCGATACGACATGGCGCGCCGCTTCCATGCGCCCGGCGAAATCGCCGGCGCGGGCTTCAAGCATGGTCGAGGTCGATGAAATGATGTCGGCCATGTCGGCGCCGATCTGGGTCTTGCCCTGATCGATCATCGCCGACAGCGTCTCCCTGCTATCCTGGAAGGTGTGGGCGATTTCGCGCGCGCGCTCGACCAGCGTCTCGTTGATCTGGCGTGCGCGAGCCTCCAGCGCGGCGTTGAGCTTCTGCGTGCCGGTGTCGAGCGCCTCGGCGCGGGTCTGGAACTCGCTGATCAGCGCCTGGCCACGTTCAGCAAGCGTCCGCTCGATGCCGTTGAGGCTGGCTTCGAATTCCGAATTGAGTGTGCGGGCGGCACCGCCGAGCAGCGACACCATGCCGCTCGTGCGGTCGTCGAGCAGGTCGGTCAGCGACCGCGTCAGGCCATCGGTGGTGTCCGTCAGCTTGGCGATCCGGGTGTCGAGCAGGCTGGCGAAGGCCTCGCCCGACGTCGACAGCCGATCGGTGATCGATTCGAGCCGGCCTTCCACCGAATCGAAGATCGACAACGAGCTTCCGTTGATCCTGTCGATCAGCGTGTCGCCGGATTCGTTGATCGTCATCGACAGCTTGGTCGAGGCGTTGAGAATGCTGTCGCGAATGATATCGCTGGCGGCGTTGATCTCGTCTTTCAGTGTCTCGTGGGCCCCGGTGATCGAGGCGCGCACGCGCTCGGCATGGGTGACGACCGCTTCGCGCTCGCTGCCCAGCCCGTCGACCAGCGAGCGGATGCGGGACTCGTTCTCTGAATAGGAGCGCTCGATCTGGTTCACCTCGCTGTGGACCAGCGTTTCGAGCTCGACGGCACGCGCAAGCGTGCGTTCGATGCCTTCGCCCATGGCTGCCACCTCGCGGCGAACCGCTTGGCCGATCATCATGACGCGATCCTGGGCAAGATTTTCCGGCTCGGCCAGACGGAAGGCCACCTCGGTCATCGACTGCGCGGCAAGGCGCATCTCCTGAGCGCGGCGAATCATCACTGCGAATGCCCAGAACAGGATGACGGGCACGATTGCCGCGACCGCCAGGCCGATCAGCTCCGGACGGGCGAAAAACTGATCGAAGGTGCGGATGTTCCAGATGCCAGGTCCGAACAACAGGTTCGCAAGGCCGCCAGCGCCGGCGATCCAGGCCAGCGAAACGAAAGCCACGACCCAGTAGATCGTGTTCGAGGCGCGCCGATTGAGGGTGTGCAGGAGCGTCTTATAGTCTTTTTGACGATCGTCGTTGGCCGGCGAGAAAGCTGCCGGCTGCGAGCCATTGCGCGTTGCGACAGGACGCAACTCAGCCGGCTTGGCCTTTGGCGCGGGTTTTGCGATCTGGCTTTGATTGGCGGCAGGTGCCGCGTTCTGGGTCTGGTCCGGGGCAGGCGCTTCGTTCTGGCTGCGACCTTCGCGCGCCAACTCGTCGGCGGCTTGCGATATTTGCGCTTCGAGATCTTCCATGGATGCAGCCATGTCGAAGTCGCCGCCGGCATCGCCGCTCAGATCGATATCAAGTGCCTTTTCAAGTTCCCTGGCTACGTCGCTGTCGAGCGTTCTTGTCGTCGTTGGTTTCTTCGCCATGCCTTCGCTACCCTGTACAAGCTGCCGCGGGACTTATGGTTCTGCTTATTGATTCTGCCTAGCGTGTCCCGCGCAGGAGGCTGAAAATGGACCTGTCGTATCGTAATGACACAGCCGGGTAAAGAAAACATGCATTCCGCCCGATACGTAAAACTTTAAATATAAGGTTAACACAGCCGTGATTCCGGCGCCGTTATCGCGACATTTTTCCGGGCCAATCATTAACCCGTTGTCCACCGGATACGCCTAGTTTTTGCGGCGGTCGAAGAACGGAGTCTCAAAGTGATACGTGGCGAAAACGGCATTGCCTTCTCGATGCCCGGTGGCGACGTGTCGGGGACAGCCGGGGCGCGGCCGATCGACCTGGCGCATCTTGCGCGCCAGACGATGGGCGATCGGAGCCTCGAGCAGGAGGTGCTGGCTCTGTTCGTGCAGCAGGCGCTGTCGGTGCGCGACAAGATCGTCGATGCGGATGTCAGGCAGCGGCTGCTATTGGCACACGGGCTCAAAGGCTCGGCGCGCGGGGTCGGCGCCTTCGCCATTGCCGATTGCGCCAGCGCGATCGAATGCCGGCCCGAAGACGCCAGCACGCTGAAGCGGCTTGGCTCGCTGATCGAAGAAGTGCGCGACTTCGTCGCCGCCATCAGCCGATAGGACTTATCCCAAAGACGCCACGCACGGGCGCTTTCGCGCCGCAGTTGACTTGTCCGGCAGAGTGATTATGTCGGCTCAGACTCCCTTCAGGTGACAAATGACCAAGCTGACCTTCATCGCCCATGACGGCACGCATTTTGACGTGGATGCCGAAAACGGCTCGACCGTCATGGAAAATGCGATCCGCAATGCGGTGCCGGGAATAGAAGCGGAATGCGGCGGCGCCTGCGCCTGCGCGACCTGCCATGTTTATGTCGACGAAGCCTGGACGGCGGAGGTCGGCGAGCCGGAAGCCATGGAAGAGGACATGCTGGATTTCGCCTACGAGGTCCAGCCGAACTCGCGGCTGTCATGCCAGATCAAGGTGCGCGACGCTCTCGACGGGCTGGTCGTGCGCGTGCCGGCCCGCCAGGGCTGAAGCCGATTTTTGCGGCTGCCGCTTGGCAGCGGACCAATGGTCATGCAGTGTCGCGCCGTTTTCCCATAAAGGCGCATGCTTCATGACCGCTATCACCAAGACGGACGTACTCATTGTCGGGGCAGGGCCTGTCGGCCTGTTTGCCGTATTCGAGCTCGGCCTCTTCGACATGAAGTGCCATCTGATCGACATACTCGACCGGCCCGGCGGGCAATGCGCCGAACTCTACCCGGAAAAGCCGATCTACGACGTTCCGGGCTGGCCCTCGATCTCGGCGCAAGGCCTGGTCGACAAGCTGCTTGAGCAGATCGCGCCGTTCAAGCCCGAATTCACCTATAGCCGCATGGTTTCGAGCCTGGAAAGGCTGGACGACGGCAGCTTCCGCGTCATTACCGACGAAAACGAGGTGTTCGAAGCCAAAATTGTGGTGATTGCCGCCGGCGGCGGTTCGTTCCAGCCGAAGCGGCCGCCGATTCCAGGCATCGAACCCTATGAAGGCAAGAGCGTGTTCTACTCGGTGCGCCGGATGGAGGACTTTCGCGGCCATGACCTCGTCATCGTCGGCGGCGGCGATTCGGCGCTCGACTGGACGCTGAACCTGCAGCCGGTCGCCAAGAGCGTGACGCTGGTGCACCGGCGGCCTGAATTCCGCGCAGCGCCCGACAGTGTCAACAAGATGTATGCCATGCAGGAGATGAAGCAGCTGGAATTCCAGGTTGGACAGGTGACTGGCCTGACCGGCAGCGACGGCCAGCTAGTCTCGGCCACGATCAAGGGGCCGGAGGGCGATGTCGAAGTGCCGTGCACGCGGATGCTGCCGTTCTTCGGCCTGACGATGAAGCTCGGCCCAATCGCCGAATGGGGCCTCAACCTCCACGAGAACCTGATCCCGGTCGACGCCGAAAAATTCCAGACGTCGGTGCCCGGCATCTTCGCCGTCGGCGACATCAACTGGTACCCCGGCAAGCTGAAGCTGATCCTGTCGGGCTTCCACGAGGTCGCCTTGATGGCGCAAGCGGCCAAGCGCATCGTCAGCCCCGGCGAGCGCATCGTTTTTCAGTATACGACCTCGTCAACCAGTCTGCACAAGAAGCTCGGCGTGGTCGACTGAAGCTCGCCGGATTTCGCCGGACAGGTCTATTCGGCCAGGGTTGGGGCCACAGCCTCGGCATGGCCGCGAAGCGTTTTCTCCGGCATCAGCCAGAGCGTGATGAGCGACAACAGCAAGATCGCGGCCGCGGCAAGAAAGATCATCACGAACGGCATGGCCGAGGCGATATGGCCGGCCGGCTGCGTGCCTTCGCTGGCCAGCGGCAGGCCGTAGCCAAGGGCGACGGCACCAAGCATGGCGACGCCAAGCGCACTGCCCAGCGAGCGCAGGAAGGTGAGAACGCCGGTCGCCACGCCAAGGTGCATACGATCGACGGCGTTCTGGACCGAGACGGTGGCAACCGGAAAGGTCGTGCCTGTGCCCAGGCCTACGCAGGTCGTCAACACCTCGACGAGCAACAGTGAGGCATGCCCGGCGACCAGGCTGAGCACGCCGAGGCACAGGATCGAGAAAACAGTTCCGATCATGGCAATGCGTTTATAGTGAAAAAAGCGCGGGATCATTCGCGCGCTAAAGGTCGCACCGGCCACCGTGCCGAGCATCAGCCCAAGCAATGCGGTGCCCGATTGACTGACCGACAGGCCGACGACCGACTGCAGGTAGACCGGCAGATAGACCGACAAGCCGACATTGGCGGCCTGCAGCAGGAACATCGACAATGTGCCGGCGAGAACGATCGGATTGCCGAGCACTTCGAGCGAGATCAGCGGTTCGGCCGCGCGCATGAGCCGCAGCGCGAACGCGCTCCAGAACACCGCTGAGCAGGCGAGCAGTCCAAGGATTTCAGGTGACAGCCACGGATACTCGCTGCCGCCCCAGTTCAAGGCAAGCAGCAGCAGCGAGGTGGCCGCGACCAGAAGCAGCGCGCCGAGGCCGTCGATGCGATGATGTTTTGCGGCGATCGGCAGCTTCTTGAGCGGGTTGTTGATGATCGCCATGGCCAGCAGGCCGAGCGGAATGTTGATCCAGAAGATCAGCGACCAATGCAGATGTTCGGCGAAGGTGCCGCCGAGCAGCGGCCC
Source organism: Mesorhizobium sp. M0816 (assembly GCF_040320005.1). NCBI lineage: Bacteria > Pseudomonadati > Pseudomonadota > Alphaproteobacteria > Hyphomicrobiales > Phyllobacteriaceae > Mesorhizobium > Mesorhizobium sp. M0816. The sequence goes on along the minus strand of NZ_JAMYOT010000013.1, from coordinate 103,567 downwards.
GGCGATGCTGGCGACGGCCCATGTGCCCGAGATCCAGGCGGCGTATCGGGCCCGCTCGCGCGGCGGCACGAGGTCGCCGATCACGGTCTGCGTCAGGGCGAACAGGCCGCCGCCGCCGGCGCCCTGGATCGCCCGGCCGACAACCAGGACCAGCATGTTAGGGGCCGTGGCGCTGACCAGCGAGCCGGCGAGAAAGATCAGGATTGCAGCATAGACGGTCGGCCGGCGACCATAAATATCGGAGATCTTGCCGTAGAGCGGCGCCACGGCGGTCGCGGTCAGGAGATAGCCGGTCACGATCCATGGCAGATATTCGGCATGCCCGAGCAGACGTGCCATCGTCGGCATCGCCGGCGCGACGATGGTCTGGTCGAGCGCCGCCAGCAGCATCGACAAAAGCACGCCGCCGATGATGGCGTTTTTCTCGGTTTCGGTCAGCGGCGCGCTGGTTTCCACCATCGTTTGCTTGTCGACAGCCTGGTCCATATCCGTTCATCCATTATGCCTGCGTGCACGTCCGCGACGGGCTGGGAAGCATCTAGTACGCCGATTGGCGTTTGCCGGAGGCTGATCCCTGCGAACCTGGCATATGTCGTTCGCTATAGGCCGATTTCGACAGCGGCTCGAAAGTTTTCCGAAGCTGGCACTTATGTTTCGGCAAAATTGGCTTTGTCCGACGACGCGGAGTTCAGCCGGGAGCGAGCCGGCCGTTCTCAATGCGCTCGATGCGATAGTGCAAAAGCCGCAGGATGCGGCTTTGGAAATTGGCGCTTTCGACACGATCGAAGCGCATCTGGTCCTGGTCGTGTTTGGCAAGCATGGCCGCAGTGATTTTTGCGGCCTTGGCCTTTGCCAGTTCGCAGGTCTTTTCCGGGTAGCTCGCCTTCAAGGCGTCTTCTAGTTCGCGGCCGTGGTTCTTGGCAATCTCGACGTGGCGTTCCTCATGGCGCTTGATGTCGGCGGACAACGTATCCCAGAACAGCCTGACGCCGGCATCGGCTTTGCGCGGGCGGCGCCACTCAGGAAGGATGACCTTGACCTTGACGGTGACGACAGCGTCGGCAATCCAGCACGAGCCCGGCTTTTGCGCATAGCTGACGCGGGTGGTGAACGCCATCTGGGTAGCTCCCGGATGCCGCGACCCGGTGCTCTTCACCTGAGGCCCGAGTTTCGACAGCTGGGTCTCGATGTCGTCGAGCGTCCTGCCGCCGATCGGGAAATAACTATATGTCTTGACGAGAGTTGCAGCGCCGGCCGGGAATGCGGTCAGAGCGAGCATCAGGGCGCAAAGGAGGGATCGTTTCATCGTGTTGCCTCTTTGCCCACCTTGCTTTACCGCCGTCTCCGGCGCAACGGAATTGATCCCTGGCCACGCCGCGGGATCGAACATGGTTGATGGGCAATGATGACAGGGCGATGGCAGTTGGCGCACGGACGCCATCTCGACATTGGCGGCAAGGCCGTGGTCGTCGGCATCCTCAACATCACGCCGGACAGTTTTTCCGACGGCGGGCTGTTCGAGGCTCCGGAAAAAGCGGTTGACCAGGCGCGCCGCATGGTCGAGGAGGGGGCTTCCGTCATCGATGTCGGCGGAGAATCGACACGTCCCGGCGCCTCCGCGGTTTCCGCAAAGGAGGAACAAACCCGCATACTGCCCGTCATCGAGGCGCTCGCGACGTCTGGCGAAACGCTGATCTCGGTCGATACCTATCGCGAGGATACGGCCCGGCTTGCCGTCCAAGCCGGCGCGCATATCGTCAATGACGTCTGGGGCCTGCAGCGCGAACCGGGCATTGCCCGCGTCGCGGCCGAAACCGGCGCTGGCCTTGTCGTCATGCACACGGGACGGGACCGGCAGAAACTGCCCGACGTGATTGCCGATCAGCTCTTCTTCCTCAGGAAGTCGCTAGAAATCGCGCGGCGGAGCGGTGTTGCCGACGATCATATCGTGCTCGATCCGGGCTTCGGCTTCGCCAAGGAGACGGCAGCGGAAAATCTTGACCTGATGGCACGGTTTTCCGAACTTCATGCGCTGGGTTTTCCACTGATGGCCGGCACATCGCGAAAGCGCTTTATCGGCACCGTCACCGGCCGCGACGCAGCCGCAAGAGGCGCCGGGACCGCGGCCACCAGCGTTATCCTGAGGCTCAAAGGCGCGCATCTCTTTCGCGTCCACGATGTCGCAATCAACGTGGATGCGCTGGCCATCGCCGATGCTATGCTGGCACGTGAGATCGGGGAAAGCTGAGCCATGTATGTCATCCGCATGAAGAACTGCGCCTTCTTTGCCCGGCACGGTGTGCTGGACGAAGAAGAGACGCTCGGCCAGCGCTTTTATGTCGATGCGGCACTCACGGTGGATCCCGGGCGGGCGCTGGTCGAGGATTCCATCGAGGACACCGTCAATTACGGCATCGCCTTTGCGGTCATCGAGAAGATCATTACCGGCGAACGGCGCTTTCTGATCGAAGCGCTGGCGCTCGAAGTGGCGAGGGCGCTGACGGCGCGGTTTCCGCAGATCAAAAAGGCCGAAATCACCGTGCGCAAGCCGAACGCCCCGGTGCCGGGTGTGCTCGATCATGTCGAGGTGACCGTTGTCTGGCCAGAATAGTAACAACAACAACACCGTCTATCTCAGCCTTGGCGGCAATCTCGGCGATCCGGCGAAGTCGATGGCTGCGGCACTGGGCATTCTGGATGCCAACGAGAGAACGCGCGTCGTTGCCGTTTCGTCGCTCTACCGCACGCCCCCCTGGGGCAAGCTCGATCAGCCGGATTTCCTCAACGCGACGGCCGAAATCTCGACCGCGCTCGCGCCACGGGCTTTGCTCGACCTTTGCCTCGACGCCGAGCGAAAACTGAAGCGGGTGCGCGAGGAGCGCTGGGGTCCACGCCTGATCGATATCGACATTCTGGTGTTCGGCGACCGCATCATCCACGAGACCGGACTGGAGGTGCCGCATCCGCGCATGCTGGAGCGCGCCTTCGTGCTGGCGCCGCTGGCAGAAATTGCGCCGGAGCTTGTGGTCGACGGCAAGAGCGTATCGGAGCGGCTGGCCGCCGTCGACACATCGGGCATTGAACGGCTGCCGTCAGGCCGGGATTGGTGGAAAACCTGATGCTGCCGCCATCGGTGCCTGAAATCAGCCGGAGAACCCACCTCCGTCGAGGAACATTTGTTCGTCCGGTGTCGTCTCGCGGCCAAGCATCCTGTTTCGATGCGGAAAGCGGCCGAAGCGCTGGATGATGTCGCGATGCTCGATCGCATATTTCAGATAGATCGGGGCTTTGGCGGCGGTAAGCTCTGCCGATTTGAGCTGATCGGCGAGGTCCTCCGAATGCTCATAGGGCAGATAGAGAAAAACGCGGAGCTCTTCGTCGAGTGCCAGGTCATGGCCGGCAGCGATCGCTTTCCCAGCGAAATGCCGCGCCAGCGGGTCCGTGGCGTACATGTGGCCGGTGGCGCGAAAGCAGTTTCGCGGAAACTGGTCGAGCAGGATCATCAGTGCCAGCGACCCTTCGGCGTGTTCGGACCAGCCGTCGCATTCGCGGCGGGCGGCGGCAAAGTGCAGATCGAGAAACCGGGTGCGGAAGTCGGCATCAAAGGCGTCGTTCTTCTCGAACCACGCGTCCTCCCCGGCGTCGCGCCAGAATCTGGTGATGGAGACAGCGCGCTCGTCCAGTTCGTTCATCATTCGCGTCTTTCCAACGTTTAATCGGCCGGTTCGGATTTCTGCAGCACGCCGGCGGTCTCCTCGTTGAGCGCCTGGCCCACGCGCCGTGGCGTGCTGAGCGGCGTCGGGATGGGGGTGCCGATATTGCCTTTGAGGAAGCGCCGACCGGCGCGGATGCCTTCTGCCTGTTGAAGTTCGAAACGGGCAGCATCGCGGCGGCGGACGTCCTCGACTACCTCGGCGACCTCTTCCGGATCGACGCCGAGAGCTTCCAGTGTCGAGCCGCCGAAGACAAGCGCCGATTCGAACGTCTCGCGGAGCTGATAGTCGACGCCGGCACGAATGAGCTGCAACGCCGTGCCGCGGTCGAAAGCCCGCGCCAGCACCGTCAGCAACGGAAACTCCGCCTTGATGAGCTCGGCGATGCGCACGGCGGCATCGGGCTTGTCAACGCAGATCAGCACGGCGCGTGCGCGCCCGGCTCCCGCGGCACGCAGGATGTCCAGCCGCGTGCCGTCGCCGTAATAGACCTTGAAGCCGAAATCGGCCGCTGCCTGGATCATCTCGACCTCATTGTCGATGATCGAGACGTCGATGCCGCGCAACAAAAGCGGCTGGCTGGCGATCTGGCCGAACCGGCCAAAGCCGATGATCAGCACGCTGCCGGTCAGGCCGTTGGCGACATCGACGCCTTCAAGCGACTGCTCGTCGCGCGGCGTCAGATACCGCAGGGCTATGATTGCCAACGGCGTCAGCACCATGGAAATGATGACGATGGCGGTTAGCATCGCATTGGCCTGGCTATCGATGATCCCGACTGCCGCTGCTGCGGAATAGAGGACGAAGGCGAATTCGCCGCCTTGCGCCATGAAGACCGCGCGCTCGAGCCCTTCCCGGTGGCCGGTTTTGAGAATGCGGGCGACGATATAGATGCCGATCGCCTTCATCATCATGTAGGCGACGACATAGATGGCAATGAGCTGCCAGTTGACGACGACCACATGCAGGTCGAGCGACATGCCGACGGCGAGGAAGAACAGTCCGAGCAGAATGCCGCGGAACGGTTCGATGTCGGCCTCCAGCTGGTGGCGGAAGGTCGATTCCGACAAAAGCACGCCGGCCAGGAAGGCGCCCATCGCCATCGACAGGCCGGAAAGCTGCATGGCGAGCGCCGATCCGAGAACGACCAGAAGGGCGGCTGCGGTCATCACCTCGCGGGCGCGCGCATCCGCCAGGATACGGAAGAACGGATTGAGCAGATAGCGTCCTGCAAGCACCAGCCCGACGATCGCGGCAAGGCCGATGCCGACCTCCGTCAACCGATCCGACAGGCTCATATCGGCGCCGCCCGGCGCGAGGAAGGCGATCAGCGCCAGCAGCGGCACGATGGCCAGGTCTTCCAAAAGCAGGACCGAAACGATGCGCTGGCCCTTGGGCGTGGCCAGTTCGCCGCGTTCTTCCAGCAATTGCATGACGATGGCCGTCGAGGTGAGCACGAAACCGGCGCCGGCGACGAAGGATTGCGCGATAGGAAAACCTCCCGCCAGCCCGACGCCGGTCAGCAGGACCGCGCAGACGCCGACCTGCAGCGCGCCAAGCCCGAAAATCTCGCGGCGCATGCCCCATAGCCGTGACGGCTGCATCTCCAGCCCGATGATGAACAGAAACATGACGACGCCGAGTTCGGCGACATGAAGAATGGCTTCCGATTCGGAAAAGATGCGCAGCCCGAACGGACCGATCACGACGCCGGCCGTCAAATAGCCGAGGATGGAGCCAAGTCCGATGCGCCTGAAGATCGGCACCGCAACGACGCCGGCGGCGAGCAGCGCCACCACCTGGATCAGATCGCCGTTCGATGCCTCTGCCGCCATGCCTGCCGTTCCGCTCTCTTGCAACAAGCGGCCAAGATAGGGGCTTCGGGGCGGATCGAACAGTGCGAATCCGGCGTGTTGTGAAGGCGATATTGCAGGCGCACTGAACAGGATAATGGGCTCCCGCGCGTTGCTTGTTCCAGCAATCCGGCGCTAAGGACGCCCGGCTTCGGCCAGTGAAGGGCGAGCGACGATCAAGTCGCGGCCCTTTTTTGAGGAGATGACTGACATGAAGAAGTTCTTGCTGCTTGCCGTTGGCATCGCGGCACTTGCCAGTTCTGCCTGTTCGAAGGCGCCGGAGTGCACGACCGAGATGCTGACCAAGAAGGCCCAGGACATGACTGCGGCACTTCAGGCTGCGATTACCAAGAATCCGGCCAAGGCAGCCGACCTCGGGGCCAAGGTCCAGGCGGTCACAACCAAATATCAGAGCGGCACGACAGCGGCTGAGGCCTGCAAGGCCTATGACGAAGTGATTGCCGCGATCAAGGACTGAGCGCCCATTTGCAAATCAAAAGAGGGCGGCGCCGTTTGGCCGCCGCCCTTCTCACGCTGAAAGTCAGTTCGGAGTTATGGAGCCGACCTCGACTGCATCGATCCGCTTCAGCTTCATGCCGATGACCGGGACCAGCTGCTGGTCGACGCGCACGGCAACGGTCACCGTCATTGAATTGTCGTCGGGGACAAGCGCCTGCATAACGCCGCGCAACTGATTGCGATTGATGGTGAAAACCACCTTGTGCGCATCGACGACATTGCCGCCGATAATGTCGAGGCCGGAGCCGGCGGCCCCGCCCATAAAGCTGCCCTTGTAGCCCTGCCGGCCCTTGTGTTCGATCGTTGCCGACATCTGCTGAGTGAACATACCGACCCGGCAGCCGCCGTCGAGCGACATGCCGACCTTGCCGTCAGGCGTCGAGCCGATGAAGCTGCAGGTGAATTTCGTGCCTTTGTATTTGCCGGCAACGATTTCTCCGGGGCCGACCCATTTGCCTTCGACCGATCGAAAGAACTGCTTGTCCGGTTCCGCCGCCGAAGCGTTTCCGGCAATGCCGACGGTTGCGACAAGCGCGAGCGCCACGGGCAGCCCGCTGGACAGAATAACGCTTTTCATCGACGACACCCGGCAACAAAGAGACTGGTTTGGACGCTTCCGACCATGGACAAGATTGGTTAATGCTTTGTCACCCCAAGGCAATAGTCACGTTCCGGAAGCGGATGTTTCTTTTTCTTTCTTTGCTGCAAAGGAGGTCAGCGCGGAGAGGAAATCGCCCAATCCGGGCCGCCTGACCGCGTAAAAGGGCAGGGGCCTTGCGGTTTCCATCGCTGCAATGCCGATGCGCGCAGTCATCATGCCGTTGACGACGCCTTCGCCGAGCTTGGCCGAGAGCCGGGCGGCAAGGCCGTGGCCGACGATCTGCTGGACGAAACTGTCGCCGACGGCGATCGACCCGGTGACCGCGAGATGGGCCAGAACGCTGCGCGCCAGGCGAAAAAAGCCAAGCGTGCCGGGGCGGCCGCCATAAAGCTCCGACAGCCGGCGAATCAACCGGCCGGCTTCGAACACGACATAAGCGACGTCGACCAGCGCGCGGGGGCTGACCGCGGTCACCAGCGAGACGCGCTTCGCCGCTTCGAGGATCATCACCCTGGCGCGGGCATCGAGCGGGCCGAGTATCTCGGTCTCGGCCAGCCGCACCAGATTGCCGCCGTCAATGATCTCGCCGCGCAATTCGGCCAGCGAGCGCCTGCCGGCCGCGGTTTCAGGCTTGGCCGAGACAAAGACCGACAACTCGTCGACCACGGCGCGGGCGGCCTTCGGATCGTCACGGGCAATCGCATCGAGCGCCCGCTTCTGCAACTTTTCGACCTCGGCAAGGCGGGCAATCGCCATGAATTCGCGCACCAGGATGATCAGAAGCGCCAGGATGGCGATCGCGGCCATAGCGGCAGCCAGCCAGCCCAGCCACTCGGCGCGCTCGAACAGGTCGCGAATCAGCTGGTCGGTCCAGAGGCCGACGGCGAGCGAAACCAGAACGCCCAGCGCGCCGAAGAACAGGCTGCCAAGCGGCGAACGTTTTCGCGGCGCAATCGCCGGCGGCGGTTCGGCAGCGACGATATCAGGCTCGTCGAAGACGTCGATCTCCGCCGGTGTGACCACGGCAAGATCCGCCGTCACGGTACGCGGCTTTCGCGCCGGCGCGGCCTCGGACGCAGCATGGTGAGCCGTCGAATCTTCCTTCTGCTGGGGCTCCGGCTCTATGCGAAAGGCCGCCGGTCTGCGGGGCGCACTCATGCGAGATGATCTCCGATCAGGAACTGCAGCGCGCGGTCGAGCCTGATATGCGGCAGCGACAGCGTCACACCCTCGGCGGTGCGCTCGAGTTTCGGCGGGCGAAAGCGCACGAAGCGGATCGCGGGGTCGTCATTGTTCTGCCGGCGGGTCGATTCGGAAACGTCGAACACCGCATCAACTTTCTCCGGCAAGTCACCGGGAAATATGGCTGTTTCGGTCTTTCCGTCAAAGGTTTCGCCATCGATTTTTTCGCCGCGCAATGGCGTGCCGATAATGACCGGCAAAGTCTCGCGGCCCTGCTTGACCGTGCCTTCCCGGGTCGCGCGCATGGCAGCCATAGCGACGACGTCGACGTCGGCGCCGGTGAAATTCGCCCGCGCCACGGCTCGGTCGGCTAGCCGCCGCACGATCGCCTGCAGCCGGTCGTGGCTTTCGTGGTGCAGATGGTCGGCCTTGGTCGCGGCCACCAATATGCGGTCGATACGCCTCGAAAACAGGTCGGTCAGGAAGTTGCCCCGGCCGGGCCGGAAACAGGACAGGATTTCGGTGACCGCGCGCTCCAGATCGGCCATCGCACCGGGGCCGGCATTCAATGCCTGCAATGCGTCGATGAGCACGATCTGGCGGTCGAGACGCGTGATGTGTTCGCGAAAGAACGGTTTGACGACATGCGTCTTGTAAGCCTCGTAGCGCCGCTCCATCATAGCCTGCAGCGATCCCGAGCGGGCGCGCCGGCCGCCCAGATTCGGCAGCGGCGCGAAGGTGAGAGCGGGCGAGCCTTCAAGATCGCCGGGCATCAGGAAGCGGCCGGGCGGCAAGGTCGAAAGCGCCCGCTCGTCGAGTTTGCAGGCCTTGAGATAGGCCGCGAAGCTCTCAGCGAGACGGCGCGCCGTCATCTCGTCGGCCTCGGCGTTGGGGTCGACCGGATTGGAGAGCGCCCGCCATTCCCGCGAAAGGTCGACACGCACCGGCAACACGGCCATCTCGAAGGCCTCACGCGAAAAATCGGCGTAGGACTTGCCGAGCAGCGGCAGGTCGAGCAGCCATTCGCCGGGATAATCGACGATGTCGACCGACAATTTGCCGGCGGAAAACATGCGGCTCCAGCCAGAGGCCGATTCGTATTCGATGGTGAGCCTCAGTTCGGAAATCGCACGCGTCGAATCCGGCCAGACGCGATCGTCGACAAGAGCCGCGATGTGATCCTCGTACTGGAAGCGTGGTACCGCGTCGTCCGGCTGCTCTTCGAGAAAAGCCCGGGCGATGCGCCCCGATTTTTGTGCCTCAAACAGCGGCAAGCGTCCGCCATGGACCAGATTGTGCACAAGGGCCGAGATGAACACCGTCTTGCCGGCGCGGGACAGCCCGGTCACGCCAAGACGCAGTGACGGAGCGAAAAGCCCGGCAGCGCGGCCTGACAACGTATCCAAGGCAATCTTCGCCTCGTCGGTAAAAGTCGTCAGCGATGATGCCAAATCTGTTCTCGCGGGCCGGTCAGGATCCGATATAGGCTTTGATGCGCGGCTTTGAAATGGCCTCAGATATCGGCAGGTGTCAGGAAGGCTTCGAGATAGCCGGTGCCTGGCGCAGCCTCGGCAAGTCTGCCGTTGAACCGGACCACCGCAAGTGCGGAGGTCGGGAAGCCGTGGTTCAGCATGGCCCGCGCGGTCTCGTTGCCGTCGCCTGAGAGCGCCATGGCGAGATCCTCGATCATCGGATTGTGGCCGATGACGAGCAAGGCATCCAGCCCGCCATTCTGCCGGATGGCAGTGAGGTACGCGGCGGCATCGTCGCTGTAGAAGGTGTCACAGAACAGCACCCGGCCCGTGTCCGTATGGCCAGCCAAGCTTTCCAGCGTCTGGCGGGCGCGCTTGGCGCTTGAGCAAAGGGTGCGGGCCGGTGCGTATTTGCGGGAACGCATCAGCACGCCCATCGCTTCGGCATCGGCGAAGCCGGATGGATCGAGCGGGCGGTCGAAGTCAGCCACGCCAGGCAGCGCCCAGCCGGCCTTCGCATGCCTCAGCAGGTAAAGTCTGGTCACCGGATCCCCGTTGTGCCGGGCACCGAACCCGTCAGCACGCCGCAGGATTTGCCATCAGAAGAGCTCCGTGCGCAATGGCAAGCGCCCCTCAAGCATAGCGAATCATGTACGGATTCGGTCGTATTCTTCGCAAAAAGGGCATCGCAGATGCTGATTTGTCCGAGACTAACAATTGCGTGAAACTGTCGTCGATTGACCTTGTGCAGCTTTCGGTCCGCGAATATATAGGCGCCAAATTTGGGGTTTGTTGGGTGAGTCGAATGAACGACATCGTTACCGCCGATTACGTACCCTCCGAAGACGAGCCGTTCATGAACGAGCGGCAGAAATCCTACTTTCGCATGAAGCTCGTCACCTGGAAGAACGACATCTTGCGCGAAGCGCGCGAAACTCTCGAAATCCTGCAGCAGGAAAACGCCAACCACCCCGACCTCGCCGATCGCGCCTCCTCCGAAACCGACCGCGCCATCGAACTTCGCGCCCGCGATCGCCAGCGAAAACTCATCTCCAAGATCGATTCGGCCCTCCAGCGCCTTGACGAAGGCACTTACGGCTATTGCGAGGAGACGGGCGAGCCGATCGCGCTGAAGCGGCTCGACGCGCGCCCGATCGCCACCTTGTCGATCGAGGCACAGGAGCGCCATGAGCGGCGCGAGAAGGTCTACCGCGACGACTGAGTCGCCGGGAAAAACAGCGGCATCAGTAAAGCGTTCACAATGGCCGGTTTTCCGGCCATTTTCATTGGCCGTTCGCTATCGGCCTATCTTTTCTGATTGGACAACTCGCCGAGGAGCTTCGTCATCTCGTCGTCGAGAGAGGGCGATGCCTTCGCCACCGGCTTGCTCGGCGTTTGGCTGAAGCGTGGCTCGTCGAGGGAAACCTCCAGCTCCTTCATCAGCGCATCGTCAATCGACTCGTGCTGTGCAGGCGGCTCGTATCTTGCCGGGGAGTCCTGTCTTGCCGGCGGCTGCGCATGCCGCGAGGCATTGGCGTTGACGGATCCATAACTTGGCAACGGTGTGACGTTCGATGCCGGTTTCGGCGCCGGCGCCGGCATTGTTGCCGGCATCGTCGCCGTCTGGCGGGCTCGGACAGGGGTCGCGGTTACGCTTGCCGGCTGCGGTGGCGCTTGCCTCACCGGCGCGGCGGTGGTCGAAGCAGACCTTGCTGCCGGCTGGTGGCCGTTGTCTCCGGTCAATGCCGGGCGCCGCAGCGCCGAGAGCCTGATGTCGCGCTCGACGACGACGTCGGTCGGACCACCGATCAAGAGCAGGTGCTCGATATCGTCACGGCGCACCAGCACCAGCCGCCGGTGACTGTCGACCGCTGTGGCATCCATGACAGCCAGCCGCGTCTTGCGGTTCCTGCCGCCGGCGACGAATGTCCCGAACGTCAGGCTGCGGACCAGCCTGATGATAAGAAGAATGATGAGCAGAAGGACAAGTACTGCAAACGTCCATAGGATTGCTGCGGCATAACCAGGACCCGCCACGCCATCCAGCCATTGCAGCATTGGTTCCCCCAAAATCAGCTTTCGAAGAGAGGCGACACTAGACTGTTGCGGCAGGGCACCGCAAGTTGCCTTTCACGCTTCGTGAACAGCTTGAAACGCCGGGAGCCGAACGGCGTCATTTTTAGCGGACATCTGCAGCCGGGCCTTTTCCCAACCCTGAGAATATGATTCAACCGACACCGGAATTCACGAGCAGGGGGCACATGGCCAAGGAAGCGCGCGGCGATTTCTATCCGGTACCTATCGTCGACCAGAACACGCGGCCGGGAGCGGTCACCCGGCTCATCGTCTTCATCGTCGTCTTGACTGGGGCAGCGATCGTCTTCGGCCTTTTCCGCGAGCGCCTTGGCGATCCATTCCTGCTCGGCATGCTTGGCGTGCTGGCGATGATCGGCGTCGGCTTTCTATTCGCCACTGCGATCGGCTTCGTGCATATCACGCCGCGCTCGACAAGCGACGAACTGTCGAAAGCTTTCGTCGATTCGATGTCGCAAGGTCTCCTGGTCACCGACACCAAAGGCCGTATCATCTACGCCAACCGGACCTATGCCGATATGACGGGTGCCGAGTCGGCCGCCGACCTCAAGACCGTCGAAGGTTTGCTTTCAGACGTTCCCGAGGCCTCGGTGACCATATACCGGCTGGCGTCAGGCCTGCGGGACGGCCAGCCGGGCGACGGCGAGTTTCGGCTCGCGCAGTCCATTCGGCCAGGCGCCGAACCGGGCGCGCGCTGGTACCGCGTTCGAGCCCGCGCCTTCAGCGTTCCCGGCCAACGGCTGCCCATGCTTGCCTGGCAGCTTGCCGATATCTCGCGGGAACGGGCCGAGCAGGAGCGGTTCTTTCTCGACCTGCAAAAGGCCATCGATCACCTCGACCATGCGCCGGCCGGGTTCTTTTCCGCCGACCAGGAAGGCCGCGTCACCTATATCAACGCGACCCTTGCCGAGTGGCTTGGCATCGATCTGGCCAGCTTCACTCCCGGCGCCATCACGCTGCCGGAGATCGTCGCCGGCGACGGCATGGCGCTGGTCCGTTCGGTCAGGGCCGACGCTGGTACCACGCGCAATGCCGTTATCGACCTCGATCTGACGACGATGACCGGCGAGGCGCTGCCGGTGCGCTTCATGCATCGTGTCTCGGCCAGCCGAGAGGGGCTCAACGGCCCGACTCGCACCATCGTGCTCAACCGGACGCAAGGCGAGGACGCTTCGGCCGACCTCCGCGCATCGGAAATACGCTTCACGCGGTTCTTCAACTCGACGCCGATGGCGATAGCCGGCGTCGACCATGCCGGCCGCATCCTGCGCACCAATGCGCCGTTCCTGTCGCTGTTTTCCTCGGTCGTCGACCGCGACGCGGTCGATCGGCGTGTGCGGCTGGATACGGTGATCCACGAGCGCGACCGGCCGGCTTTCGCCGCGGCCTTTGAAAAGGCACGCCAGCAACAGGCTGACATCGAGCCGATCGATACGGTGCTGCCCGGCAATGAGGAGCGCCACATACGCTTCTACGTCAACGCGGTCGCAGACGGTACCGGTGGCGAGGGCGCCGAGGAATCGGCCATCGTCTATGCCGTGGAGACCACTGAGCAAAAGGCCCTCGAGGGCCAGATGGCGCAGAGCCAGAAGATGCAGGCGGTCGGCCAACTCGCCGGCGGCATCGCGCATGATTTCAACAATGTGCTGACCGCCATCATCATGGCCTCGGACCTGCTGTTGACCAACCACCGGCCGTCCGATCCGTCATTCCCGGACATCATGAACATCAAGCAGAATGCCAACCGGGCGGCCTCGCTGGTGCGGCAGTTGCTGGCCTTCTCGCGCAAGCAGACGCTGCGGCCGGAGGTGCTCAACCTGACCGACGTGCTCGCCGATCTCAGGATGCTGCTTGCCCGGCTGGTCGGCAACGACATCAAGCTCAAGATCGACCATGGCCGCGACCTGTGGCCGGTCAGGGTCGATATCGGGCAGTTCGAGCAAGTGGTGGTCAATCTGGCGGTCAATGCGCGCGATGCGATGCCGGCCGGCGGCGACCTCACCGTACGCACCCGCAACGTCAGCGCCGGGGAATGCAAGACCTTTTCCTATCGCGAACTTACACCGGCCGACTATGTGCTGGTCGAGGTCGAGGACAGCGGCAGCGGCATCGCGCCTGATGTGCTGAAAAAGATCTTCGAGCCCTTCTTCACGACAAAGGAGGTTGGCAAGGGAACTGGCCTCGGCCTGTCCATGGTCTATGGCATCATCAAGCAGACAGGCGGCTTCATCTTCTGCGATTCCGAAGTCGGCAAGGGATCCGTGTTCCGCATCTTCCTGCCGCGGCACATTGCGGAGGCAAGGAAGGCGGGCGAGGCTGGAGAAGTGCCGGCCGCCCCTGCCAAGATCGCCGACTCAGCCAAGGATCTGTCGGGCTCGGCCACTGTGCTGCTGGTCGAGGACGAGGACGCCGTGCGCATGGGCGGCATGCGGGCGCTGAAATCGCGCGGCTACACCGTCCACGAGGCGTCGTCGGGCGTCGAGGCGCTTGAAGTCTACGAAGCGCTCGGCGGCAAGGTCGACGTCGTGGTGTCGGACGTGGTGATGCCGGAAATGGATGGCCCGACGCTGCTTGGCGAATTGCGCAAACGGCAGCCCGACATCAAGTTTATCTTCGTGTCCGGCTATGCCGAAGACGCGTTCGCCAAGAACTTGCCGGCCGACGCGCATTTCGGCTTCTTGCCGAAGCCGTTTTCGCTCAAGCAATTGGCCACGATCGTAAAGGACATGCTGGAATCCTGACCCTTCCAACGCTCCGCTTGCGCAATGTCGTGAGACTGCCATGATTGCAGGCGAAACGGGCGACGGGTTTTGGAAAGCATGCCGTGACGCCACACAACGAGGCTAGCAAAGGCGACTACGCAAGCACGGTGCTGCTGCCGGGCGACCCGCAGCGCGCTGAATGGATGGCGGAGACCTTTCTGGAAGCGCCGCGCTGCGTCAACCGCCGCCGCGGCGCGCTCGGCTTTACCGGGTTGTTTCGCGGCAAGCCTGTCAGCGTCCAGTCCACCGGCATCGGCGTCCCGTCATTCCTGGTCTACGTGCACGAGCTGCTGGATTTCTACGGTGCGAAAACGTTGATCCGCACCGGCACCTGCGGCGGCCTGACCGCTGAGGTGGTGCTGCGCAGCCTGGTGATCGCGCAATCGGTGCGTGGCGAAAATGCGGAGAGCGGCCAGGTTTTTGGGCTCTATCGTGCCGATGCCGGCCCCGATCCGGCATTGTTGGCCCAGGCGTTGGCCCGGGCTGCGGAACTCGGCATCGACCATCGGGCCGGGCTGACCATCTGCAGCGACATTTTTTATCATCCGCTGGGGCGCGAACGCTTTGCCGAAGCACAGGCACAGGGGGCGCTCGCCGTGGATATGGAAACCAGCGCACTCTACCGCATTGCGGCCGATTTCGGCGCCCGGGCGCTGTCGATCCTGACCGTCGTCGACAATGTGGCAACCGGCGAGCAGACCGACTATTCCGAACGCCAGGGCCTTTTCACCGATATGACCCGGCTGGCGCTCGACATGGCGGCGGAGAGCTAGGCGGCTTCTACTTCGGAGTACGGAACCTCGCCAGGTTCCGTACTTTCAACGCTTCGTGCAGGTCGAGGCGGTAAAGGCGCCGTCTGGCTGCTTCATGATGATGTCGAAGGACGGGGTGGTTCCGCTTTCCAGCGTCGCCTGCGTAAGCGAGATCGAGTTGCCGCCACTGGTGTAGCCGCCCAGCGGACCCAGCCAGGTGATCACGCCGTCTGCATCCATCTGGTAATTGTAGCTTTGCGGCGCGATGCCGAAGCTCACCGGACCGCTATAGACGTTTCCCTTGATGGTGATGTCGCCGAGGCTGAGGAACATGCCAAGCAGATAGACTTCGCAATGATAGGAGCCGTCCGGCAGCTTGCCGTCGCTGAAGCCGGCGCGCGCTACGGTCGTCGCCGCCAACAGAAGAATGGCGGTGAAAATGCAAGAAGCTCTGAAGGCCATGGAGGTCCCCCGTTAAGGGTTCGAACTTGCCTCATTTCGCTCCGGCGCTGCAATCCTCGCCAGCGCTCATATGATGCTGCTCAAAATTCGGGCATTGGCCTGTATATGAGTAAAACTTAGGCTGATACGAGTGATCTTTTCTCATCTAAAACCTGGCAGGCGAGGTTCATCTCCCGCGGCTAATACATTAACCGACTGACAGGGCTGGGAAATCTCAAACCCTCCGATCTTTCGCCGGTGATTGGCACAGCCGTTGCATGGTCTGTTCCGATGCAGTTAACCAGCTTGGGAGTTTAAAAGTATGAGGGGCAGTTTCTCGACAATAACAAAAATGTTTTCGGCCGGCGTGGTCACCGCCGGCCTGCTGATGAGCGTTCCCGCCAAGGCGGCCGACGACACCATCAAGGTCGGCATCCTCCATTCGCTGTCGGGAACCATGGCGATCTCGGAGACGACGCTGAAGGACGCCATGCTGATGCTCATCGAAGAGCAGAATGCCAAGGGTGGCCTGCTCGGCAAGAAGCTCGAGGCGGTGGTCGTCGATCCGGCTTCCAACTGGCCGCTATTCGCCGAAAAGGCGCGCGAGCTGATCTCGAAGGACAAGGTCGCGGCGGTGTTCGGCTGCTGGACCTCGGTGTCGCGCAAATCGGTGCTGCCGGTGTTCAGCGAACTCGACAACATCCTGTTCTACCCCGTCCAGTACGAAGGCGAGGAGAGCGAGCGCAACGTGTTCTACACCGGTGCGGCGCCGAACCAGCAAGCCATTCCCGCGGTCGACTATCTGATGAGCGAGGACGGCGGTTCGGCGAAGCGCTGGGTTCTCGAAGGCACCGACTACGTCTACCCGCGCACCACCAACAAAATCCTCGAGGCCTATCTGAAGGCCAAGGGCGTCGCTGCGGAAGACATCATGGTCAACTACACGCCGTTCGGCTTCTCCGACTGGCAGACCGAAGTCTCGGCGATCAAGAAATTCGGTTCGGCCGGCAAGAAGACCGCCGTCGTCTCGACCGTCAACGGTGACGCCAATGTGCCGTTCTACAAGGAACTCGGCAACCAGGGCATCAAGGCCGAGGATATTCCGGTCATGGCCTTCTCGGTTGGTGAGGAAGAGCTTGCCGGTCTCGACACCGCGCCGCTGGTCGGCCATCTCGCCGCCTGGAACTATTTCGAGAGCGTCGACACACCCGAGAACGCGAAGTTCATCGCCGACTGGCACAAATTCATCAAGAACGACAAGCGCACCACCAACGACCCGATGGAAGCCCATTATATCGGCTTCAACATGTGGGTGAAGGCGGTCGAGAAGGCCGGCACCACCGATCCGGACAAGGTCATCGACGCCATGGTCGGCGTCTCGGTGCCGAACCTGACCGGCGGTTATTCGACGATGATGCCGAACCATCACATCACCAAGCCGGTGCTGATCGGCGAAATCCAGGCCGACGGCCAGTTCGAAACCGTCTCGCAGACGCCCGGCCTGGTGATGGGCGACGAGTGGTCCGACTATCTGCCTGACTCCAAGGACCTGATCTCCGATTGGCGCGCGCCTCTGTCCTGCGGCAACTTCAACGTTGCCACCGGCAAATGCGGCGGCAAGGGAACCAACTGATCCTCCCGGTCTGTCCTCCCAGACCCGCAAGCCTCCGGGCAGGCTCCTCCTCCAGCCTGCCCGGAGGCGACATTCAACCTTCAAGAGCGACCAGAAACCAATGATCCTGATCCGCGCGATTGGCCTGATGCTGCTCCTCCTCCTGGGGACGCTGCTGCCGTCGAACGCCAGCGAAGCAGATCTGCGCGTGGTCATCGCCAAATTCGCCACCGCCGCCAATTTTCCGGCGATAGAAGCCGTGGTGCGCGAGCTTGCGGCTACCGGCGATCCGGCCGTAGAACGGCCGCTTGCCGCGCTTGTGGAGGGCAGCCTTTACGTGCGCAAGGCCGATTCACTGGTCTTTGTCGGCAAGGAGAGCGGCGACGGCATCGAGCTGCTCGATGCGCTTACCGGCGAAAGATCGGGCGAAGCTGCCAAGACCGACATCACCAAGATCAAGGTCAACAACACGCTGCGCCGCGTCATTCGCGATGCATTGGGCACACTGACGCTCGGCTCCAAGGATCCGGCCGTGCGCATTGCCGCCGCCGACACAATGTTCAAGACGCCGGACGCGGCAAACATCGAGCCGCTCGACACCGCGATCGCCAATGAGAGCGTGGCAAGCGTCAAGGCGCTGCTAGAACAGGCCCGCGCCGCGTCGGTTCTCGTTTCCGACAGGCCGGCGGCCGATAAATTGGTGGCAATCGGGCTCATCGGTGCGCGCAGCGACCGCGATGCGGTGTCGCTGCTCACGTCGGTAGAGGCCAATTCCGAAGGTGCGGTGAAGGACGCGGCGACCGCGGCGATCGCCAACATCAATTCGACGCTGGCGCTGTGGGATGCCGGCCAGAATATCTGGTATGGCATATCGCTTGGATCGGTGCTGCTGCTGGCGGCGATTGGCCTGGCCATCACCTTCGGCGTCATGGGCGTCATCAACATGGCGCATGGTGAGATGGTCATGCTCGGCGCCTACACGACCTTCGTCGTGCAGGAGGTTATCCGTAATTCCTTTCCCGGTCTGTTCGACTGGTCGCTGGTCATCGCCCTGCCGCTGGCCTTCCTGGTGGCGGCGCTCGTCGGCCTTGTCATCGAGCGCGGGCTGATCCGCTTCCTCTATGGACGGCCGCTGGAGACGCTGCTGGCGACATGGGGTGTGTCGCTGATCCTGCAGCAGGCCGTACGCACCATCTTCGGGCCGACCAACCAGGAGGTCGGCAACCCGTCCTGGATGTCCGGCTCGTTCAATATCGGCCAGCTTGCCGTGACCTGGAACCGGCTCTGGATCCTCGTATTCGCGCTCGGCGTGTTCGCTGTGCTGCTCTACGTGATGAAACGCACGCCCTGGGGGCTGCAGATGCGTGCCGTCACCGCCAATCGCCGCATGGCCGCCTCGATGGGCATCAGGACGCCTTGGGTCGATGCGCTAACGTTTGCACTCGGCTCCGGCATTGCCGGCATCGCTGGTGTCGCGCTCAGCCAGATCGACAACGTCTCGCCCAATCTCGGCCGCGGCTACATCATCGACAGTTTCATGGTCGTCGTTTTCGGCGGTGTCGGCAATCTCTGGGGCACGCTGGTCGGCGCTTTCTCGCTCGGCATCGTCAACAAGTTCCTCGAACCTTATGCCGGAGCAGTGCTCGGCAAGATCGTCGTCCTGGTGCTGATCATCCTGTTCATCCAGAAACGCCCGCGCGGTCTGTTCGCGCTAAAGGGCAGGTCGGTGGAAGCATGATCACGGGACGCTTCTTTGCCGCCGGCGCCGACCGCCGCGTCGCCATCACCATCTTCATCCTGCTGGCGGTTGCAATCGTCGTGCCGCTGCTCAATCTTGCGGTCTCGCCGACAAGTGCGTTTTACGTGCCGTCCTATATCGTCGCGCTCACCGGCAAATACCTCTGCTACGCACTGCTCGCCTTGGCGCTCGATCTCGTCTGGGGCTATTGCGGCATCCTCTCGCTCGGCCACGGCGCCTTCTTCGCACTCGGCGGCTATTCGATGGGCATGTATCTGATGCGCCAGATCGGCTCGCGCGGCGTCTACGGCAATCCGCTGCTGCCGGATTTCATGGTGTTCCTTAACTACAAGGAATTGCCATGGTTCTGGTATGGTTTCGACCATTTCTGGTTTGCCGCGATCATGGTGCTTGCGGTGCCCGGCCTGCTCGCCTTCGTCTTCGGCTGGTTTGCCTTCCGCAGCCGCGTCACCGGCGTCTACCTGTCGATCATCACCCAGGCGATGACCTATGCGCTGCTGCTTGCGTTTTTCCGCAACGACATGGGTTTCGGCGGCAACAACGGCCTAACTGATTTCAAGGACATTCTAGGGTTCAACGTGCAGGCCGACATGACGCGGTCGGCGCTGTTCGCGGCCAGCGCCGTCATGCTGGCGTTTGCCGTCTTCGTCACCTGGGCAATCGTCGGTTCCAAGTACGGCAAGCTTTTAATGGCGGTGCGCGATGCCGAGAGCCGCACGCGCTTTCTCGGCTGGCGGGCGGAGAACGTCAAACTGTTCGCCTTCACCGTGTCGGCGGTGATGGCCGGCATCGCCGGTGCGCTTTACGTGCCGCAGGTCGGCATCATCAACCCTGGCGAATTCGAGCCGTCCAATTCGATCGAGGTGGTGGTGTGGGCGGCCGTCGGCGGGCGCGGCACCATCGTCGGGCCGATCATCGGCGCGCTTCTGGTCAATGCCGGTAAATCCTGGTTCACCGGCGTGCTGCCGGAATTCTGGCTGTTTGCGCTGGGCGGACTGTTTGTCGCCGTCACGCTGTTCCTGCCCAAGGGCATCATCGGCATGTGGGATTCCTGGCGCGGCAACGCCAAGGCGCTGCGGGCGGCCTCGGTTGCCGAGGAAGTCGGCATCGATCCCGATGCGCCGGTGCCGCCGAAAACCGACCGCTCGGCGGCGAGAAGGCCGGGCGACTGGTCGGCCTCCGGCGCCGAACCGCAGCCGGCGGAGTGATGGCCTGATGTCGAAGAGCAACACCATCCTCTATCTCGACGGCGTGTCGGTTTCCTTCGACGGGTTTCGCGCTATCAACAACCTTTCGCTGGTGCTCGACAAGGGCGAGATGCGGGCGATCATCGGCCCCAACGGCGCCGGAAAGACGACGATGATGGACATCGTCACCGGCAAGACGCGGCCCGACGCGGGTGAAGTTTTCTTCAACGGTGAGGTCGACCTAACCAAACACGACGAGGCCGAAATCGCCATGATGGGCATCGGCCGTAAATTCCAGAAGCCAACGGTCTTCGAAAGCCACACGATCGAGGACAATCTGATGCTGGCGCTGAAAGGCCCGCGCTCGATCTTCCCGGCACTGTTCCATCGTCGCTCGGCCGCGGACGTGCGGCAGATCGACGACATCCTCGGCATCATTCGGCTTGGCGACAAGCGTGACGAACTCGCCGCCAATCTGAGCCACGGCCAAAAGCAATGGCTCGAGATCGGCATGCTTCTGGCGCAGGATCCGAAGCTGCTGCTGGTCGACGAACCGGTTGCCGGCATGACCGACGCCGAGACCGAGGAAACCGCGCGGCTGCTCAGGGACATCGCGCGCGACCATTCTGTCATCGTCGTCGAGCACGACATGCATTTCGTGCGCGAGCTCGGCGTCAAGGTCACCTGCCTGCACGAAGGCTCGGTGCTTTCCGAGGGCAGTCTCGACTTCGTTTCGGCCGACGAGCGCGTCGTCGAAGTCTATCTGGGGAGATGAACATGGTCTGGCGCGTTCCGTTCCATCATTTCGACCTTTCGTTCTTCACGCGTTGGAGAAAGCGCTGACCATGCTCGAAGTCTCCAATGCCACGCTGCACTACGGGGCTGCCCAGGCGCTGCGCGGCGTCTCGCTGAAGGCCGGCGCCAGCAAGATCACCTGCGTGCTCGGCCGCAACGGCGTCGGCAAGACCAGTTTGATGAGATCGATCGTCGGCCATCACCGGCTGACGAGCGGAAGCGTTGCCTTCGAGGGGAAGGCGCTCGACCGGAGCGCGGCGTATGATCGCGCCCGGTCGGGCATCGCATTCGTGCCGCAGGGCAGGGAGATATTTCCGCTGCTTACGGTGCGGGAAAACCTCGAATCGGGTTTTGCGCCGTTGAAGCGCGCCGATCGCAACATTCCCGGTCACGTCTTCGAATTGTTTCCGGTGCTGAAGCAGATGCTCGCGCGCCGCGGCGGCGATCTTTCCGGCGGCCAGCAGCAGCAGCTTGCCATCGGCAGGGCACTGGTGATGCGGCCGAAGCTGCTGGTGCTCGACGAGCCGACCGAAGGCATCCAGCCGTCGATCATCAAGGACATCGGCCGCGCCATCCGCTATCTGCGCGACCAGGCCGGTATCGCCGTGCTTCTGGTCGAACAATATCTCGACTTCTGCCGGGAATTGGCCGACGAGGTCAACATCATGGACCGCGGTCAGATCGTCCATACCGGCCCCGCCGAGGATCTCGACCGGGCGGACGTCCGCAAATTCCTGACTGTCTGAATTCTTATTGATTCCATTATTTTGCAACTCTGGCGCGCTGCAGATTGCGTGCTAGATTTTGCTTGGCCTTGGTGAGTCGGCCGCTTTCCGTACCAGTTTCAACTTGGCAGATCAGGGGAAGGCGCGGCCCGCGTCGGCACGCTTGCGCGCAAGCCCTTCCAGCGATCTGTTGTCGTCCAACATTTCGGGTGCTTGGGAGCCAGGGCCAGTCGATGGAGCGCTATGTCGAGGACTACCAGAAACGACGGCTCACGGAGCGCGTCGATATCCTGACAGCCATCAACATTCTGAAATCGCAGGGGTATGACCACGACGAACTCATCGCGGAGATCACCAAGGTCTTCTATGTCGATCTCGATGCTTTCAACGAGATCGTCAGGGTTGATCGGCGTCCGGACGAGCGCGCCGCATAGCCGGTAATTGAGGACCCGGCCAGGCGGACCACCGACAGCGGGGCGTCAGCCTGCGACCCGCTTCATCAGCGCGATGGCGCCGAATGGAGCGCGGACCTTGCCCTCTGTGATGAAGTAGACGAACACATCGCGTGGCTTGACCGGCGCGTCGGTTGAAGGATCGGCGCGCGACAGGTCGGCCGGCACCTTGCCTTCCGCCCAGGTTTTTGCGCGCGCCGCCCATTCGTCGAGCGCCTTTGGCGTGTAGCAATCGGAATTGTCGTCGCTGCCGGTCTGCAGCCGCGCATAGATGAAATCGCCGGTAACGTCGGCAATCCCCGGATATTTGGCGTGGTCGGCATAAACGATGGCGGCCTTGTGCTTTCGCGCCAAGGCGGCGAACTCCGGCACGACGAAGCTGTCGTTGCGCACCTCGACCGCGTGGCGCAGCGCAACGCCGTCCTGCTTTTCCGGCAACAGCTTGAGGAAGGCCTCGAAATCGTCCGGGTCGAATTTCTTGGTCGGCGCGAACTGCCACAGGATCGGCCCGAGCTTGTCGCCAAGTGTCGCGACGCCCGACCCGAGGAAGCGCATGATCGATTCCCCGGCCTCGCCGAGCACGCGGCGGTTGGTGACGAAGCGGTTGCCCTTCAGCGAATAGACGAAACCATCCGGCGCCTCGTTGGCCCATTTGACGAAGGTCGGCTCCTTGAAGCTCGAATAATAGGTGCCGTTGACCTCGATAGTGGGCACCTGCCGGCTGGCATAATGCAGTTGCTTGGCCTTCGACAATTTGTCCGGGTAGAAGGACGTGTCCCACGGCTCGAAGGTCCAGCCGCCCATGCCGGCGCGGATTGTTCCTGATTGAGTCATGGTCGTCCTCCCGGTTTGCAGAAAAGGATCACGCGATGGCGGTCGTCTCGACGGCTTTCGCCATGTCGACGATCGTCCATCCTGGCCGATATGGATTGGGCCGGCGACCCGTTTCGCGAAAGCCGTAGGCCTTATACAACGAAACGTTCCGTTCCATTCTGGCATTGGTGTAGAGTCGGATTTCAGGCAAGCTCCACAAGCGCGTCTGTTGCTCGGCCCAATCGAGCAGCCCGATGCCGAAACCCTTGCCCTGAAAGGCGGGCGCAACGGCGACGCTGAAGATCATTGTATGGTCCGCATGTCGTTCCAGAACGATCAAGCCGGCCGGCTGTCCGTCCTGCTCCGAAAGCCAGACCTCGCCGCGTTCTATGCGCGGCGCATAGTCCTCGGTGACGGGGATCGGCGGCGCTCCGAACAGGGCAGTGTAGGGCGCGTAGGCGTCGGTGGTGAGCGAGATCACCGTGGGGAGATCATCGGCCCGAGCGGCTCTCATGATCAAAACTGGCCCGCGCCGGCAGCGGCCGCAATCACCTTGTCCATGCCGGCCGCTATCGCGGCGACGGCATTGCGACTGGCGTCGCCCAAGCCGTGGCGCTCAGCGAGCCAGTGCGCGTCATTGTAGGAGAGCCAGACCTTGCCTTGCTCGTCCTCCCAAGCCAGTGCCTTGACCGGCAGATCGATGCCGGCAAGCTGCCGGTCCTGCATCAGCGGCGTGCCGCCTTTCGGGTTGCCAAAAATCAGAAGCTGGGTCGGACGCAGAGAAGCTTCGACACTGCGCGCACCGGCGGCGTGGTCAATGCGGGCGAAGACTAGCAATCCTGCACCTTCCACAGTCCCGACCAGGCGATCGATCGTCTCGGCCACGCCGAAGCGGCTTTGGACCGTGATGAGACCGTTCTTTGCCATCACTCCGCCGCTTCGCGCTTGCCTCCGGGGCGCCGCTCCAGCAATTCCCTCAGGAACTGCCCGGTATAGCTGCGTTTTTCGCGAACGATGTCCTCAGGCGTGCCGGACGCTACCAGCTCGCCGCCGCCGTCACCACCTTCGGGGCCAAGATCGAGCACCCAGTCAGCGGTCTTGATCACCTCTAGATTGTGCTCGATGACAACGACCGTGTTGCCCTGGTCGACCAGCTCGTGCAGCACTTCAAGCAGCTTGGCGACGTCGTGGAAATGCAGGCCGGTGGTTGGCTCATCGAGAATGTAGAGCGTCTTGCCGGTCGCCTTGCGCGACAGTTCCTTGGCAAGCTTGATGCGCTGCGCCTCGCCGCCCGACAAAGTCGTTGCCTGCTGGCCAACATGGATGTAGCCGAGGCCGACCCGTTTCAGCGTCTCCAGCTTGTCGCGCACACCGGGCACGGCGGCGAAGAAATCGACGCCTTCCTCGACCGTCATGTCGAGAACGTCGGCGATTGATTTGCCCTTGAACAGGACGTCGAGCGTCTCGCGGTTGTAGCGCTTGCCGTGGCAGACGTCGCAGGTGACGTAGACGTCGGGCAGGAAGTGCATCTCGATTTTGATGACGCCGTCGCCCTGGCAGGCCTCGCAGCGGCCGCCCTTGACGTTGAACGAGAAGCGGCCCGGCTGGTAGCCGCGCGCCTTGGCCTCCGGCAGGCCGGCGAACCAGTCGCGGATCGGCGTGAAGGCGCCGGTATAGGTGGCAGGGTTGGAGCGCGGGGTGCGCCCGATCGGCGACTGGTCGATATCGATGACCTTGTCGAGGAATTCCAGCCCCTCGATTCGGTCATGCTCGGCCGGATGCTCGCGCGAGCCCATGATGCGGCGCGACGCCGCCTTGAACAGGGTCTCGATCAGGAAGGTCGACTTGCCGCCGCCGGATACGCCGGTGACGGCGGTAAAGGTGCCGAGCGGGATTTCGGCGGTGACGTTCTTCAGGTTGTTGCCGCGCGCGCCGACGACCTTCAGCCGGCGGTTCTTCTTGGCCTCGCGCCGAACCGCCGGCGTCGCCACTTCGAGCTCGCCCGACAGATACTTGCCGGTGATCGAGGCGGGGGTCGCCATGATCTGCTGCGGCGTGCCCTGCGCGATGATGTGGCCGCCATGGATGCCGGCCGCCGGGCCGATATCGACGACGTAGTCGGCATGCAGGATGGCGTCCTCGTCATGCTCGACGACGATGACCGTGTTGCCGATGTCGCGCAGATGCTTCAGCGTGTCGAGCAGGCGGGCATTGTCGCGCTGGTGCAGGCCGATCGACGGCTCGTCGAGCACATAGAGCACGCCGGTCAGGCCGGAGCCGATCTGCGAAGCCAGCCGGATGCGCTGGCTCTCGCCGCCCGACAACGTGCCGGAGTTGCGCGACAGCGTCAGATAGTCGAGACCGACATCGTTGAGGAAGCGCAGCCGCTCGCGGATTTCCTTGAGCACGCGCACCGCGATCTCATTCTGCTTGTCGTTGAGCGATGCAGGCAGGTCGGTGAACCACTGGTCGGCCTTGCGGATCGACAGCTCGGTGACCTCGCCAATGTGCTTGCCGGCGATTTTGACCGCGAGCGCCTCGGGCTTCAGCCGATAGCCGCGGCAGGCCGGGCAGGGCGTGGCCGACATGAAGCGCTCGATCTCCTCGCGCATCCAGGCGGATTCCGTTTCCTTCCAGCGGCGCTCGAGGTTGGGGATGACGCCCTCGAAGGTTTTCGTCGTCTTGTAGGAGCGCAGGCCGTCATCGTAATGGAAGGTGATTTCGCGCTCGCCGGTGCCGTGCAGGACGGCTTGCTTTGCCTCCTCGCTCAAATCCTTGAACTTGTCGCCGAGCTTGAAGCCATAGGCAACGCCCAGCGCTTCCAGCGTCTGCGCATAGTAGGGCGAACTCGACTTCGCCCAAGGGCTGACGGCGCCGGCCCGCAGCGAGACATTCTCGTCGGGCACGACCAGGCTGGCATCAATGGCGCGTTGGCTGCCGAGCCCGTCGCAGGTCGGGCAGGCGCCGAACGGATTGTTGAAGGAGAATAGCCTGGGCTCGATCTCGGGAATGGTGAAGCCGGATACCGGGCAGGCGAACTTTTCCGAGAACAGCATGCGTTCATGCGTCTCGTTCTTCGATTTGTTGACCGAATCCTCGCCGGTCTGGCTGGCGTCGAGCGGCTTGTCGGCAAATTCCGCCACCGCCAGCCCGTCGGCCAGCTTCAGCGCGGTCTCGATGGAATCGGCGAGCCGCGTCGCCAGATCGCCGCGCACGACGATGCGGTCGACGACGACGTCGATGTCGTGCTTGTACTTCTTGTCCAGCGCCGGCACGTCGGCGATCTCATAGAAGACGCCATCGACCTTGACGCGCTGAAAACCCTTCTTCTGCAGCTCCAGCAGCTCCTTGCGGTACTCGCCTTTGCGGCCGCGCACCATCGGCGCCAGGATGAACAGCCGGGTGCCTTCCACGACTGCAAGCACCCGGTCGACCATCTGCGAGACCGTCTGGCTCTCGATCGGCAGGCCGGTGGCCGGCGAATAGGGTACACCGACGCGGGCGAACAAAAGCCGCATATAATCGTAGATCTCGGTGACGGTGCCGACCGTCGAACGTGGGTTCTTCGAGGTGGTCTTCTGCTCGATGGAGATGGCTGGCGACAGGCCGTCGATCTGGTCGACGTCCGGCTTCTGCATCATTTCGAGGAATTGCCGTGCATAGGCCGAAAGGCTCTCGACATAGCGGCGCTGGCCCTCGGCGTAGATGGTGTCGAAGGCAAGCGACGACTTGCCCGACCCCGACAGGCCGGTCATGACGATCAGGCTGTCACGCGGCAGGTCGAGATCGACATTCTTCAGATTGTGTTCGCGTGCCCCGCGAATGGAGAGATATTTATGGTCGGCCATCGCCGGTCGCCGCCTCAGAATCTGGAATTCGTGGGATGGGCGGGTTTTCCCGACCACCCCCTATGTAGGCAATTTCGCCGCCTTTTCGAGAGACGCCACAACTCTCGACCAAAGCGTTTAACCGCCTTTCGCGCGAACGGGCAAGCGGAAAGAACAAAGGCCGAACACGCTCCTGACAAAAGCTGCCCGTGGGGCCGGCTTCCCAAAACGTCTCGCGATCACATTTTTCGGTAATCGGCTATTCAAGGTTGACGTCCCTGCACCGTGGGGGCAGACTCCAGACGTCAACGAAGCCGGCCGTCTTTCGATGGCCTCGCGGCCTGGGGCTAGCCTGCGAGACGCCGCGGGTTATGCGATGAGCGCTTCGACGACGACAGTCGCAACCAACAGAAGGAGAGCAGAGGCATGACTCCACCGGATTGTTCGTTGAGGCTCCACGTGTCGCTGGAGCCGCGGCAGGTATAAGTGGCCAGGGTCAGGCGTTTTCGCTGCCCGCCAAACGGACCTGCTGATCCCCATAAAATCAGAGACTGCTAGTCGGATCGTCGGCTGAATGCCGCGAAGCATCCGAAATAAAATGCCGGCAGTACACTCCCGGCAATTTGGATTTCAGATCCAAGAAGCCCCGTCAGTTGCAAACGCAATGGCGGGGCTGTTCGTTTGAAGCGCAATATTTGTGGTTCACACCAGGCGAGCTTAGCGGCTGGAGGGCCTGATCCCGCCGGTAGCGACATCGATGGTGATGCTACCGGAAATCCGAACGTCGGTATCGCCAATCTTGAAGGTGCCGTTGCCGCTGCCTGGAGCCATATCGTCAGGCTCAGGCCGCGGCGCTGGCTCGGCGATGCGATAATCGCTGGTCACACCGGGCAGGGCGCCCTTTTGCGAAGACATCGAATTATCTTGGGCAAGTGCCATACCCACCAGCATGTTCGTGCCGGCTACGGTAGCGATAGCAAGGCATAACAGGCTGGACGAGCGGCTGGCGGTCATCGCCGGACTATAGTGCCGCGATAGCGGCAAGACCAGACCGATGTCGCTGAAATTGCGGGCGCTCAATCGCGTCAGTTCCGTCCGCCGGCCCGGCTCGTTCATGCGGCCTGCTTGCGAGTGTCGAAAACATGGTCGACGAGGCCCCAATCCTTGGCCTCCTGCGCGGTCATGAAAAAGTCGCGGTCGAGCGTGCGTTCCACTTCTTCGTAGGTGCGGCCGCAATGGCGGGCGTAAAGATCGGTCATGCGCCGCTTGGTGCGAAGGATGCCCTCGGCATGGCGCTGGATATCGGAGGCTTGGCCCTGGAAACCGCCGAGAGGCTGATGCAGCACGATGCTGGTGTTGGGTAGCGCGATCCGCCGCCCCGGTGTGCCGGCCATCAAAAGGAACGAGGCCATCGAGGCGGCGAAGCCCATACAAACCGTGGAGACCGGGCAACTGATATACTGCATCGTATCGTAGATCGCGAAACCGCTGGTCACCACGCCACCCGGCGAGTTGATGTAGAGCGAGACCTCCTTGTCGGGATTGTCGGATTCCAACGACAGAAGCTGGGCGCAGACCA
The DNA here is from genome assembly GCF_040320005.1 of Mesorhizobium sp. M0816. Taxonomy (NCBI): domain Bacteria; kingdom Pseudomonadati; phylum Pseudomonadota; class Alphaproteobacteria; order Hyphomicrobiales; family Phyllobacteriaceae; genus Mesorhizobium; species Mesorhizobium sp. M0816. Next base: position 75,429 of record NZ_JAMYOT010000013.1, on the reverse strand, counting down.
GCGCCGAGGTGCCGTCGTCGATCGCCCCGTTGATGAAGACGATGCGCTCGCGCAGCAGCCGCGAAAAAATGTCGAAGGCGCGTTCGCCGCGGCTCGACTGCTCGATCACCATTGGCACCAGATTGGCAAGGCCGCTCATCGGTTCTCTCCGTTGACTGTTGTCGTTCAGGCCGCGCGCAGGAAGAGGCGCGGCGTGTTTGCGGCGATCTGCTTGTGTCTGGGAGTGCGCGCTTCAAACGAAAGCCGGCAACCGGCGCCTGCCATCGCGATCTCCGGCACTGCTGCCCGAGCAAAACCATCATGGACGATGCGCAGATGCGTGCCGCCGGAAACGGTGCGGTCGAGCGTAAAGGTGACGATGCTGTCCACTGGGCTGTCGTTCATTGCGCTGTCCAGGGGGCTGCCGGGCGGCACCTGCGTATCGCCGGGCGCCGGCCGCTCCCGCCAGGAATAGCGCAGCAGCCGTCCGGGATCCGCGTCGAGGATTTCGCACTCGATCGGCGCATTCGGCGCTTTAAAGGCAAAGCGGTTGCCGATTTCGGGCTTGATGTCGTTCGGCATCATCCAGGCCGCGAGCAGGTCCGGCACCGTCAGCGCCCGCCACACCTTTTCCGGCGGTTCGGGCAGCTCGCACTCGAACTCGATCTTGTCTGCGGCCATTTCGGCGCGTTCTGTGCCTCGGCTGGTCATTGGTCCATGTCCTTCAAAACCGTCTTGAGTCTTTCGATGCGCTCTGGCCAGAACGCACGGTAGCGTTCGATCCAGCCGAGCAGTGGCGCAAGCCCCTTCGGATCGACGCGGTAATAGGCATTGCGACCGGCCCGGCGCTCGACCACGAGGCCGGCGCCGCGCAGCACTGCGAGATGTTGCGATACCGCCGGCTGCGATACCGGTATGCCAGTGCGCAGTTCCGACACCGTCATCTCGCCGTCGGCGAGCCGCTCATAGACGGCGCGACGCGTTGGATCCGCTAGTGCCCGAAAAATGTCTGCTTCGATCATGCCGAAAGCATAAGTCAATACTTATCGGTTTGGCAAGCCGTGTTTTTTAAGACAGGCGGTGTTTTTTAAGACAGGCGAGGTTTTTACAAACTCGCTGGAAGCCAGCGTCTCACCATGTCGGGGGATCCGTTGAACGTCGCCTCGAAAACTGGTGACGCGAGCACAGCATGAATATGAAGCAATTCGGAGCCGACGTTGCGGAAGCCATGTTGCCTGTGCGCGGCAACAACAAGCGACTGTCCGGCAGTCAAGACGAGATGCTCTTCGTCGATCCACATCTCGGCCCTGCCAGCGATGACGGTAAGCACTTCCTCGACCGGGTGCCAATGTGTCGGGGCGCCAACCGTGGGTTCGACCCATTGTTCGAATATGCAAAGTTGAGTTGCGCCGTTGCAGGCCGAGACATGCATGCGGGTCTTTACTCCCGTCCGCCATTCTTCTTGCGGCTGATCGTCATGCGCGACCATCTTCATTGAGTTCGCCTCGATCCCATGGTCTGTGGAAATTCGACACCAAGACACTACTTCTTACTGACAACTATTGACAGTGCAGGGCCTCTCCTATAGAACGAAAAGAGAACAAAAACGTTGTGGGAAAAGGCAGCGACGGCAGGCAGGGATTGTCCATAGCCTGTAAGGTGCAGCGACAGAAATCTGGTTTCGGATGAGTGCGGAGAAGTATCATGGCGGGTAGCGTCAACAAGGTCATTCTGGTGGGCAACCTCGGGGCGGACCCTGAAATCCGCCGCTTGAATTCGGGTGACCCGGTCGTCAACATCCGCATCGCGACGTCGGAAAGCTGGCGCGACAAGACATCCGGAGAGCGCAAGGAAAAGACCGAGTGGCACAATGTCGTGATCTTCAACGACCAGATCGCCAAGGTGGCCGAGCAGTATCTGAAGAAGGGCATGAAGGTCTATGTCGAGGGCCAGCTGCAGACGCGCAAATGGCAGGACCAGACCGGCAATGACCGCTATACGACCGAAGTCGTGTTGCAGAAATTCCGCGGCGAGCTGCAGATGCTCGATGCGCGGGGCGAGGGCGGGGGCCAGGTCGGCAACTATGCCGGTGGTGGTGCGAGCCGCGGTTCCGATTTCGGCCAGTCCGGCCCGGGCGAAAGTTTCAATCGCGGTGGCGCCAACAAGGGCGGCGGCGGTGGTTCGTCGCGCGAGCTGGACGACGAAATCCCGTTCTGATTTCTCGGGGCGGACTGCCCTTGCGGCGAAAAGCGCCGGCACCTTGGCCACGAAATGGCGTCCCGAAAATCTGTCTTGGATTTTCGGGACGTTGTGCGTTTGAGCGGTGAAAGGACGTATCAGGTGAAGGCAAGGGTCAAATGGGTCGAGGAGCGCACTTTCGTTGGCGAGTCCGCCAGTGGGCACAAGCTGGTGCTAGGCACTGCGTTCGGGCCGGAGGGCAAGACGCCGGGGCCGAGCCCAATGGAACTGGTGCTGATCGGCACCGGCGGCTGCTCGGCCTATGACGTGGTCCATATCCTCGAAAAGGGGCGCGAGGCGGTCGAAGATTGCGTAGTCGAACTCGATGCCGACCGTGCAGAAGCCGATCCCAGAGTATTCACCCGCATTCACATGCATTTTGTCGTCAAGGGCCGGGCGCTATCACACGACAAGGTGAAGCGGGCGATCGGGCTTTCGATCGAGAAATACTGCTCAGCCTCGGCAATGATGGCCAAGACTGCCGAGATTACCCACGACTTCGAAGTCATTGAAACGACAGCGAAGTAGGGCTGTTCCTACGTCGCCATCAGCGCCTTGATGCCGTCGGCGACGAACTGTACGGCGAGCGCCGCCAGGATGACGCCGAGCAGCCTTGTCAGGATCGAACGGCCGGTTTGGCCGAGGATACGGTCGATGCGCTCTGACAGCACGAACACCAGGTAGGTGATGACGAGGCAGATGGCGATGATGCCGACAAGGGCTGTCTGCGCGCCCAAACCCTGAAACGAGCTTGAGAGCAGGACGGTCGCCGAAATCGCGCCGGGACCGGCAATAAGCGGGATCGCCAGCGGAAAGGCGGCGATGTTGTGGATCATGTCCCTGGTGATGGCGACGTCGCCGATCTTCTCCTTGCGGTCCTGTCGGCGCTCGAACACCATTTCGAAGGCGATGAAGAACAACAGAAAGCCGCCGGCGACGCGGAAGGCCGGCAGAGTGATGCCGAAGACTGACAGGATCGACGCGCCGGCGATTGCGAACAACGCCATTACCAGGAAGGCGATGACCGACGCGCGCACGGAGACCTGGTTGCGCTCCTCGCGGTTCATGCCGCGGGTCACGGCGAGGAAGAGCGGCGCCAGGCCGGGCGGATCGATCGTCACCAGTATGGTGACGAAGGCGTTGAACAGGCTGTCGAAGCTCGGCATGCTGACCCTCCCCGCCGGCAAAGCCGGATAACGGGATTGGTAGAGCAAAGCGGAGGCAGTGGAAACCGCGCGGATCAGGGGCTGACGGCCCGGCGCGCCAGAAACTCGACTTCGAGACGCCAGGTGGCGCCGTCGTCCTGTGAGCGTTCGCCCAGCCAGCGGAACGAATTTTCGGTGATGCGCGAAAAGCTCCAGCGCACAGCAGATCCGGTGCCGTCTGCGCCTTGCTGGATGATGGTGTCGCCCTCGGCACGGCCGAGCTGGCGGCTGTAGTACTGATTGCGCGGATCGCTCCAGAAGATGTGCCAGGCGTCAACGCCGGGATCGTAGACGCGCAACGTCGTGCCATAGAAGGTCCATTTGCCGAGCGAGGGCGAGGGGCCGGCGTCACGGGCAGGCAGGATCCATACGTCCTGGATCGCGCGGCCTTCGAGCACCCAGCCGAAATGCACTTCGCCGCGCCCGGTCAGCACCTGACCGTCCTCGAGATGGCGCGTGGCGTCGAACGTCCAGGCGCCGACGAAGCGGCCATAAAGATTCAGTTTCTCGGCAAGGGCCGGTACGGGCCCATCGCTGTGCAGGGCCTTGGCAAAGGAATTGGACATGGCTTCGCTCTCATCTTGTCAGGAGACCGGCAAGCATAGAGGCCGACAGGGGTTCTGCGCTTGGGAAAAGTTGCTATGTTTCGGCGATGACGACGAGCGCGCACAGGCTGGCGTCGGGCCGAGGCTGGCAGGTGTCGGATGTCATCTGCACCGCCAGCGCCGCCGACAGGCCATTCGAGGAGGAGCATCGGGATTTCTGCGTTGCCGCCGTAACCAACGGCACCTTCCGCTATCGTGCGCGCGAGGGCACGGCGATGCTGGCGCCGGGCGCGCTCCTGCTCGGCAATCCCGGCACATGCTATGAATGCGGTCACGAGCATGGCGCCGGCGACCGCTGCCTCTCCTTCCATTTCGGACCGGCCTATATGGAGCGGATCGTCGCCGACGTGCCGGGCACGAAGACGCTCGATTTCGGCACGCCGCGCCTGCCGCCCTTGCCGGCGCTGGTGCCGCTGCTTGCCGAAGCGGAGGCGGCGCGCGAGATGGCCGACACCGGCGCGTTCGAGGAACTCGCCCTGCGCATTGCCGGTGCCGCGGTGACAGCGGCTTGCAGCGCCACGGATCGGGGACGGACGCCGAGCCGCCGTGACCAGAAGCGTGTTGCCGAAGCGGTGCGGCGCATCGAAGTCGATGCCGACCGGCCGATCTCCCTTGCCGAACTCGCCGACGAGACCGCCACCAGCCCTTACCATTTCCTGCGCACCTTCCGGCACGTCGCCGGCATGACGCCCTACCAGTTCCTGCTGAGAGCGCGGCTGCACAGGGCAGCCGTGCGGCTGCGGACGTCAGATCAGACGATTTCGGCGATCGCCTTTGCGGCGGGGTTCAACGATCTGTCGACCTTCAACCGCCGTTTCCGGCGGCTGATGGGCGAGGCGCCGGGTACTTATCGCGCCCGCCGGCGACGCCCGTGAAAGGGTGCCACGGCCATATCGTCGCAATTGGTTTATCCTTTTGAATTTGCCGCTAAAAACCACACTGGAAAACTGCCGCGATTGTTGGAGTTTCGGGCCGGCTTCCTATATAAGCACCAAGTGATTCCTGATTAGATTGTGATCCAATTTGACCGACCAAAAGACACCGCGCGGCGCCGACGGCGGCCCCACCGGCATCGAGCCGATATCCATCATCGAGGAGATGCAGCGCTCCTATCTCGATTACGCCATGAGCGTGATCGTCAGCCGTGCGCTGCCGGACGTGCGCGACGGCCTCAAGCCAGTGCATCGCCGCATCCTCTACGCCGCCTATGAGAGCGGCTATCACTGGAACCGCAAATATGTGAAATCGGCACGCCCGGTCGCCGACGTGATGGGTAAATACCATCCGCATGGCGACGCCTCTATCTACGACGCTTTGGTGCGCATGGCGCAGGACTGGTCGCTGCGCGTGCCGCTGATCGACGGGCAGGGCAATTTCGGCTCGATCGACGGCGATCCGCCGGCGGCGATGCGCTACACGGAATCGCGGCTGACCAAGGTCGCGCATGAGTTGCTGGAAGACATCGACAAGGACACCGTCGATTTCCAGGACACTTACGATGCGTCGGGCAGCGAACCGAAAGTCCTTCCGGCGCGCTTTCCGAACCTGTTGGTCAACGGCTCCGGCGGTATCGCCGTCGGCATGGCTACCAACATCCCGCCGCACAATCTGGGCGAGGTCTGCAACGGCGCCATTGCCCTCATCGATAATCCGGCGATCGACCTTCCGGCACTGATGGAGATCATTCCGGGGCCGGATTTCCCGACCGGCGGCATCGTGCTCGGCCGCTCCGGTATCTACAGCGCCTATTCGACCGGCCGCGGCTCCATCGTCATGCGCGGCCGCGTCAACGTCGAGGCGCGCGGCAACGATCGTGAATCGATCGTCATCACCGAGGTTCCCTATCAGGTGAACAAGGCGTCGATGATCGAGAAGATGGCCGAGCTGGTGCGCGACAAGCGCATCGAAGGCATTTCCGACATTCGCGACGAGAGCGACCGCCAGGGCTACCGCGTCGTCATCGAACTGAAGCGCGACGCCGTCGCCGATGTCATTCTCAACCAGCTTTACCGCTTCACTCCGCTGCAGACGTCCTTCGGTGCCAACATGGTGGCGCTGAACGGCGGCAAGCCGGAATTGCTGACGCTGACCGACATGCTGAAGGCGTTCGTCGCCTTCCGCGAGGAGGTGATCAGCCGGCGCACGAAATTCCTGCTGCGCAAGGCGCGCGACCGCGCCCATGTGCTGGTCGGCCTTGCCATCGCTGTTGCCAACATCGATGAAGTCATCAAGCTGATCCGCAGCGCTCCGGACCCGCAGACGGCGCGCGAGCAGTTGATGGAGCGGCGCTGGCCTTCGGGCGACGTGGAATCGCTGATTCTTCTGATCGACGACCCGCGCCATCGCATCAACGAGGACGGTACCTACAATCTCTCCGAGGAGCAGGCGCGCGCCATCCTCGAACTGCGCCTGCAGCGCCTGACCGCGCTCGGCCGCGACGAGATCGCCGACGAGCTGAACACGATCGGCGACGAGATCAAGGACTACCTGGACATCCTGTCGTCCCGCGCCCGCGTCCAGCAGATCGTCAAGGACGAGCTCACGGCCGTGCGCGACGAGTTCGGCACGCCGCGTCGTACCGAGCTCGCCGAGGGCGGGGCGGACATGGAAGACGAGGACCTGATCCAGCGCGAGGACATGGTCGTCACGGTCAGCCATTCCGGCTACATCAAGCGCGTGCCGCTGTCGCTCTACCGGGCGCAGCGCCGCGGCGGCAAGGGCCGCTCCGGCATGTCGACCAAGGAAGAGGATTTCGTCACCCGGCTGTTCGTCGCCAACACGCACACGCCGGTGCTGTTCTTCTCCTCGCGCGGCATCGTCTACAAGGAAAAGGTCTGGCGCCTGCCGATCGGCAACCCGCAATCGCGCGGCAAGGCGCTGATCAATATGCTGCCGCTCGAACAGGGCGAGCGCATCACCACGATCATGCCGCTGCCGGAGGATGAGACGAGTTGGGGCGAGCTCGACGTCATGTTTGCCACCACGCGCGGCACCGTGCGTCGCAACAAGCTGTCGGACTTCGTCCAGGTCAACCGCAACGGCAAGATCGCCATGAAGCTGGACGAGGAAGGCGACGAGATCCTCGGCGTCGAGACCTGCACCGACAATGACGACGTGCTTTTGACGGCAAGTTCCGGCCAGTGCATCCGCTTTCCGGTCAGCGACGTACGCGTCTTCCAGAGCCGCAATTCGGTCGGCGTGCGCGGCATTGCGATGGCCGATGGCGACCGGGTGATCTCGATGGCGGTGATCGAGCATGTCGATGCGCCGCCGGCGGAGCGTGCCGCCTACCTCAAGCGGGTGGTGGCCGAACGCCGGCTCGCTGCTGACATCGCGGCCGGCGAGGAGGAAGAAATCCAGCTCACCAATGAAGAGGTCGGCGAAGAGGCGGAGCTTTCCGACGACCGCTATGAATTCCTCAAGGCGCACGAGCAGTTCGTGTTGACGGTGACGGAATATGGCTACGGCAAGCGTTCATCGTCCTACGATTTCCGCCTGACTGGCCGTGGCGGCAAGGGTATTCGCGCCACCGACGTCTCGAAAACGGCCGAAATCGGCCGCCTGGTGGCGACCTTCCCGGTCGGCAATGACGATCAGATCATGCTGGTTTCGGATGGCGGCACCGTTATCCGTGTTCCAGTGAACGGCATTCGTTTCGCCAGCCGCGCCACCAAGGGCGTTACCATCTTCAATACCGCAGAGGGCGAGAAGGTCGTTTCGGTGGAGCGAATTTCAGAACCGCAAGCGGATGAAGAGATCGAAGAGAGTGTCGATGCTGAAAGCGGCGCTGTTGCCGATGCCGAAGGTAGGGAGCCTGATACTACCGTCGAGTGAGTTTGCCACGACGGCGCCAGCCCTATGGGCCGGTGTGTGAAGACACCCGCAATCTAGAAGTGGCGATAAGGCTTGCGGTTGCCGAAGCCTTCGAACCGCTTGGTATTGGCCTTGGCGCGGACGCGCTGTGCTTCCTGATGCAACCCGAATACGGTAGCGATCAGCATGGCGACGGTCATTGCGGTGGCGAGCATGTAGATCAGCATGTGCGTGTTCTCCTGCGCCTAACAACGATTAGATGGGTGTTTGGTTTCATCTTCTGCAGCTGCAACTTAGTGAACACTGCGTGAAGCTGTTGTGAGCGGCACATTCATCTGTCGTTCACGTCGGCCAAAAGGTTCATGGGGCGGGCTGGCGATCGGATTTGCCTTTAGGGGAGAGGCTCGCTAGAAGCACCTGCCATGACCGAACGCATCGCCCTTTATGCCGGCTCTTTCGACCCGCTGACCAACGGCCATCTCGACGTGCTGAAGGCGTCGCTGGCCGTGGCGGATACAATCTATGCGGCGATCGGCATCCATCCCGGCAAGAAGCCGTTGTTTTCCTTCGAGGAACGGGTTGGCCTGATCGAAACGGCCGCGAAGGCGGAATTCGGCAGCGACGGTGCGCGTATCAAAGTAGTCGCCTTCGACGGGTTGGTGATCGATGCGGCCAGGAAGCATGGCGCCTCGATCATCATCCGCGGCCTGCGCGACGGCACCGATCTTGACTATGAGATGCAGATGGCCGGCATGAACGAGACCATGGCGCCGGAGCTGCAGACCGTGTTCCTGCCCGCCAGCCCTTCAGTGCGCACCATTACCGCCACACTTGTGCGCCAGATAGCTTCGATGGGAGGCGACATCCGCCCCTTCGTGCCGGCGGCCGTGGCCGGCGCGCTCACCGCCAAATTCGCGAAATAAATGCATGTCACCCAAAAGTGGAACCCGGCTTTGGGTAACGACATGCATGAACGAAGATATTCGGAGAAAGATCCCATGCAGCTGAAAAAGCTTGCCTTCTTGCTTGCCGTGCTTGCCGGTCTTGTGACCGCATCCGTGTCGGCCTTTGCCGCCGATCCGGAAAACACCATGATCGTAACGCTGAAGGACGGCGACGTGACCATCGCGCTGAGGCCCGACCTTGCGCCGAAGCACGTCGCGCAGATCAAAAAGCTGGTGCGCCAGGGCGCCTACGACAACGTCGCCTTTCACCGCGTCATCGACGGCTTCATGGCGCAGACCGGCGACGTCAAGTTCGGCAACATGAAGAGCGGCTTCAATGCCGACGCTGTCGGCACCGGCGGCTCCGATCTTCCTGACCTGCCGGCCGAATTCTCCAGCACCGAGCACTACCAGCGCGGCGTGGTCGGCATGGCCCGCTCCGACGATCCGAATTCCGCCAATTCGCAATTCTTCATCATGTTCGCGCCGGCACCGCCGCTCGATGGCCAGTACACCATCGTTGGCAATGTCGTCAGCGGCATGGAGCTGGTGGACCACATCAAGAAAGGCGACGAGGCGCAGAACGGGACGGTGACCGACCCCGATCGCATGATCAAGGTGCGCATCGCCGCGGACGGCAAGTAACCCCAATTGTTCAAAAGGATATTTCTGACATGGCCGAAATCAAGGACCGCGAGAACGCGCTTATCATGGACACGACCAAGGGCAAGGTCGTCATCGAATTGTTTCCAGATCTGGCGCCCGGCCATGTCGGCCGTATCAAGGAACTGGTACGCGAAGGCGCCTATGACGGCGTGGTCTTCCACCGCGTCATCGACGGCTTCATGGCGCAGACCGGCGACGTGAAGTTCGGCAATTCCAACAAGCCGTCTTTCGCGCCATCGCGCGCCGGCACTGGCGGTTCCGACAAGCCCGATCTGAAGGCCGAGTTCTCCAACGCCAACCACGGCCGCGGCACCTGCTCGATGGCGCGCTCGCAGAACCCGAACTCGGCCAATTCGCAGTTCTTCATCTGCTTCGACGATGCCGCCTTCCTCAACCGCCAGTACACGGTATGGGGCCAGGTCATCGAAGGCATGGACAACGTCGACAAGATCAAGCGCGGCGAACCGGTGCAGGATCCTGACAAGATCGTGTCGCTCAAGGTCGCGGCCGACGTGAAATGACCGGCCGGGCTGTCGCGGCCATCGCATTTGTGCTCGTCGCGGCTGCCACCCCGGCGCTGGCGACGGAATCGATCGTCTGCAGCGCCGACGGCGGCGCGGCATCGATTGATGTTTTGATGGGACACACGGCCGTCATTGCGGTCGCGCGTGTGTGGCTGGATGCCGGCGGCAAGACATGGACCACGGACGGACAGGCAGGCTCAACGAAAGTCATCGTTGGACAGGCATTCGAAGACGACGAGCGCATGCTGATCGATCTCACTGATGAGGGCCTCAGCTCGATCGTCGCCAAATTGCGGCTGGTCAAGGCCAGCGAGCAGTCCAGCTTCGCAATGGGCGGTACGCTGAGCATAGACAGTGTCGGCGCCTGGGCGGTGACCTGCCCGGAACCTTGAGGCGGGGATTTCTTGCGCGTCGACCTTTTCGACTTCGATCTGCCGGAGGAGCGCATCGCGCTTCGCCCAGCCGAGCCGCGCGACAGTGCCAGGATGCTGGTGGTCAGGCCGGGTGAGGGGCTCGAAGACCGGACGGTGCGCGACCTGCCGGCCCTGCTCAAGGCCGGTGATGTGCTGGTCTTCAACGACACCAAGGTCATTCCGGCACAATTGAAGGGCATCAGGCGGCGCGGCGAAGCAGCAGCGCAGGTCGAAGCCACGCTGCATATGCGGATGGCGCCCGACCGGTGGCTCGCCTTCATGCGTCCGGGCAAGCGCATCGCCGCCGGCGATCGCATCCATTTCGGTCATGACGCCAATTCCTGCTTTCTCGGCCAGCTCGACGCGACAGTGATCGAGAAGGGAGAAGGTGGCGAGGTGCTGCTCGGCTTCGACCTGTCAGGTCCGTTCCTCGACGAGGCGCTGCATGCCGTCGGCCACATCCCGCTGCCGCCCTACATCGCTTCCAAGCGTGACGACGACGAACGCGACCGCAGCGATTACCAGACCATTTATGCCAAGGAGGAGGGCGCCGTGGCCGCGCCGACGGCAGGGCTGCATTTCACGCCGGAGCTGTTTGCGACGCTCGACGCCAAGGGCATAGAGCGCCGTTTCGTCACGCTGCATGTCGGCGCCGGCACGTTCCTGCCGGTGAAGGCGGACGACACCGCCGACCACAAGATGCACGCCGAAACCGGTTCGGTCAGCCCGGAAACCGCCGCGGCGCTGAATGCGGCGAAAGCAAAAGGAGGGCGCATTATCGCCGTCGGCACGACATCGCTGCGCTTGTTGGAGAGCGCGGCTGGCGAGGACGGCAGGCTGGCAGCATGGTCAGGCCCGACCGACATCTTCATCACGCCCGGCTATCGTTTCAAGACCGCAGACATGCTGATGACCAATTTCCATCTGCCGCGTTCGACGCTGTTCATGCTGGTTTCGGCCTTCTGCGGTTTGCAGACGATGCGCGCGGCCTATGCGCATGCGATCGAGAACCGCTACAGGTTTTATTCCTATGGAGACGCAAGTCTTCTGTTCAGGGAGGATACCGATGGACGATGACCTGGAAACCTTCGGCCGCGAAGCCTTGATCGCCGAGGTCAGGAAACTGCGCGCCGGAATCCGCCAACACCGCGACGCCACCGGCCATGATCTGTGCTGGCATCATCCCGACCTCTGGTCGCTTTTGCCCGAAAAGACCGAGCCGGCGATTGCCGTGCCGCCGTGGCCGAAATTCATGCGCGGCTGCATCCGCTACCGGCAATCACTCGACAAGCAGGCCCCGGACGCGCCGGTATTCGACAAGGAGTTCGATGGCTAGGGAATTCAATGACTGACGCATTCACCTTCAAGGTGCTGGCGACCGACGGCAGGGCGCGGCGTGGTGCAATCACCATGCCGCGCGGGGAAATCCGCACGCCTGCCTTCATGCCGGTCGGTACCGGCGGCACGGTGAAGGCCATGTATATGGATCAGGTGCGCGGCGTCGGCTCGGACATTATCCTCGGCAACACCTACCACCTGATGCTGAGACCCGGCGCCGAGCGCGTGGCGCGGCTCGGCGGCCTGCATGAATTCGCCCGCTGGCAGCATCCAATCCTGACCGACAGCGGCGGCTTCCAGGTGATGTCGCTGTCGAAGCTGCGGAAACTGACCGAGAACGGCGTTACCTTCCGTTCGCATATCGACGGCGGCGCCTACGAGATGTCGCCGGAGCGTTCGATAGAGATCCAGGGGCTGCTCGATTCCGACATCCAGATGCAGCTCGACGAATGCACGGCTCTGCCGGCCAAGCAGAACGAGATCGAGCGTGCCATGGAGTTGTCGTTGCGCTGGGCCGAGCGTTGCAAGACGGCATTCGGCGAGCAGCCCGGCAAGGCGATGTTCGGCATTGTGCAAGGCGGCGACGTGCCGGATCTGCGGCTGCGCTCGGCGCAGGCGCTGAAGGCAATGGAGCTGAAGGGCTATGCGATCGGCGGGCTGGCTGTCGGCGAGCCGCAAGCGGTGATGCTGGAGATGCTCGACATCAGTTGCCCGGAGCTGCCGGCTGACCGGCCGCGCTACCTGATGGGCGTCGGCACCCCGGACGACATTTTGAAGTCGGTGGCGCGCGGCATCGACATGTTCGACTGCGTGATGCCGACGCGGGCAGGGCGCCACGGCCTTGCATACACACGGCGCGGCAAGGTCAATCTGCGCAACGCCCGCCATGCCGACGATCCGCGTCCGCTCGACGAGGAAAGCGACTGCCCGGCCGCACGCGACTATTCGCGGGCCTATTTGCACCATCTGGTGCGCTCGCAAGAGGCGCTTGGGGCGATGCTCCTGACCTGGAACAATCTGTCCTATTACCAGCAGCTGATGCGCGACATTCGTGAAGCGATCGAGGCTGGCAGGTTCGCCGAACAAGCCGAGATCATCACGCAGCAATGGGCAAACGGTGACCTCGCCGTCCGATAGGCATGCTCGCCAGGAATCCGGCTCCAGGGAGGAGTTGCCCCTGCCATGAACTGTTTTGAAACGACTGCCTAATAAGCATTGCCGGACGACATCAGGCGAGGATCAAGAACCTGTTCGTTTCGGGGCAAGTTTCAGTTCCTGGCACGACGGTGCGGACGAACGGCATCGCCGAGCCTTCGCCTTCGACCCCCATCGCGGTTCAGCGATGGACGGCTGGGTCGTTGCTTGCCATTCTGGCGATCGCAGTGACCGGCCTGGTCTTGCGCTTACTTGGCGCGCGCGGCGACCTTTGGCTGGACGAGATCTGGAGCTTTGCGCTGATCGAGCCGCTGACCTCGATCGACCAGATATTCTGGCGCGTCAATCACGACAACAATCATTTCCTCAACTCGGTCTATCTCTATCTCATTGGCCCCGATGTTTCGCCGCTGATCCAGCGAGGTCTGTCGATAGCATTAGGTGTTGCCACGATCGGTGCGGCGGCAGCGAGCGCCGCATCGCGCGGACGACAGGCGATGATTGCCACAAGCCTGTTGTTTGCCGTGAGCTACCCAATGATCCATTACGGCTCGGAGGCGCGCGGCTATGCCGGCCTTGTGCTGTTCACGCTGCTTTCGGTCATTTTTCTGGAGCGCCGGCTCGACAGTAGACGGTGGTCTGGCGTGGCCTTGGCAGCGGCGATCCTTTTCGGCTTCCTGTGCCACCTCACCATGATCGGAATGGTGGCGGTCCTCGCAATATGGACCGCCTGGCTCGCCTGGCAGCGTACGGCGAAGGTCGGCCGTGTCGTTGCGGACCTGGCGTCGATCTTCCTGCCGGGCTTGCTTGCCGTGCTGCCGCTGGCTGTCGGCGTGTTTGTCGGCGGCAGGCTGTTCGGCTTCAGTGTCGGTGGTGTTTCGCCGTTCTCGATTGCCGCCTTCGCGCAGGGCTATGGCGGGATGATCCGCTCTCTGTTCGGGCTGCCACCCTGGTTCGGCGACGGGCCCTACATCGTTGCCGCCTGCTGTCTTGTCGGCCTCTCCGCCGGTGTCTGGCGCGGTCGCCGAGCCAGCCTTTATGCTATCGGGATTATCGGACTGCCTTTGCTCATGGCGGCGGCGCATCTGCCCAACCTCGAGTTCCCACGCTATTTCATCATCAGCGGAACATTGCTGCTGCTCTGGGCCGGCGAGATGATTGGCCGCGGCCTGGATGCTCGCGGGACTGCCAGGCTACTTGCGATGGGAGCGCTGGCGATCGTGGTGAGTGGAAGCATTTCGTCGCTGCTTCAGTTCTATCAATATGGACGCGGCTCCTACGCCGCTATCGTCGATGAAATGACCAGGAACGGCGCAACCACCTATGCCAGCGACGGCAATTTCCGCACCCCCATTGTCGTCGACTATTTTGCGGCGCGAATGGATCGTCGGGCATTGCTGGTTCCAGACGACGGGATGTGCACCGAACGGCCCGCCTGGCTGGTCCTCGAGGGGGACGTGGACAAACAAGCCGAACATGTCGAACCGACGGCCGCATGCGCTCTGGCCTATGAACGGGCCGATGCGTCGAGGCATTGGGGGTTTTCAGGCCTGAGCTGGACGCTCTACCGGCGACAGGATTGAAACACCCCTTTAGGTGCTGAGCGACGTGGACGCACGCAGGCTGCAGCCGGTGATCCGAAAGCTGCCGTCAGGCTGTAGTTCGAGCGTGTAGACCGCCTCGTAGTCCTTGCCATCCGGGCCGACGATCAGCACTTGCTGGATGATCGAGGTCGGGCTCGTCTCGCGAACCTTGCCGAAGGAGTAGGTCTGCGGTTGGCGCACCGGCAGATAGCCTTTTGTCACCATGTTCATGAAGGTATCGACGGTCGGAAAGATGCGTTTCACATTCGGTGCGGCAAAGCTGTAGGCCGTCATTCCGTCATTGGCGATGAAGGCCCTCAACTGCCCATCGATGACCGTCTGCGCCGCTTTGACTTCGGCGTCGCCAGCAAAGGCCTGGGATGCGAAAATGAATGGAACGACTGCGAATGCGAAAAACGCGCGGCGCATGGCCTGTCTCCGTTGTCCCTGAGAAATCGCTGCCTGAAGGTACATAATACCATACGCTTTGCAGTGCTTCAGGGTTTCAGCCGAGCGCAAACATTCGGCGTGGCAGTCCGTGTCCGAGCCGAGAAAGCATTGTCGAGGCGAGAACAGCCTGAGCGATTGCCGATGCTTGAAAGGCGAACGGCAGTCTGCCACAAGGGCCGCTCGATTATACCTAGAGCGTGCGATGTGAGCAGGACCAGGCAATGAAGGCATTTTTCGTGCAGATAAAGTGCGATCTGGGCAAGGCCTACGACGTTGCCAGCGCCCTGGCCGATGCCGAGATTGCTTCGGAAATCTACTCGACAGCCGGAAACTACGACCTGCTCGCCAAATTCTATGTCGACGACGAGGAAGACATCGGCCACTTCGTCAACGAGAAAGTGCAGATTCTTCCCGGCATCAAGGACACGTTCACGGTCGTCACCTTTCGCGCGTTTTGATCCGCATCCGGGCATCTGCCCGGACACCAGGCAAAGCCTGATCAAGGCCCTATTGGTGCTGCCTTAATTTTAGGCAAGTGCGATATACTGATCGCCGGCGCCCAACAAATCACCGATTGCGCTTGATTTTCTCCAGCGAGGCCAGTGAAATGGCGCCACAGGGGAGTATGCGATTGGCAGCGTTCGATGAAATGCTTCCGGAAGTTTCCGGGCTGAGAAAACCGTATTCGGCTTACGATCGCTGGCTGAAGGAACAGGACCCGGCCAGACTTACCGAGAAGATGCAGGACGCCGAACGCGTCTTTCGCAAGACAGGCATCACTTTCGCCGTCTACGGCGAGCAGGAAGCATCGGAGCGGCTGATACCCTTCGATATCGTTCCGCGCATCATTTCGGGCAATGAATGGCGACGGCTGACGCAAGGCATCGAGCAGCGCGTCCAGGCGCTGAACGCCTTTCTCGACGACATCTACCATCGCCAGGAGATCTTGCGCGCCGGCCGGGTGCCGAAGGAGTTGATCGCCAAGAACGAGGCGTTCCTGCCCGAGATGATCGGGGTGCGGCCGCCGGCCGGCGTCTATACCCACATTATCGGCGTCGACATCGTACGCATCAGCGAGAACGAGTTCTACGTGCTGGAGGACAACGCGCGCACGCCGTCCGGCGTCTCCTACATGCTGGAGAATCGCGAGACGATGATGCAGCTCTTCCCCGAGCTGTTCCAGCAGATCAAGGTGCGGCCGGTTGAGAATTACCCGCAGCTCTTGCGCCAGTCGCTGGCGGCAGTGCGGCCGCAAAGCACCAAGGGCGCGCCGACCATTGCCGTGCTGACGCCGGGCAGCTTCAACTCAGCCTATTTCGAACATGCTTTCCTTGCCGACCAGATGGGCGTGCAGCTTGTCGAGGGGCAGGATCTGCGCGTCGTCGATGGCCATGTCGCGATGCGCACCACCGAGGGCTACAAGCAGATCGACGTGCTTTACCGGCGTGTCGACGACTCGTTCCTCGATCCGCTGACCTTCCGCCCCGACTCGGCACTTGGCGTGCCGGGCATTATGGACGTCTACCGCGCCGGCAACATCACGATCGCCAATGCGCCGGGAACCGGCATCGCCGACGACAAGGCGATCTATTCGTACATGCCCGAGATCGTCGAATTCTACACCGGCCGCAAGGCGATGCTCGGCAACATCCCGACCTGGCGCTGCTCGGAGCCGGACAGCCTGAAATACGTTCTCGAGCACATCGATGAATTGGTTATCAAGGAGGTCCACGGGTCCGGCGGTTACGGCATGCTGGTCGGTCCGGCGGCGACCAAGAAGGAATGCGAGGATTTTTCCAAAAAGCTCGCGGCAAAACCGTCGAACTACATTGCTCAGCCGACGCTGGCGCTGTCGACCTGTCCGATCCTGACGGACAAGGGGCTGGCGCCGCGCCATGTCGATCTGCGCCCCTATGTGCTGGTTTCCGACCGTATCCAGATCGTGCCCGGCGGGCTGACCCGAGTAGCGCTCAAGGAAGGCTCGCTGGTCGTCAATTCCTCGCAAGGCGGGGGCACGAAGGATACGTGGGTGTTGGATGATTAGAGTGGAAGTAGCGAGTAGGGAATAGCGAATAGTGAATAGTGAATAGTGAATAGTGAATAGATAAGGATATGGGTCGTTAATGTTGGTGAAATGCCCTGAAGTGAAGCGCGCGGAATCGTGCCCTGGAATCTGGATAGTCACCATTCACCATTCACCTTTCACTATTCACCACAGGACCGCCTGACATGCTTCTCGGCCGCACCGCCAACGGGCTCTACTGGATGAACCGCTACATCGAGCGGGCGGAAAACATGGCGCGGCTGGTGGATGCCGGCTTGCGCATGGCGCTGACTCGTACCCAGAACGCTTCGGAGGAGTGGAATTCGGTGCTGCTCAGCGCCGGTTCGGACGCCAGCTTCACGCAGAAATATTCCGACTACACCGCCGCCAATGTCGCCGACTATCTGCTGCGCGACACATCGAACCCGTCGAGCACGATGTCGTCTATCGAAACGGCCCGTAACAATGCCCGCATGGTGCGTACCGCACTGACGCGTGAAACCTGGGAAAGCATCAACGAAGCCTGGATGTCGCTGAAGCGGATGCTGGCCAAGCCGATCGACGAGCGCGACCTGCCCAATGCGCTCGACGCAATCAAACGCGAGACGGCGCTGATCCGCGGCTCGTTCTACGGCACGATGCTGCGCAACGAGATTTTCGATTTTTCGCAGCTCGGCACGTATGTCGAACGCGCCGACAACACCGCGCGCATCCTGGATGTGAAATACTACGTGCTGTTGCCGTCGATCTCCTGGGTCGGCTCGACGCTCGACAACTACCAGTGGGAATCGATCCTGCGCTCGGTGTCGGCGCACCGTTCCTATCGCTGGGTCTATGATGCCGACTACAAGCCGAGCAACATCGCCGATTATCTGATCCTCAACGTCCGCATGCCGCGCTCGCTGACCTTTTGCTACCGCTTCCTGACGGAGCATCTCAAATTCCTGGGTGACGACTATGGGGAGCGCCACGCCTGTCATGCAACGGCTGCCAAGACCCAGGCCATGCTGACGGCCGGGTCGATCAAGGATATTTTCGACGCCGGCCTGCACGAATTCCTGGCCAATTTCATCCGCGACAACACCAGGCTCGGCGACGAGATCGCGCAGGATTACAGGTTCTATTGAGCATGATCCAAGAAAGCGGAGATCGGTTTTCGGAAAAGCTCATGCTCCAGGGACGAGAGCGATGCGGCTGAAGATCACCCACCGAACCGAATACCGCTACGATGCGCCCGTGCATTATCTGTTGCAGCGTTTGCGGCTGCTCCCGGTGAACGGGCGCACCCAGACGGTACTGTCCTGGGCGCTGAAGATCGAAGGCGCACGCGAGGAAGTGCGCTTCACCGACCATTTCGGCAATGATACCCGGCTGTTGAGCGTCGAGGGCGAGCGCGACTTCATCACCGTCGAAGCAGCCGGCGAAGTGGTGACGCGCGACACCGCTGGCGTCTGCGGACCGCACCAGGGTTTCGCGCCGCTCTGGCTGTTCGGCCAGGAAACGCCGCTGACGACGATCGGCAGCGGCATTCGCGAGCTTGCTGCCTCGGTCGGCAAGGGTACCGACATCGAAAGGCTGCACCGGTTGATGGCGGTGATCGGCGAGCGCGTCGCTTATACGCCGGACACCACCAACGTGACGACGCCGGCCGAAGAGGCCCTGGCGCTCAAGACCGGCGTTTGCCAGGACCACAGCCACATCTTCGTTGCCGCGGCGCGTGCCATGGATTTTCCGGCCCGCTATATCAGCGGCTACCTGATGATGGATGCGGCCATCGAGCAGGCGGCAAGCCACGCTTGGGCCGAGGCGCATGTCTCGGGCCTCGGCTGGGTCGCCTTCGATGTCGCCAACGGCATTTCTCCGGACGAGCGTTATGTGAAGGTGGCGACCGGCCGCGATTATCGCGACGCCACGCCGGTATCTGGAATTCGGCTGGGACAGGCGGAAGAACAGCTTGCGGTCACCGTCACCGTGGAGCAGTAATCCCCGGCAAGATTGTTGCCAAAGAGATTCGATGACCTATTGCGTCGGCCTGAAGATCGATCGCGGGCTCGTGTTCATGTCGGACACGCGCACCAACGCCGGCATGGATTCGATTTCGACCTTCAGGAAGATGCATGTCTGGGAAGAGCCGGGCGAGCGCGTCATCGTTTTGATGTCGGCCGGCAATCTGGCGACGACCCAGGCCGTGGTCAGCCTGCTCGACGAACGCACCAAGGCAGTGGCGGAGCGCCGTGCCACGCTGCTCGAAACGCCCTCCATGTACCAGACAGTCCGGTTGGTCGGAGACACCGTCAAGGAGGTCATCGCCAGTTCGTCGCCGGCTGGCGAAAAGGCGGATTCCTACTTCAACGCCTCCTTCATCCTCGGCGGTCAGATCAAGGGCAGCGCGCCGCGCCTGTTCATGATCTATCCGGAAGGCAATTTCATCGAATCGACCGACGACACGCCGTTCTTCCAGATCGGTGAGACCAAATACGGCAAGCCGATCATTATCCGCGCTTATGAAAGGACGATGAGTTTCGCCGAGACGGTGAAATTGCTGCTGGTGTCGTTCGACTCGACGCTGAAGTCGAACCTGTCGGTCGGCCTGCCGCTCGACCTGCTGTTCTATGAAAAGGACACTTTCAACGTCGGCCTCAAAAAGCGAATAACCCAGGACGATCAATATTATCGTACGATCTCGGATAGCTGGTCGAACGCGCTGAAGACCGCCTTTGCCAGTCTGCCTGATTTTCCCGAATGAAAACCTTCGTTTTTCGTGCTCTTTGATCGCGGCTCGATGAGGCGCCACGGAGGCGAAGAAGATGAATAGCAACGAATTCCGCGAGTGGTCGCTGCGAGCGGCTGAATGGGGCGTCGACTACAGAAACAGCCTTCGCGAGAGACCGGTGCGGCCGCTTGTCGAGCCGGGCGAAATCTTCAAAAGCATCGATGCCGCGCCGCCGGAAGACGGCGAAACGATGCAGGCAATCTTCGCCGATTTCGAACAAAAGATCCTGCCTGGCATGACGCACTGGCAGCATCCGCGTTTCTTCGCCTATTTCCCGGCCAATGCGGCACCGGTCT
This sequence comes from Mesorhizobium sp. M0816, assembly GCF_040320005.1. Taxonomy (NCBI): domain Bacteria; kingdom Pseudomonadati; phylum Pseudomonadota; class Alphaproteobacteria; order Hyphomicrobiales; family Phyllobacteriaceae; genus Mesorhizobium; species Mesorhizobium sp. M0816. The sequence continues at coordinate 55,403 of NZ_JAMYOT010000013.1, read as the reverse complement.
CCGTCGTGGCCGAGTATCTGGTTTCCGCGATGGCCGCGCAATGCATGCTCTGGCAGACCTCGCCGGCGGCAACCGAGCTCGAGACGCGTGTCGTCGACTGGATGCGGCAGGCGCTTGGTTTGCCGGAGGGATTCTCCGGCGTCATGCAGGATTCGGCTTCGTCGGCGACGCTTGCCGCCGTGCTGACCATGCGCGAGCGCGCGCTCGACTGGCAAGGCAACAAGAACGGCTTGCAAGGGCAGCCGGTCGTGAGGGTCTATTCTTCCGACCAGGTCCATACTTCCATCGACCGGGCGATCTGGGTGTCGGGCATCGGCGAGGCGAACCTCGTGCGCATTCCGGTCGCCGGACCCTTCCGCGCCATGCAGACGGCGGCTCTGGAAGCCGCGATCGTTACCGACCGCGAAAACGGCATGCTGCCGGCGGGCATCATCGCCAGCGTCGGCGGCACAAGTACCGGCGGCACCGACAATGTGGCGGCTGTTGCCGAGGTGGCGAAGCGGCACGGGCTCTACCTGCATGTCGATGCCGCATGGGCCGGCTCCGCCATGATCTGCCCCGAGTTCCGGCATTTCTGGACCGGCGCCGAAAATGCCGATTCCATCGTCTTCAACCCGCATAAATGGTTGGGGGCACAGTTCGATTGCTCGATGCAGTTCATCCGCCAGCCGGAAGACCTGGTCCGCACGCTGGCGATCAAGCCCGAATTCCTCAAGACGCATGGCCGCGACGGGGTCATCAACTACTCCGAATGGTCGGTGCCGCTCGGACGGAGGTTCCGCGCGCTGAAACTTTGGTTCCTGCTGCGTGCGCATGGCTTGGAAAATCTGCGGAACATGATCCGCAACCATGTCGCCTGGAGCGAGAGCCTCGCCGCGCGGCTGGCTCGGGAACCGGATTTCGAGATCGTCACGGAACCGATGCTGTCGCTATTCTCATTCCGCCATCTCGCGGCTGCGGCCATCGACTCTGACGAGCACAATTTGCGGCTGGTCAGCGCGATCAACGATGACGGCCGCATCTACCTGACGCAGACCCGGGTGGACGGGCAGGTGGCGATCCGCTTTCAGGTCGGGCAGTTCGAAACGACTGCGGCGGACGTCGATACTGCTTTCGAGGTCATCACTGAGATCGCGCGGGGGCTGAGTTGATAGCCTCGTCGAGATTGCGCCGGAGCTTTTCTCTCTGCAGTCGCCCGATTTTCATTAGCCGGCCCATACCTGTTCATGGCTTTCGTTTTCAGCTATAGACGAGAAAAACGAAAATGAGAGGTTTGCTAGATGTATCTGTCGCCGCGTCATTCCGAAATCATCCAGATGGCCAAGGACCATGGCCGCGTACTGGTCGAGGAGCTGGCGACGCATTTCAACGTGACGCCGCAGACGATCCGCAAGGATCTCAACGATCTCTGCGACCAGCGGCTTTTGTCCCGCATCCATGGCGGGGCATTGTTCCCCTCCGGCATCGAGAACATGGAATATGAGGCTCGGCGCAAGATCGCCGCCGAGGAGAAGGAGGCGATCGGCCGCGCAGCAGCCCGGCTGATCCCCGACAACGCGTCTCTGTTCATCAATATCGGGACAACGACGGAAGCTGTCAGCAAGTCGCTGCTCGATCACAGCGGCCTGATGGTCATCACCAATAACATCAATGTTGCCAACAGGATGCGCATATATCCTTCGATCGAGGTGGTGATCGCCGGCGGTGTCGTGCGCGGTTCCGACGGTGGTGTGGTCGGCGAGGCCGCGGTCGATTTCATCAGGCAGTTCAAGGTCGATTTTGCGGTGATCGGCGCCTCGGCCATCGACCATGACGGCGCACTGCTCGACTTCGATTTTCGCGAGGTGAAGGTGGCTCAGGCGATCATCGCCAACGCCCGACATGTGATCCTGGTGTCGGACCAGACCAAATTCGAGCGCACCGCGCCCGTCCGCATCGGCCATCTGTCGCAGGTCAACACCTTTATTACCGATCGTTGCGACATCCCGTCGGTGCGTAAGATCTGCCAGGAGGCAGAAGTTCAGCTGATCGAAACGTCGCTCTCCTAGAGATGCCGTAGCGGCATCTTCCGCCTATCATATTTCGTTTGACATTCGTTATCATTTCGAAATAATTCCTCGACGGTTTCGCAAGAACCCAAAAATGCTGCAATGCGAAATCGAGGGAGGATTCTTTGAGCGCATCACCGATTCATGACATTTTCGTCATCGGTGGCGGCATCAATGGCTGCGGCATCGCCCGCGATGCCGTTGGACGTGGCTTTTCGGTTTTTCTTGCCGAGATGAGCGATCTGGCCAGCGGGACCTCTTCCGGCTCGACCAAACTGATCCACGGCGGCTTGCGGTATCTCGAATTCTACGAATTCCGTCTGGTGCGCGAAGCGTTGATGGAACGCGAGGTCCTGTGGAAGAACGCGCCGCATATCATCTGGCCGATGCGCTTCGTGCTGCCATACGCCAAGGGACTGCGTCCGGCCTGGCTCATCCGGCTCGGGCTTTTCCTCTACGACCATATTGGCGGGCGCAAATTGCTGCCGCCGACGAAAACGCTGGACATGGCCAAGGATCCGGCCGGCAAGCCGCTGAAGCCGCTGTTTCGAAAGGCGTTCGAATATTCGGACGGTTGGGTCAACGATGCCCGGCTGGTTGTGTTGAACGCCCGCGACGCTGCCGAGCGCGGCGCAACCATTCGAACCCGAACAAAGGTCGTCAGCGCACGCCGCGAAGGCAATTTCTGGACGGTCAGGCTTGAAAATGTGCGGACCGGCGATACCGAGGAGGTCAAGGCGCGGCTGCTGGTCAATGCCGCCGGCCCGTGGGTCGATCAGGTGCTGTCGGCCACCGTCGGTTTGAACGACGTGCACAATGTCCGCCTCGTACAAGGCAGCCATATCGTCGTGGGCAAGAAATTCGACGACCCACGCGCCTATTTCTTTCAGAACAAGGACGGGCGCATCATTTTCGCCATCCCTTACGAGGACGAATTCACGCTCATCGGCACGACCGACCGTGACTATCCCGGCGATCCGCACAACGTCAGGATCAATGACGCCGAGATCGACTATCTCTGCGCTGCGGCAAGCGAATATTTCGCGCAGCCGGTCAAGCCGTCGGATATCGTCTGGACCTATTCCGCGGTGCGACCGCTCTACGACGATGGCGCCTCAAAGGCGCAGGAAGCCACCCGAGACTATGTGCTGAAGGCCGATGGAGGCGAGGGTGCCGCCCCGATCGTCAACGCCTTTGGCGGCAAGATCACGACCTACCGCCGATTGTCGGAATCGATGCTCGAGAAGATCGAGGGTTTTCTCGGCAAGCGCGGCAAACCATGGACGGCAAACGCGCCGCTGCCCGGCGGTGACTTTCCCGTCACCGGCTTCGATGCCGAGGTGGCGAAACTGAAAACGGCGTACCCGTTCCTCGACGCCCGGCTGGCCCGCCGGTTGACCCGGCTCTACGGCACCCGCGCAAGGAAGCTGCTGGGCCTCGCCAAGTCGAACGTCGATCTTGGCCGCAACTTCGGCGCCGATCTCTACGAAGCCGAGGTGCGCTACCTAGTCGAAAACGAATGGGCGATGACTGCCGAGGATGTATTGTGGCGCCGGACCAAGCGCGGCCTGCGTCTCAGCCGTGAGCAGGCGGCAGTGCTCGACGAGTTCATGCGCGGAATAAGCCGGCAGCACGTAGCGGCTGCCGAATAGGAACGGCCGACTGATGCAGAAAGCCTGGGAGGAGGCATCATGCTTGAACTGAGAAACGTGACGAAGACGGTGGGTGCGGCGGAACATATCCGCGACGTCTCGCTGACGCTTCAGCACGGCTCGCTCAACGTCCTGCTCGGGCCGACGCTCTCCGGCAAGACCAGCCTGATGCGGCTGATGGCGGGCCTCGACGTGCCGACCTCGGGCTCGGTCTGGTTCGATGGCAAGGATGTCACCGGCATGCCGGTGCAAAGGCGCAACGTCGCCATGGTCTACCAGCAATTCATCAATTATCCGGCGATGACGGTCTACGAAAACATCGCCTCACCGCTGCGGGTGGCCGGCACGGATCAGGCAACGATCGACAGGGGGGTGCGCAATGCTGCCGCCCTTCTCAAACTAACGCCCTATCTCGACCGGACGCCTCTCAGTCTGTCGGGCGGCCAGCAGCAGCGCACCGCGCTGGCCCGCGCCATCGTCAAGAATGCCAGCCTCGTGCTGCTCGACGAGCCGCTCGCCAATCTCGACTACAAGCTGCGTGAAGAATTACGCGCGGAACTGCCGAAAGTCTTCGCGGCCGCCGGTACAATCTTTGTTTATGCCACGACCGAGCCGCACGAGGCCTTGCTGCTCGGCGGCAACACGGCAACGCTTTCCGAGGGCAGCATCACCCAGTTCGGGCCGACCATCGAAGTGTTCCGCAAACCGGTCGATCTGGTGACGGCGAGAACCTTCGCCGATCCGCCGCTCAACACCATCGTGCTTGCCAAGAAGGGCCTGGATTTCCTGCTCGAGGGCGGCGTGAAATTGCCGGTGCCGGCGGAACTCTTCGGCATTGCCGATGCGATCTATACGATCGGCTTCCAGCCGCATCATCTGTCCCTCGATCGGCCCAACGCCGCCGCAGTGCCGGTGCGCGCAAAGGTGACGATCACTGAGATCACCGGATCGGAAAGCTTCATCCATCTCGATTTTGCCGATGCGCGCTGGGTCATGCTGACCCACGGCATTCGCGACTTCGAGCCGGACGAGGAGGTCGAGGTGTTCATCGACCCGCGCCACATCATGGTCTTCGACGAGCACGGCCGCGCCGTGGCCGCGCCGAAGCTGGCGGCTTAGGAGGAAGCGATGGCGCGCATCGATGTCAATCATATCCGCCACTCCTATCTGCAGAACCCGCGCACGGATGCCGATTTCGCGCTGAAGGAAGTGCACCACACGTTCGAGGATGGCGGCGCTTATGCGCTGCTCGGCCCATCCGGCTGCGGCAAGACCACGCTGCTCAACATCATTTCGGGATTGCTGCATCCGTCGCATGGCCAGCTGCTGTTCAACGGCAGGGACGTGACCAATCTGTCGACCCAAGAGCGCAACATTGCCCAGGTCTTCCAGTTCCCGGTGATCTACGACACGATGACCGTCTACGACAATCTGGCATTCCCGCTGCGCAATCGCGGCGTGCCGGAGGCCGACGTCGACCGCAAGGTGCGCGAGACGCTGGAGATGACCGGGCTGGCCGATATGGCCAAACGAAAGGCGCGCGGACTGACCGCCGACCAGAAGCAGAAAATCTCGCTCGGACGCGGGCTGGTGCGCTCCGACGTCAATGCTATCCTGTTCGACGAGCCTTTGACCGTCATCGACCCGCATATGAAATGGGTGCTGCGCTCGCAGTTGAAGCAGCTTCACCGCCGCTTCGGCTACACCATGGTCTATGTCACGCACGACCAGACCGAGGCGTTGACCTTCGCCGACAGGGTAGTCGTCATGTATGACGGCGAAATCGTGCAGATCGGCACACCGGCGGAGCTGTTCGAGCGCCCGCGCCACACCTTTGTTGGCTATTTCATCGGCTCGCCCGGCATGAATGTCATGCCGGTGGCGATCGACGGCAAGACAGCCAAGCTGGGCTCGCAGCAGATCGAACTGCCGGGCGTGCCCAAGGCGGGCGGCGGCGCCATCGAGCTCGGCATTCGTCCCGAATATGTGCGCCTGGGCAGCCAGGGCATGGCCGTCCGGGTCAGCAAGGTCGAGGACGTCGGCCGCCACAAGGTGGTCCGTGCCAATCTCGAAGGACGCGAGATCGCCGCCGTCATCGGCGAGGACGAAACAGTTCCGGCTGATCCGAAGGTGCGGTTCGACCCGGCCGGCATCAACATCTATGCCGATTCCTGGCGCGTCGAGATGGGAGCCTGAAGTGGAAAAGACCTGGAACAACAGAGCCTGGTTCCTGGTGCTGCCGGTGCTGCTGCTGGTGGCGTTCTCGGCGGTCATACCGCTGATGACGGTCGTCAATTATTCGGTGCAGGACACTTTCGGCAATAACGTCTTCTTCTGGGCCGGCACGGAATGGTTCGAGGAACTGCTTTCCTCCAGCCGCTTCTGGCAGGCGATGATCCGCAACCTTGTCTTCTCCTTCATCATCCTGGCGATCGAAGTGCCGCTCGGCATCTTCATTGCGCTCAATATGCCGAAGAAGGGTTGGGGCGTGCCTGTTTGCCTTGTTTTGATGGCGTTGCCGCTGCTGATCCCGTGGAACGTCGTCGGCACCATCTGGCAGGTGTTCGGGCGCAACGACATTGGCCTGCTCGGCTATTATGTCAACGCGCTCGGCATCGACTATAATTATGTGCAAGACCCATATGACGCCTGGGTCACGGTCATCATCATGGACGTCTGGCATTGGACCAGCCTCGTCGTTCTGCTCTGCTATGCCGGCCTGGTCTCGATCCCGGATGCCTTTTATCAGGCGGCCAAGATCGACGGTGCCTCGCGATGGGCGGTGTTCCGTTACATCCAGCTGCCGAAGATGAACCGCGTGCTGCTGATCGCCGTGCTGCTGCGCTTTATGGATAGCTTCATGATCTACACCGAACCGTTCGTGGTGACCGGCGGCGGACCCGGCAACTCGACGACCTTTCTTTCGATCGATCTCGTCAAGACGGCGCTCGGCCAGTTCGACCTCGGCCCGGCGGCGGCGATGTCGCTGGTCTACTTCCTTATCGTCCTGTTGTTGTCATGGGTGTTCTACACCGTGATGACCAATTACGACGCGGAGCGCTGAGATGAGCCGCGCTGACGAAAGAGCCGACAGAGTGAGCGAGACGACAGCTTCGGAAGGGCTTGCCAGCACGCTAAGGCAGGACGAGATCGCACGGCTGATGCGCCGTCGCGGCGAGGAGTCGCGCTGGTGGTGGATCGTGCCGACGCTCTACATCATCGTTCTGCTTTTGCCGATCTACTGGCTCATCAATATGAGCTTCAAGACCAACGGCGAGATCGTCTCGTCGCTGACGCTCTACCCGCACGCACCGACATTGGCGAATTACCGCACCATCTTCACCGACGCGTCCTGGTACTCTGGCTACATCAACTCGATCACCTATGTGGTTATGAACATGGTGATTTCGGTGGCTGCGGCACTGCCTGCTGCCTATGCCTTTTCGCGCTATCGCTTCCTCGGCGACAAGCATCTGTTCTTCTGGCTGCTGACCAACCGCATGGCGCCGCCGGCGGTGTTCGCGCTGCCATTCTTCCAGCTTTATTCGGCCTTCGGCCTTATCGACACCCACATCGCCGTGGCTCTGGCGCATTGCCTGTTCAACGTGCCGCTGGCGGTGTGGATCCTCGAAGGCTTCATGTCGGGCGTGCCTAAGGAGATCGACGAGACCGCCTATATCGACGGCTATTCGTTCCCGCGCTTCTTCATCAAGATCTTCATGCCGCTGATTGCGAGCGGCATCGGCGTCGCGTGCTTCTTCTGCTTCATGTTCTCGTGGGTGGAGCTCTTGATCGCCCGTACGCTGACGACAACCGATGCCAAGCCGATCGCCGCGACCATGACCCGCACCGTTTCGGCCGCCGGCATGGATTGGGGGCTGCTCGCCGCAGCCGGCGTGCTGACGCTGATTCCCGGCGCGCTCGTCATCTGGTTTGTGCGCAACTACATCGCCAAGGGCTTTGCCCTGGGGAGGGTATGATGGAGCAGGTCGACAGAAGCCCATGGTGGTGGGCCGTGCTGCTTCTCGCCCTGGTCGTCGTGGCCTGGGTGGCACTTCAAATCGATTTCGTGGCAATAACGGTAGGCTTCAGCGATCCGGCTGATATCCGCCTGTGGGGATTTAACCTCTCGTCCAACCTCGATTTTTCGTGGATGGCCTGGACGTGGCCGACCGCGGCCTTCTTTGGAACCATCTTTCTGCTGCTTTGCGGCATGGCGGTGTGGGAATACGTCTCGCCGGGCGGCAATCCGCGCGTCGGCGTGCTGCGGTTCGAAACGACGCGTGGCGACCGCCTGTTCCTGTCGCTGCTTGGCAGCGCCTTTATCCATCTCGCTTGGCTGGGTCTAGTCGGACCCAATCTGTGGTGGGCTCTCGCTCTCTCCGTGGTCTACGCCGTCGGCGTGTTCCGCTACGTATAGAGGGGGAAACTGTTGGAACGGCGGCGTGCCGGCCGCCGATCCAGATCGCACTTTGAACTTTAACAGTGGAGGAAATACATGCGACAATTCTTGACATCAACAACTGCGCTTGTCTTATTGCTCGGGGCAAGCAATGCCTATGCCGGAATGGACGAGGCCAAGGCCTTCCTCGATAAGGAAATCGGGCCCCTTTCGACGCTTTCGCGCGCCGACCAGGAAGCCGAGATGCAATGGTTCATCGATGCCGCGAAACCTTTCGCCGGCATGGATATCAAGGTGGTTTCCGAAACCATCGCCACGCATCAGTATGAATCGCAGGTGCTGGCGCCGGCCTTTACGGCCATCACCGGCATCAAGGTTACGCATGACGTCATCCAGGAAGGCGACGTCGTCGAGAAGATCCAGACCCAGATGCAGACCGGCCAGAACCTCTATGACGGCTGGGTCAACGATTCCGATCTGATCGGCACGCACTGGCGCTACCAGCAGGTGCGCAACCTGACCGACTGGATGGCAGGCGACGGCAAGGATGTCACCAATCCGAATCTCGGCCTGAAGGATTTCATCGGCACCTCGTTCACCACCGCGCCCGACAAGAAGCTCTACCAGCTTCCCGACCAGCAGTTCGCGAACCTCTACTGGTTCCGTTACGACTGGTTCAACGACGAGAAGAACAAGGCGGACTTCAAGGCCAAATACGGCTACGACCTCGGCGTGCCGGTCAATTGGTCGGCCTATGAGGACATCGCCGAGTTCTTCACCGGGCGTGAGATCGATGGCAAGAAGGTCTACGGCCATATGGATTATGGCAAGAAGGACCCGTCGCTCGGCTGGCGGTTCACCGACGCCTGGCTGTCGATGGCCGGCAATGGCGACAAGGGCATTCCGAATGGTCTGCCCGTCGACGAATGGGGCATCAAGGTCGACGAGAATTCGCGTCCGGTCGGTTCCTGCACGGCGCGCGGCGGCGACACCAATGGTCCGGCTTCCGTCTATGCCATCCAGAAGTACCTCGATTGGCTGAAGGCCTATGCACCGGCGGAAGCCCAAGGCATGACCTTCTCCGAATCGGGGCCAGTTCCGGCGCAGGGCGCGGTTGCCCAGCAGATCTTCTGGTACACCGCCTTCACCGCCAGCATGGTCGACGCCAGCGCCAAGGCGGTGCTGAACGACGACGGCACGCCGAAGTGGCGCATGGCGCCGTCGCCGCATGGCGTCTACTGGAAGGACGGCATGAAGCTCGGCTATCAGGACGTCGGTTCCTGGACTCTGATGAAGTCGACGCCGACCGACCGCGCCAAGGCCGCCTGGCTCTACGCGCAGTTCGTCACCTCGAAGACGGTCGACGTGAAGAAGAGCCATGTCGGCCTGACCTTCATCCGCGAGAGCACGATCCACGATAAGAGCTTCACCGAACGTGCGCCAAAGCTCGGCGGCTTGATCGAGTTCTACCGCTCGCCAGCGCGCGTCCAGTGGTCGCCGACCGGCACCAACGTGCCGGACTATCCGAAGCTGGCACAGCTCTGGTGGCAGGCGATCGGCGATGCTTCGTCGGGTGCCAAGAGCGCGCAGGAAGCGATGGACTCGCTCTGCGCCGAGCAGGAAAAGGTGATGAGCCGCATCGAGAAGTCGGGCGTCCAGGGCGATATTGGCCCGAAGATGGCCGAAGAGCATGACCTCGCCTACTGGAATACGGACGCGGTCAAGAAGGGCAATCTCGCTCCTCAGCTCAAGATCGAGAACGAGAAGGAAAAGCCGGTCACCATCAACTACGACGAGCTGGTGAAGAGCTGGCAGCAATAGGACCGTTTGATGCGGGCGTCCGCGCCCGCATCGCCATGCTCAGGGGAGGCGGCATGTTGCCGTCTCCCCTGTTTGCGTGAACGGCTCCGCGCCATCCGGGGTCGAGACATCGCAGCACCTTTGAACTCGCTTCGACGGGAGAGAGAATGACCGGATATATCCTTGCAATCGACCAGGGGACGACATCGAGCCGGGCGATCCTGTTCGACGACAAGATGAAGGTCGTCGGCAGCGGGCAAAAGGAATTCACCCAATATTATCCGGCCTCCGGCTGGGTCGAGCACGATCCCGAGGAGATATGGGCAAGCGTCGTGGAAACGGTGAAAGCCGCGCTGAAGACAGCCGGCCGCAACGCAGCGGAAGTCGCCGCGATCGGCATCACCAACCAGCGCGAAACGGTCGTCATCTGGGACAAGGAGACCGGCAAGCCGATCCACAACGCGATTGTCTGGCAGGACCGCCGCACCGCGCCGCTGTGCCAGAAACTGAAGAAGCTGGGGCTGGAGAAGAAATTCACGAAAAAGACCGGCCTGCTGCTCGATCCCTATTTCTCCGGCACCAAGATCGCCTGGATGCTGGACAAGGTGAAGGGCGCCAGAAAACGTGCCGAGAAGGGCGAACTGCTGGCTGGCACCATCGACAGTTTCCTGATTTGGCGCCTGACTGGCGGCAAGGTCCACGCCACTGACGCCACCAATGCCTCGCGCACACTGGTCTACAACATCGAACAAAACGCTTGGGACGACGAGCTGCTGGCCATTTTCGGCATACCTGCAAGAATGCTGCCGCAGGTGAAAGATTGTGCCGATGATTTTGGAATCACCGACAAAAGCCTGTTTGGTGCAGAGATCAGAATCCTCGGTGTGGCCGGCGACCAGCATGCGGCGGCGATCGGCCAAGCCTGTTTCGAGCCAGGCATGATGAAATCCACCTACGGCACCGGTTGCTTCGCGCTGCTCAACACCGGCAGCGATCTGGTGCGTTCGAAGAACCGGCTTTTGACCACCATCGCCTACAGGCTGAACGGCAAGACCACCTACGCTCTGGAAGGCTCGATCTTTATCGCGGGCGCCGCCGTGCAATGGCTGCGCGACGGCATCAAGGTAATCGGCAAGGCCGAGCATAGCGGCAAATTGGCAGCGGAAGCCGATCCGACGCAGAACGTCTATCTTGTGCCGGCTTTCGTCGGGCTCGGGGCACCGCACTGGGATGCCGGAGCGCGCGGCGCCATCTTCGGGCTGACCCGCAATTCGGGGCCGGCGGAATTTGCCCGCGCGGCACTGGAATCCGTTGCGTTCCAAACACGCGACCTGCTTGACGCCATGCGCAAGGACTGGAAGGCCGCCTCGGCCAAGACCGTGCTCAGGGTCGATGGCGGCATGGTGGCGTCGGACTGGACCATGCAGCGGCTGGCCGACATTCTCGATGCGCCGGTCGACCGGCCGACAATTCTCGAGACGACAGCACTCGGTGCGGCATGGCTGGCCGGCTCGAAGGCCGGTGTCTGGCCGAAGGCGCGGGAATTCGCCAGGAGTTGGGCGCTCGAGCGCCGGTTCAAGCCGGACATGGATGCTTCGACACGTGCGGCCAAGCTGGCCGGTTGGCGCCACGCTGTGCGCAGGACGCTAAGTACGCAATAGGCAGGGATGCCCCGATGCCCCGGGATTCGCACTAATGAAAAACCCGCGCCGTTTCGGGCGCGGGCTTGCAGCCTCTAATCTGGGACTCAGTAAGGCGACCGGCACTGCCGGCGCGGACCGTAGTTGGGCTGGTAAGTGTTGTCAGAAGCGCGATAGCTCCGATAACGGTCATAGCACCACTGCACGTGGGCATCGCCACGATAGACACGATTCTGGTTGACGATCGCGCCGGTAATCAGCGCTCCAGTAGCAAACGCAGCCAGCGGGAACCAGAAATCGCCGTGACGGCGATAGCCGCGACGATATTCGCGATAGCCGCGATGGCCACGCCAGTACATGCCGTCGTCACGCGAAAAATTGCGACGGAAATCGCGACGCGAGAAATCGCGATTGAAATTCCGGTGCCTCCGCCACGGCTCGTACTGGACGGTCTGGACATTCGAGGTGAGCCCCTGGGCCGGGGGCGCATAGCTGGGCTGAGCGTTGACTGGCACGATCTCCGCGGCAGCGAATGAGATCGAAAGAGTGGTCGCCAGCAGGCCCGACATGATCCTATTCATGGTCTTCTCCGTCTTCTCCTTGAAACGCATGTCCCTTATCGCGGGAAACGGGCAGGCTGCGCAAATTGTTCCGCCAAAAATCCCAAGTTGCTGATCCGCAAAGGTTCTTCCGATTTGCTGCTTGCCTTTGTCGGCATAGAGGGCGAGCTTCGGTCTTGCGCGAGAACGAGGCCGTTCCGTCGACGCCGAAGCGCTCCGCACGGCATGATGACACTGCAGGACAGTCCGGTTTGCGAGCCGTCTTTTTCCGGTTGACCGGCAGAGGCACTCTCCCTATGTTCCGCGCAATTTCGAGGGCGGCCTTTCTGAGCCCGCGGGAGCGCGTAGCTCAGCCGGTAGAGCAACTGACTTTTAATCAGTAGGTCATGGGTTCGAATCCCATCGCGCTCACCAAAATCAAAAGTGTCCAACCCGGAGACATAGGTAACAGATTGTACCTAAGACTTGGGTGACAACCTCGTGCCGAACGCATGCAGTGGCTTTAGCCGCCCGCCCCATCGTCCAGCATGGTGCCTGTGAGTGCCTCATAGGCCTTGCTGCACAGCTGAGAACCCGGACAATCCTTCACGATAAGCACTGGCGCCACGGTAAGAACCGCTGCGGCAAGGATTTGTACACCGAGACGGGTAGCGCTTACCTTCCTGCCCAACACACCGGCCAAGAAAAAGTAGAGACCCTGGGCCATGCAGGCTGCCGTCAGAATGCCCAAAAGCGTGCTGGTCGCTCTTGCGAAGGGCGTTATGTAGCCGTCGGGAAAACCCGACATGCCGAGATCCATCGACCATTGCAGCGCCAGTATGACGCTCAGCGCTGACCAGACGAGGGCCGTCGTGCGAGTGAACAGCGTCTGCTTTGGTTTGTTGCTCGGATCGGCCATCGGGATCACGTCGGGATTGCTTGCCGTGACATGCGCAAGCTCTCGGTCAGATCAGTGAGACGTTGCCGCCGGCGTGGCGTTCGAGCCGGCCGGCGAGGTCGAGCTCCAGCAGCACCATGAAGACTTGCGCGGGATGCAGGCCGGTGTGGCGGATGATCTCGTCTACCGCCACCGGCGTCGGGCCGAGCGCCTCGACGACGCGGTCGCGGTCGTCCTCGCGCGGCGGCGGCGTTGCCGAAAAGTCGGGCGGCTCCTCAAGCGGCGATGTCCTTGGGGCCCAGGCGCCGACCAGCGGGGCGATCGCACTGGTGATATCGGCGGCCTCGGTGACAAGGGTTGCGCCATCCTTGAGCAGGCCATTGGCGCCGGCAGCGCGCGGATCGAGCGGCGAACCGGGAACGGCAAAGACCAGCCGGCCCATCTCGCCGGCAAGCCGGGCGCTGATCAGTGAGCCGGAGCGCTGTGCGGCCTCGACCACCACCAATCCCAATGCAGCACCGGCGACGAGCCGGTTGCGGCGCGGAAAATCCTGTGCGCGCGGCTGCCAGCCAAACGGCATTTCGGAAATGATGGCGCCGCCGCGCTCGGCGATCTCGTCGCACAGGCCGGCATTTTCGGGCGGGTAGGGCAAATCGAGGCCGCCGGCGAGCACGCCGATTGTGCCAGTCGCAAGGCTGCCCTGGTGCGCGGCCGTATCGATGCCGCGCGCCAGGCCGGAGACGATGCCATAGCCGTCGCGGCCGAGATCCGCCGCCAGCATCCGCGCCATCTTGATGCCGGCCAGCGATGCGTTGCGAGCGCCGACGATGGCGACCGCTGGCAAGCGGAACACCGCGCTATTGCCCCTGACCGCGAGCAGCGGCGGCGGATGATCCATGCTTTTCATCAGCGGCGGATAATCCGCTTCGCCGATGCCGACGAAGCGGGCGCCAGCCCGCCGGGCGGTCTCCAGCTCCGCCTCGGCCTCGGCAATGGACGGGATGCGGACGATTTTTTTGGCGCCACCCGAAATCATCAGCTCGGGCAGCATCGATAGCGCTGCTTCGGCCGAACCGAACCGGTTGATCAGGTCGCGAAAGGAAGCCGGGCCGACATTCGGCGTGCGGATCAGACGAAGCCAGCTCAGCCGCTGCCGGTCGCTGAGGCGCGGCCCGGCGTCGGGCTCGCTCACTCCTTGGCCCCGATCTTACCCTCGGTGCCGGCAAGCAGCCGCGCAATGTTGGCGCGGTGCTTTACGATGACGATTAGGCTCATCGCCGCGAAAAGCCCGGCAATCTGCGGCGTGCTCAGGAAATACAGCGCCATGGGCACCACGACTGCTGCCGTCAATGCCGCAAGCGAGGAGAAGCGGAACAGGAAGGCCACCGCCAGCCAGACGACGGCGAAGATCAGCGCCGCCTGCCAGGCAAGGCCGATCAGCACGCCAAGGTAAGTGGCGACACCCTTGCCCCCCTTGAAGCCGAGCCAGACCGGAAAGAGATGACCTAAAAACGCGCCGAAGCCGGCCCAAAGTCCGAGCTCGGGCGCAAAGCGACCTGCGATCAGCACCGCCGCGGTGCCTTTAAGGGCGTCGAGCAGAAGCGTGGCCGCGGCCAAGCTCTTGTTGCCGGTGCGCAGCACATTGGTGGCGCCGATGTTGCCGGAGCCGATGTTGCGCACGTCGCCGAGGCCGGCGGCACGGGTGATCAGCAGGCCAAACGGGATCGAGCCGAGAAGATAGCCGAACACCAATGCCAAGACGGGACTGTAAGCCATTGTTCCCCCGAACTTTCCTTGGCTGAGCGGATTTTAAGCCGTGACGCCTGTTTTCGTCCTAGGCCGAAAACACTGTGCGGCCCGCCACCATCGTTTGCAAGACCTTGCCTTGCAGTCGAGCGCCTTCGAAACAGGTGTTTTTCGAGCGTGAGCGGATGCCGCTCTCGCTGACGACCCATGGCTCGTCCAGATCGACGAGCGAAAGGTCGGCCAATGCCCCCGGTTTCAGCGTGCCGCCGGGCAGGCCGAACAATCTTGCCGGCGCGGTCGACAGTGTCTCGACCAGCCGGAGCAGCGTCACGTCGCCATTGTGATAGAGCCGCAGCGCTGCGCCTAGCAGCGTTTCCAGGCCGATGGCGCCGGCCGCGGCATCGGCAAAGGGAAGGCGCTTGGTGTCGACGTCCTGCGGGTCGTGCGAGGAGACGATGAGATCGATGGTGCCGTCCTTGATCGCTTCGATCATTGCCAGCCGGTCTTCCTCCGCGCGCAGCGGCGGCGTCAGCCGGAAGAAGGTGCGGTACTCGCCGACATCATTCTCGTTGAGCGACAGATTGTGGATCGACACGCCTGATGTGACATTGGCGCCATCGGCTTTCGCGCGTGCTAGCGCGCTTGCCGCCATAGCCGTCGAAATCTTGGCAGCGTGATAGGCGCCGCCGGTCAGCCGAGCCAACGCGAGATCGCGCTCCAGGGGGATCGATTCGGCTTCGCGCGGAATGCCGGCAAGGCCAAGCCAGCTTGCGTAAAGGCCTTCGTTCATCACGCCGGCCGAAGCGAGGTCGGCGTCTTGGGTTTCATGCGCGATGACGCCACCGAAATCGCGCGCATAGGTCAGCGCGCGGCGCATCACCAGCGCGCTGGCAATAGAATGCCGGCCATCGGTGAAGGCGACCGCGCCGGCCTCGCGCAGCAGGCCGAATTCGGTCATCTCGCGGCCTTCCAGCCCCTTGGTGATCGCTGCTGCCGGCAAGATGTTGACGATTGCGGTGTCCTTGGCGGTGCGCAGCACGAACTCGACCAGTGCGACATTGTCGATCACCGGGTCGGTATCGGGCATCATGACGATTGAGGTGACGCCGCCGGCCGCCGCAGCGATGCTCGCCGAAGCAATGGTCTCCCGGTGTTCGCCGCCGGGTTCGCCGATGAAGACGCGCGCGTCGATCAATCCAGGAATGATAGTCTTGCCGGCGCAGTCGATGATGGTGGCGCCTTCGGGCGCGCCCTGGTTCAAAGCCGCCTTGCCGGCGGCAACGATTTTGCGGCCTTCGACGATGACGGTGCCGACCTCATCGATGCCGCGCGACGGGTCGACGATGTGGGCCCGGCTGAAGACCGTTATGCTCATCAGGCGCGGCCCTCGTGGTTTCGACGGGGGTCGAGCAGCGCTTCCATAACCGCCATGCGCACGGCGACGCCCATCTCAACCTGTTCCTGGATAACGCTTTGCGGGCCGTCGGCGATCTCGGAGGCGATCTCGACGCCGCGGTTCATCGGGCCGGGATGCATGACCAGCGCACCGTCCTTGGCCGCCTTCAGCTTCTCCGCGTCGAGGCCGAAATAGCGGAAATATTCGCGCACCGACGGTACGAAAGCGCCTTCCATGCGTTCGCGCTGCAGGCGCAGCATCATCACCACGTCGGCGTCCTTCAGACCCTCGGCCATGGAACGGGTGACGATGACGCCCATCTTCTCGATGCCGGCGGGCAAAAGCGTCGAAGGGGCGACGACCCTGACCTGGGCACCAAGCGCGTTGAGCAGGATGATGTTGGAGCGGGCCACGCGCGAATGCAGGATGTCGCCGCAGATCGCCACGATCAGCTTCGGCAACGGACCCTTGACGCGGCGGATGGTCAGTGCGTCGAGCAGCGCCTGGGTAGGGTGCTCATGGGCGCCGTCGCCGGCATTGACCACCGAACAGCCGACTTTTTGGGCAAGAAGTGCTGCCGCGCCGGCCGATTGATGGCGGATGATCAATATGTCGGGACGCATGGCATTCAGCGTCATCGCCGTATCGATCAGCGTCTCGCCCTTTTTCACCGACGAACTCGCTACGGACATGTTCATGACGTCGGCGCCGAGCCGTTTGCCGGCCAGCTCGAATGACGATTGCGTACGGGTCGAGGCTTCGTAGAAGAGATTGATCTGGGTGCGGCCGCGCAGCGTCGATGTCTTCTTGTCCGACTGCCGCGAGATGGCAACGGCCCTGTCCGCCCGGTCGAGCAGAAGCTCGATGTCGGCAGGGGAAAGATCGCGGATGCCCAGAAGATGGCGGTGGGGATAAAGCGGCAGGGACGATGCGTCGGTCATCTCAAGTCGCTGCTATAGGGGGGAGGCTCCGCGGCTGCAAGCACCGGCTTGGGATTGGATTGGTTCTCCCCGGTATTTTCGTCGCGCGCCGCTGGCCATAGGCTATAAACCGCCTTGGCTTTGGATTCGCAGCCTTCAGGTGATAAGGACGAAGCGTGACTGACGACGTGACCAACCAGCCGCCGCCGCTGGCCGGCGGCAACGCCTGGCGGGGCGATCCGTTGCTTATCCAGCTTGCCGAGCGCTTTTCCGATCCGGTGCGCAAGGACCTCGACGGGCTTGGCCGTTTCGTTCTGACCCATGAGGCGCAGGAACTGGCCCGTCTTGCCAATGTCGAGATGCCGAAGCTCAGGACCCATGACCGCCAGGGCCGGCGCATCGACCAGGTCGAGTTCCATCCCGCCTATCACGCGCTCATGCGCCGCTCTGTTGCCAACGGGCTGCATTCGTCGGTCTGGGAGAATGGCGACGCCGAGATCGGCCGCCGCCACCAGGTGCGCGCTGCACGCTTTTACCTCACGGCTGAGCTCGAGACCGGACATCTCTGCCCGATCACCATGACCAGCGCTTCGCTGGCAGCGCTGATGGCCAGCCCGAAGCTGTTTCGCGAATGGGCGCCTCGGGTGACGACGCGCAAATACGATCAAAGCCAAAAGCCTCCGGTCGAAAAAGCCGGGCTGACGCTCGGCATGGGCATGACCGAGAAGCAAGGCGGCACCGATGTCCGTGCCAACGTCACCAGGGCCGAGCGCGCCGGCAGCGGGTTTTATCGCCTGACCGGCCACAAATGGTTCATGTCGGCGCCGATGTCGGATGCCTTCCTGGTGCTCGGACAGGTGCCAGAGGGACTGTCGTGCTTTCTCGTTCCCCGCCTGCTCGGCGACGGATCCGGCAACGGCTTCCGTTTTCAACGGCTGAAGGACAAGCTCGGCAACCGATCCAATGCCTCGTCGGAGGTGGAATTCGTCAATGCCATCGGCGAGATGGTCGGCGAGCCCGGCGCGGGCGTGAAGACGATCATGGACATGGTGACCCTGACGCGGCTCGACTGTGCCGTCGCCTCGTCGGCGATCATGCGGGCCGGACTGGCCGAGGCCGTCCACCACACGCGGCACCGCAAGGTGTTTGGAACCAATCTGATCGAGCAGCCGCTGATGCAGCGTGTGCTGGCCGATATGGCGCTCGACGTTGCCGCCGCTACCGCGCTGTCGTTCCGGCTGGCGCGCTCCTTCGACGAGGCGGCCGGCGACCGCGGCGAGGCGGCCTTCGCCCGCGCCATGACGCCGGTCGTCAAATACTGGGTCTGCAAGATTGCGCCGCCGCTGCTCTATGAAGCGATGGAGTGCCTCGGCGGCAATGGCTATGTCGAGGAGGGGCCGCTCGCCCGCTACTATCGCGAAGCTCCGGTCAACGCGATCTGGGAGGGATCCGGCAACGTCATGGCGCTCGACGTGCTACGTGTGCTGGGGCGTGCACCCGGCCTGTTCGATGACGTGCTGGCCGGCATCGACCGCGATCTCGGCGCCGGCGGACGCGGCACCGTCGGCGTGCTCAAGGCGGCAATGCAGGTCGCTGCAACCGACGAGGGCTCGGCGCGGCTCTTGACCGAGCAATTGGCATTGTCGGCGGCGGCAGCAGAGCTTCGCAGGCTGGGGGCAGGGCGGATCGCCGACGCCTTCGTCGAAACGCGCCTCGCCGGCCAGTGGCGCAATACCTATGGCATGATCGATTCCCGCCATGATGCGCGCATGATCATCGATACGCTCTACCCGCCGATCAACTAAGGGCCGTCGCCCAATTCGCTGCCGCTCTCGCGACCCTGTGGATGGCCGTTAACCTTAACGAATGGTTTCCATTGCGGCGGCCGGTGGCAAAGCCCAGTGTTATGGTTAAGGCAAGGATTGTTCAGCTTGAGCGGCTTTGCCCTGCGAAGCAGGAGCGTCATGCGGCATATTCTGAGCTCTTTTCTGGCATTGCATTGGGCGGCCGTTTTCGCCCTGCTGGCGTTCATTTGCATCGACGGGAATCGAGGCGTGGCGACGGCCCTTGGCGTACTGGGCGTTCCCGTCCAGAACACTCGATTTGCCGATCTCGAAAACGCCGTCGTTGTGGCGCCGCTCGCCGTGGCACTGCTTGTCGTCGCGGTGCTGTTCTGCTGGGCCTTTGTTGAAGCACTGACCAGCGACACGACCAACCCGGATCCCGCCGATAGCGTCATGCGAATCGCCTTCATTTCCGCCTTGGGCGTGCTGTCGCTGATCGTCATCGGCGGCGCCGCGCAAGGCATCAATGGGCTGTTCATGATTGTCGCGGTGCAATTGGCGGCACTTCTGGCGTCCTATGTCGCGATGCTCGCGGAGCGGCGGTCGACCGTTGCCGCGGCAGTTCCAGGGACCGGCGAAATCCGAGCGGCCGCGCATGTCATGGCCAAGGCAGCGGCGCATAATTCCTCGCTTGCCCGCATTTCCGGCCGGCTGGATTCGAGGGATGACCGCTGATGCGCACCTTGTTCGCGCTGTGGGCGGCTCCGCTCCTCTTGTTTTGGGGCTGGTTCTTTCTGTCGCTCAACGACATCAATTTCGGCTATGTCATCCTGAGCCGCCAATTACACGATCTCGTCTTCCAGCTCTATGGACAGATGCTCGGCGTTGATCCGGCGCTTATTCCGGGCATGGTGGCGAAAGCTTGCGTGTTCGATGGGCTGCTGCTGGTGGCGTTCTGGGCATTTCGCCGCCGCAAGGCGATTGGTGGCTGGATCACGGCGATGCGCAACCGCTATTTCGACCAGGCATCGACGCCGAGCGCCTGAAGCCGGTCGAGAACACCTTGGAGGATAAAAGCGGCCGCCGCAGAATCGATCTTGCCGGCGCGTTTCTTGCGGGAAAAATCCATCTCGATCAGCGTCCGCTCGGCCGCCACCGTCGACAGCCGTTCGTCCCAAAAGAGGAAGGGCAGATCGGTCAATCCAGCCATGTTGCGCACGAAAGCGCGGGATTTTTGGGCGCGCGGGCCTTCGGAGCCGTCCATGTTGATGGGGAGGCCGATCACCACGGCGCCGGCATTTTCCTTCTGTAGCAGAGCGAGCAGCACTGCGGCATCGAGCGAGAATTTCCTGCGCATGATGACAGGGCGCGGGTGGGCGAACGACAAGCCGCGGTCGGAAACCGCCACGCCGATTGTCTTGTCGCCGAGGTCGAGACCGGCCAGGGTCTTGCCGCCGCCAAGCCGGGCCGGCAACTCCTCGATGGTGATGATGCCCAACGGCTTTTCCTTTGACCGCGACGCCGCACGTCCTATACGCGCAAAGCGTGCGCGGCACTTTAATTTCGCCGTCGGCGTTCTATCCTCTACCGAAGCAAAAATCGAGGAAAGCATTGATGAAACTGACCTGGTACGGACATTCGGCATTCCGAATCGAAATCGAAGGCGCGAAAATCCTCATCGACCCCTATCTGGTCGGCAATCCGTCATGGACGGGCGGCTGGGAAGGGCCGGCCGAAGGGATCACGCACGTGTTGCTCACCCATGGCCACAGCGACCACATCAGCGGCGCCATCGAAGTGCTCAAGAAGAGCGGCGCGATGCTGGTCGCCAATTTCGAGATTTGCATGTACCTGGTCGGCAAGGGCGTCGGTGACAAGCAGATCAATCCCGGCAATATCGGCGGCACCGTCGATTGCGGCGGCTTCACCACCACCTTCGTTCAGGCTCTGCATTCATCGTCCTTTCCGGGCGAGGGTGGCCAGAATACCTATCTCGGCAATCCTGGTGGGCTCGTCCTGCACTTTCCCGAGGACAAGACGCTTTATCATATGGGCGACACCGACATTTTTTCCGACATGGCGCTGATCAACGAGTTGCACGAACCGAAGATCGGCATCGTGCCGATCGGCGACCGCTTCACCATGGGTGGCGCGGTAGCAGCCCTTGCCTGCCAGCGTTTCTTCAAGTTCGAGACGGTCGTTCCCGCTCACTTCGGCACATTTCCGATGATCGATCAGACCGCCGACAAATTCGTGGCCGGGCTGGATGGATCGGGTGTGAAAGTTGCGTTGCCGAAGATCGGCGAGACGATTACGGTGTAAAGAAAGCCGGTCCGGAACGATACGATGCGCTTGAGAAATTCTCTTTGCATTTCCATGCTGGTTGCCGCGTCGCCGACGCTGGCCGCGGAAAATTTCATCGAGGGCGTCTATCTGCAATCGGAGGACCTCTGCGCGCAGGCCAAAAAGGATACGCTGCAGACGGTGATCGAGGGCGGCAATATCGTGCTGTCGGCAAATGGCCTGGAAAGCATCGAATATAATTGTGAATTCCTGCAGATCACCAAAGCGACACGCTCACCAAGCTGGGCGGTGACCGCTATATGCCAGGAGCCGGGCTACGTCTTTCCCGATGTTCTCTCACTGACACAGATGAGCCCGAAGCAGATCGACTTGGTATCGGTTCGGCCTGCCGCCGACGAAGGCGAGCAGAGCGGCAACGGCGGCAGTTATTTCCTCTGCGACGGCGTGGCGATGCCATAGGGCAGTTGAAGGCACGATGCATGTTGCGCGGCACGCGCCGCGCCGCTATAGCGCTGGTTTTCCCCGAGGCACAAACATGTCCGTTGATATAAAAACCGTGAAGCGCGTCGCGCATCTTGCCCGTATTGCGGTGAGCGAGGAGGATGCAGAGCGCATGACCGGCGAATTGAACGCCATTTTGGGCTTTGTCGAGCAGTTGAACGAGGTCGATGTTTCCGGCGTCGAGCCGATGACCTCGGTCACGCCGATGGCAATGAAAAAGCGCCAGGACGTCGTCACCGACGGCGGCAAGGCAGCCGACATCGTCGCCAATGCACCGGCGACCGAAGAGAATTTCTTCCTTGTGCCTAAGGTCGTGGAGTAGCTGGCCGATGGCAATCGAGATCGCCACGGAGACGCCGCTGCAGGACGATGTGCGTGGGCTGGTCGAGGAGCTCAACGCCACATTGCTGGAGCTGACGCCGCCGGAGCATTGCTACCATTTGACGGTCGAGCAGATGGCGGACCGCGACACGACCGTCTTCATCGCCCGCGACAACGGCCTTGCCATCGGTTGCGGCGCACTGAAGCGCCACGATGCTGTCGTAGGCGAGGTCAAGCGCATGTATACGCGACCTTCGCATCGCGGCCACAAGATCGGCGCGAAGATTGTCGAGCGTATCGAGGCGCTGGCGCGCCAAGAAGGGCTTAAGCGTCTGGTGCTGGAGACGGGCGACCGTCATCCCGCCGCCTGGACCGTCTACGAACGCGCCGGTTTTTCGCGTTGCGGCCCGGTACTGGATTATCCCGATTCCGAGTGGTCGGTGTTTTACGAAAAGAGCCTTGCCTGATGAGCGACCTTACCCAGCTGACGATTTCGCAGGCCCGCGCCAAATTGCGCTCCAGGGAGATCACCGCCACCGAAATCACCGAGGCTTATCTATCGGCGGTCGAGCGAGCCAATCCGGCGCTCAATGCCTACGTCGTGGTCACCGACGACAAGGCGCGCGACATGGCCAAGGCCTCCGACGCGAAACTGGCCAAGGGCGAGGGCGAGTCGCTCGAGGGTATCCCGCTCGGCATCAAGGATTTGTTCGGCACCGAAGGTGTCCACACCCAGGCCTGCAGCCATGTGCTGGATGGCTTCAAGCCGCGCTATGAATCGACTATCACCGCCAATCTTTGGGCGGATGGCGCCGTCATGCTCGGCAAGCTCAACATGGACGAGTTCGCCATGGGCTCGTCCAACGAGACCTCGTATTACGGGCCGGTCATCAACCCGTGGCGGCGTTCGCGCCTCGACACGGTGGTGATGCCGACGACGCATCAGGGCGAGGGCGGCTTCGTTTCGGCGGGCGGCACCAGGACCGCGCGCACGTTGGACAATGCCCAACTGGTGCCGGGCGGTTCGTCCGGTGGCTCCGCATCAGCGGTCTCGGCCTTCCTGTGCGCCGGCGCCACCGCCACCGATACCGGCGGCTCGATCCGCCAGCCCGCCGCCTTCACTGGCACAGTCGGCATCAAGCCGACCTATGGCCGCTGCTCGCGCTGGGGGATCGTAGCCTTCGCCTCGTCGCTCGACCAGGCCGGGCCGATCGCGCGCGACGTGCGCGATGCCGCGATCCTGTTGAAGTCGATGGCTTCGGTCGACCCGAAGGACACGACGTCCGTTGACCTGCCGGTGCCGGACTACGAGGCGGCGATCGGCCGCCCGATCAGGGGCATGAAGGTCGGCATTCCCAAGGAATATCGTGTCGACGACATGCCCGCGGAGATTGAGGCGCTGTGGCAGAAAGGCATTGCCTGGCTGCGGGATGCTGGTGCCGAGATCGTCGATATCTCGCTGCCGCACACCAAATATGCGCTGCCGGCCTATTACATCGTGGCGCCGGCCGAAGCCTCGTCCAACCTCGCTCGTTACGACGGCGTCCGCTATGGGTTGCGCGTGCCCGGCAAGGACATTGTCGACATGTATGAAAAGACCCGCGCCGCCGGCTTCGGGCGTGAGGTCAAGCGCCGCATCATGATCGGCACCTATGTGCTTTCCGCCGGCTATTACGATGCCTACTATCTGCAGGCGCAGAAAGTTCGCAACCTGATCAAGCGCGATTTCGAAAATGTGTTCGCAGCAGGCGTCGACGTCATCCTGACGCCGGCAACGCCTTCCGCTGCCTTCGGCATCGCCGACGAGGACATGGCCGCCGACCCGGTCAAGATGTATCTCAACGACATTTTTACGGTGACGGTGAACATGGCCGGCTTGCCCGGCATAGCGGTTCCAGCCGGGCTCGACGCCAAGGGGCTGCCGCTCGGCCTGCAGCTGATCGGCCGGCCCTTCGACGAGGAAACGCTGTTCCAGACCGCCCATGTCATCGAACAGGCGGCGGGCACATTTCAGCCGGAAAAATGGTGGTAGGATCGTTTCTCATCTTGAGGGGGTGAGGGATGTTCTTCTATGTCTCCAAGGTTCTCGGGTTCTTCGTCGAGCCGTTGAATCTCGCGATCTTCCTGCTGCTGGCGGGGCTGATCGCGGCGATGTTCGGGCGGCGACGGTTGGCGACCGCCGGCAGCGCTCTTGCCTTCCTCATTCTGGCGGTTTCGATATGGAGCCCGCTCGGCCCCATGATGCTCAATCGGCTGGAGGAACGCTTCCCCAGGCCGCCGCTGCCGGAAAAGGTTGACGGTATCATAGTGCTTGGCGGCAGTCTGGATGGCGCCGTCAATCTGGTGCGTGGCGGCTATGAAATGAACTCCAGCGGCGACCGGATGGTCGAGGCGGCCGTGCTGGCGCGGCGGTTCCCGACAGCGAAAGTCGTTATCTCCGGTGGCAGCATCGAAACGTTCCGCGGCGGCGAAGGCGATGCAGATACCGCGCCGCGTTTTTTTGCCGCTTTCGGCGTGGCGGCCGATCGGCTGATCCTCGAGAACAAATCCCGCAACACCTACGAGAACGCTGTCTTTACCAGGGAACTGGTGACGCCGAAACCGGGCGAGACCTGGTTGCTGGTGACCTCGGCCTTCCACATGCCACGCGCCAAGGCGCTGTTCGACAAAGCCGGTTTTTCGACCGTTCCGTGGCCGGTCGACTATCGCACTTCCGGCAAGGAAAGCATCGGCACCTTGCCTTATCCCGGCGACTGGCTGGAGGTCACCACTGTTGCGATCCGCGAATGGATAGGGCTCACCGCTTATTGGCTGTCGGGCCGCATCGATCGGCCTTTCCCCGGACCGGGCGGCTGACCGAGCACCGCCTGCCGCGCCGCCGAGAAAAACTGGCGGCGCACCAGTACCGCCAGAAGCAGCAGCGTCGATAGCACGAAGACGGTGGGATCGACGAACCAACCAAGATAGCCGATCGAGAAGAACACGCCGCGCAGGCCCGAATTGAAATGCTTTCCGGCCAGCATGTTCATGCGCGCGGCACGCCACACCGCCGTTTCGGTGACCGGATTGCGCGACGCCTCGCCATGTGGAATCGGCACGGCGCCGATCAGGATCGAGCAATAGTTGAACAGCCGGTAAGCCCAGCCGAACTTGAAGAAGGAAAAGGCCAGGATCAGCACCAGCCCGAACACCTTCGTCTGGAAGGCCGCGCGTGAGGACGTGGCGCCAAACGGCAGGTCGCTCAGCACGGTCAGAACCTGATCGGAGGCGCCGAGCAGGGCAAAACAGCCGCCGATCGCAATCAGCGAACTGGAGGCAAAGAAGGCGGTCCCCTGTTGCAGCCCGCTCATGATAGCGGTGTCGACGATGCGGATCTCGCGTTCGGCCATGGTCCGCATCCAGGCCTCGCGCTGCGCGTTCATAGCCCTCGTCAGCGACATGCGGCTGACCAGCATTCCGTCGGCGGCGAGCGTATGCAGCACCCACGCGGTAAGGAAGAACCCCAGCGCCGCAAGGTCGGCCGTCGATAGATGAAAGGAATCGCTCATGCGTTGCTTTTACCACAGGCGGAGGGGGCGCTTCGATGGTCGAAGCTGGAATGTCGCTGCCGGAGCAAACGAGGTCGGCAGGCGCAGCGCGGCGGTCTTTAAAACAGCGGAAAACATCATGGGAATTCCTATATGTAGACCTCAACAGGGTCCCAGGAGAAAACGCCCACGTGTTCCTTTCGGTTTTCGACTTGTTCAAGATCGGCATCGGCCCATCGAGTTCGCACACGATGGGGCCGATGACGGCCGCGCGGCGGTTTCTCGACGAGATTGCGGGAGACGACTGGCCGCGCCCGGCCGGCGCCAAGGTCGACCGGATCGCGGCCAGCCTGCATGGCTCGCTCGCCTATACCGGCATCGGCCATGGCTCCGATCGTGCCGTGGTGCTCGGCCTCGCCGGCCAGACGCCGCAGACGGTGGATCCCGACCTAGCAGACGGCATCGTCGCTCGCATCGCCGCCGAGAAGCGGATTTCGCCGCCCGGCCATTCGTCCTACCGTTTCGACCCGGCAACGGATCTTGTGCTGGATCGCAAGACGCCACTGCCGGGTCACGCCAACGGCATGGCCTTCTCTGCCTATGATGCCGGCGACCGGTTGCTGCTGAGGCGCGTCTACTATTCGATCGGCGGCGGCTTTGTCGTTTCTGAGGAAGAATTGCAGCGGATGAAGGCGAGGGGCTCGGCGACAACCGAAGGCAAGAAGGTTCCATATCCGTTCAAGAACGCCGTCGAAATGCTGTCCATGGCAGCGAAAAGCGGGCTTTCCATTGCCGAGATGAAGCGCGTCAACGAGGAGACGCAGATGTCGCGCGGGGAGCTCGACGCCGGCCTCGACGGCATCTGGAGCGCCATGAAGGGCTGCATCGAGCGCGGCCTGTCGCAAGACGGCATCATGCCGGGCGGACTCAAGGTGCGCCGCCGTGCCCGGATGCTGCACGACAAGCTGCAGGAGCAATGGCAGCAGAACCGGCCCAACCCGCTGCTCGCCAACGACTGGCTGTCGATCTATGCGATGGCGGTCAATGAGGAGAACGCTGCCGGCGGCCGTGTCGTCACCGCGCCAACCAATGGGGCGGCCGGCACTCTGCCCGCAGTGCTGCGCTACTGGTTGCATTTCCATCCCGAAGCCGACCAGCCCAGCATCCGCGATTTCCTGCTGACGGCGGCGGCCGTCGGCGGCATCATCAAAACCAATGCTTCGATCTCGGGGGCGGAAGTCGGCTGCCAAGGCGAGGTCGGTTCGGCTTCGGCAATGGCTGCGGCGGGATTGTGCGCCGTCATGGGCGGCACGCCCGAGCAGGTCGAGAATGCTGCCGAGATCGCGCTGGAACATCATCTCGGCATGACCTGCGATCCGGTCGGCGGGCTGGTGCAGGTGCCGTGTATCGAGCGCAACGCGCTTGGTGCCGTCAAGGCGGTGACCGCCGCTTCGCTGGCCATCAAGGGCGACGGCGTTCATTTCGTGCCGCTCGATGCCGCGATCGAGA
Source organism: Mesorhizobium sp. M0816 (assembly GCF_040320005.1). Taxonomy (NCBI): domain Bacteria; kingdom Pseudomonadati; phylum Pseudomonadota; class Alphaproteobacteria; order Hyphomicrobiales; family Phyllobacteriaceae; genus Mesorhizobium; species Mesorhizobium sp. M0816. Next base: position 28,416 of record NZ_JAMYOT010000013.1, on the reverse strand, counting down.
CGATGCGCCAGACCGGCCTCGACATGAACGAAAAGTACAAGGAAACCAGCCTTGGCGGATTGGCAGTCAATGTCGTGGAGTGCTGAGCGCCAATCTGGCGGCCTGGACCACCACTGTGGAGAAGTCGATCAGGCCGTTGACGCGTTCGCGTGCTGGACTAAACCTTAAACGATGTCTCTCAATCTCATAAAGCTTTGCGTCGGCTGTGACAGCGTCGAGGATCTGGAAGAGTGGATTGCCTTCCGTCTCGACGAGCCGCGCCGCGCCGGCGAACCGGCCGAGCACTACCACACCACCCGCATGGTGCCGACGCGTGGCGCCGAGATTACCGGCGGCGGCTCGCTCTACTGGGTGATCAAGGGCAATGTCCAATGCCGCCAGCTGATCACCGAAATCCGGCCCTTCACCGATGACGAGGGCATCGGCCGTTGCCATCTGATCCTCGATCCCGAGGTCGTGCGCACTGACTGGCAACCGCGCCGTGCATTCCAGGGGTGGCGCTACCTGAAGCCGGCGGACGCGCCGGCCGATCTCGGCAAGGGCAAAGCCGGGCTGATCGAGATGCCGCCGAAGCTCAGGCGTGAGCTTGCCGATCTCGGCCTGCTCTGACGCCAAGAAACGCAACGCCAAGACCACCAGCCGAAGCGTTGTCCGCAGGTGCCATCATCACCGGTCCTCCAGGTCGCCTCATCTGGGCTTGCAAGCCGGGGAACAACGCCACATCTTGAATGTCATGAGCGACAAGAAGCAGCCCGTGTCTGCAAAGGCCAATCCTGCGCCGGTCGAGTCTCAATCGAGCACCGGCGAGATCGACGCGTTTCTCCGTCAGGCAAGGACGCTCGCTGCATCCGCCACCGGTTCAGGTAGGCTGATCCTGTCCCTCGACGCGACGATGAGCCGCCAGCCGACCTGGGATCTCGCCTGTGCGCTGCAGGCCGAGATGTTCGACGCCGTCGGCAAGGCCGGGGCGCTCAAGGTTCAACTTGTCTATTTTCGCGGCCTTGGCGAGTGCCGCTCGTCCGCATTCGTCACCGATACCGAAGCTCTGAAACAGCTGATGACGCGCATCGACTGCCGCAGCGGCCATACCCAGATCGGCAAGGTGCTCGCCCATGCGCTGAAACAGACGGCGGCGGCCAAGGTCAACGCGCTGGTCTATATCGGCGACGCGATGGAAGAAAACATAGATGATCTGGCCGAAAAGGCCGGCAGCCTCGGTCTGCACGGCGTTCCTGTCTTCGTCTTTCAGGAGGGCCATGATGCCGCTGCGGAAAAGGCGTTCAAGGAAATTGCGCGGCTGTCGAAAGGGGCCTGGTTCCGGTTCGATCGGCGGGCTGCCGCGACGTTGGCCGGCCTGCTTTCGTCTGTCGCCGTGTTTGCGACCGGCGGGCTGAAAGCACTGGAGGCCCGGGGCAGGCCGGAGGATCGGCTGATGATCGAGCATATGCGGGGCGGCGGAAACTGATGGGCGCGATTATCGCTTTCGTAGCATTGCTTCTGGTGTTTCTCGGCACGGTCACTGTCTTCCTGCGCGCCGATCCGGCGAAGCTTGCAGGCGGCATGAGGACGCTTGGACCTGTGCTGCTCGGGCTGGTCGGCGTCGCCGTGCTGCTGGTCGGGCGCGAGGGCATCGGCGGCTTGATCCTGTCGGCTGCGCTCGCCTGGTACGGCTCCATGCGCATGAATCGGCCGGCGGCAAAACTGACACCAGGCAAGCGTTCCACAGTTCGTACGGCGGCGCTTGAGATGGAACTCGATCACGATACCGGCGGCCTCGAGGGCCTTGTGCTGGCTGGGCGCCATGAAGGCAAGATGCTTGGCTCGATGGGGCTTGCCGAATTGCAGCAACTCTATCGCGAACTCTCCGGCGATCCGGAGAGCCGCCAATTGCTAGAGACGTATCTTGACGGCAGATTTCCCATCTGGCGCAAAGACGCTGATGCGAATGGTGGCGAAGGGCTGGGTGTTGCGCCAGGTTCTGGCGCCATGACTAAGGAGGAGGCCTACAAGATCCTTGGTCTTGAAGCGGGGGCTGCCGCGGCGGATGTCCGCAAGGCGCACCGCCGCCTGATGCAGCGCCTGCACCCCGATATCGGTGGCACGTCTTTCCTGGCGGCGCGGATCAATGAAGCCAAGGACGTCTTGCTCTCCAATCACAACTAGTCTCCTTCGACGCAGAACTTCGGGAAAGATATCGTTTCGCGCGCCGCTTACTGCTGGACGGCGTAGCACTCGATCTTCTTCTTTTTCAAAGCGTTGCAGGCTTTCCAGGCAGCCGTCTTCGAACCGAAACCACCGAACCGGGCGCGGTAGTAGGTGACACCGTCCTTGTCGAAGGCGACGGTGAAACCGGAGGCATCGGTCAGAACGGAGGGCGCCTGCTTCGTCGCCTTGTCGAGGAAAGCCTTCGCTTCGGCCTGTTTTGGCGAAGAGGCGACCTGTATTGCCCAGCCGGATGGCACCGACGCCGTGCTGACCGGATCGACCTCTGCCGCCGGTTCGGCATAGGCTGCGGCGACCCGGGCTGTCGCCACGTCGTCCACCGTCGACACAGCCGTCGTCTTGACCCTCTTGGCCTGAACGACCGGAGCGGTCTCTTCAACGACGGGCGCATTTTCCTCGACAAGAGAGGCAACGGCATCGTCGTCCGGCTTACTGTCCGGTGTCGGCGCGTCATGCTTCGGTAGAAGCACCTTGGCCAAGGCTGAAATCGGATTGCCGCCGCCGGCCTTGGCAATCAGCACGCCGCCGCCGCGCGACGACGCCTGCGGCATGTAGGCATTGATCAACCCGGCCATCTGGCTGTCGCGGCTGCCGCCGGACCTGCCGCCCATGACCACCGCTACGATGCGCCGATCGCCATCCGAGACCGAGGAGACCAGATTGTAACCGGAGGCGCGGGTGTAACCGGTCTTGATGCCGTCGACGCCCTTGATGCGTCCGAGCAGACGATTGTGGCCGTTGATGCGCTGCCGCCCGTAAAGAAAGGAGCGCTGCGAGAAATAGCCGTAATATTGCGGGAAATGCTCTCTCAGGGCGATGCCGAGCATCGCCATGTCGCGCGCGGTCGTGAACTGGCCGGGATCAGGCAAGCCGTTGGCGTTGCGGAAAACGGTTCCCCTCATGCCCAGCGCCCGCGCCTTGGCGGTCATCATGCGGGCGAAATTGGCTTCATTGCCGCCAAGCATCTCGCCAAGCGCCGTTGCGGAATCGTTTGCCGATTTGGTCACCATCGACAGGATCGCGGTCTCGACCGTGACCGAGCCGCCCCGCTTGACGCCGAGCTTCGTCGGCGGTTCGGCAGCGGCATTGGCCGAGAACACGACCGGGGAATTCTTGCTGATCCTGCCCTTCGCCAACGCCTCGAACGTCAGATAGAGCGTCATCATCTTGGTAAGCGAAGCCGGATAGCGCCGGCCATCGGCATCCGACGAATAAAGCACCTTGCCGGTCTTGGCATCGATGACGATGGCCGCCGACTTGGCCGCCATGGATGAAGCCGCGTCCGCGACGACGAAGCTCATCGCCATGGCGAGGATCATGATCGTTTTGAAGGGGGACGCGGATTTGGAAACGAAGCCCGACAACGCCTTACGCACTGATAGTTCCTTTGAATTTCCGTTGCCTTGGAGGCGGCAAAGGGTCCTGCCTCACCTCCGGCCACGCTAACGCGGGCAGCGTTACCAATCCGTTTATGGTAACCGCCGCGTTCACCATTTTCTGTGGGATTGAGCTTCGCTTTATTCGAATCTTAGCGATTGCCGGCAGCTCACGATCCGCATTGCCGCGGGAATCTTGACTTTGTGCACTGCACAATATATTTACACGCATTGCACAACGCGGCCCGGACAAGCCGCGTCTATCGTCCAAGGCAACCGTTCAAGGGAATGCGTGAAATGACCCAGACCTATGAAGATTTCAGCAAATACGGCAAGGAATTTGCGGACACCGGATTGAAGAGCTTCGCCTCGCTGTCCAAGGGTGCGCAGGCTATCGCCGCCGAGGCGGGCGAGTACACCAAGAAAAGCTTCGAAGCCGGTAGCGCCGCTGTTGAGAAGCTCTTTTCCGCCAAGTCGCTGGACAAGGCGATCGATATCCAGTCCGACTATGCCAAGCAGTCCTATGAGAGCTTCGTCACCGAAGCCACCAAGCTTGGCGATCTCTATGCCGAACTCGCCAAGGAAGCCTACAAGCCGTTCGAATCGATCGTCGCCAAGGCGAAGTAAATTCGACGAACATTCCGAGCCGGCCCCTGGGCTTGCAAAGACAGACCCGGTCGCGAACGCGCGGCCGGGTTTTTTCATGCCAGCTCGAAATCGGGGGCCTGCGGTCTTCACGATTTGAAAAATCGGTCAAGTTTGGCCACCTAGCCATATTGTCAGCTAAACAGAAGGGCTTAAAATCGTCCATCGAACACCTACATGTCGAGCATGCATGAGGATTCGAAAGAGGCAGGACTACGTGACTACAGGTTTGACTGCCACGAGCTACGTGGTGCGAATGCAGAACGGCAGCAACGGCAATGAGGCCGGTCGCGGCACGGCCGTCATCACGCGCACAAAAACCAAGACCAAGAAGCCCAGTCTGTATCGGGTCCTCATTCTTAACGACGACTACACACCCATGGAATTCGTGGTCCACGTGCTGGAGCGCTTTTTCCAGAAGGACCGCGAAGCCGCCACACGCATAATGCTTCATGTTCACAATCATGGGGTGGGCGAGTGCGGGGTCTATACATTCGAGGTGGCCGAGACCAAAGTGGCTCAGGTCATGGATTTCGCCCGACAGAATCAGCATCCGCTGCAATGCGTGATGGAGAAGAAGTGAGGTAACATGCCGGCTTTCTCCCAAGGCCTGGAAAAGGCGCTTCACCAAGCGCTGACGCTCGCCAATGAGCGGCACCATGAATATGCAACCCTTGAACATTTGCTGCTCGCCCTGATCGACGACACCGAGGCGGCGGCCGTCATGCGTGCCTGCAACGTCGATCTCGACGAGTTGAAGCATACGGTCCTCACCTATATCGACACCGAGCTCGACAACCTCGTCACCGGCTACGATGAAGATTCCAAGCCGACTGCCGGTTTCCAGCGCGTCATCCAGCGCGCGGTGATCCATGTGCAGTCGTCAGGTCGCGAGGAGGTGTCCGGCGCCAACGTGCTCGTCGCCATCTTCGCTGAGCGCGAGAGCCACGCCGCTTACTTCCTGCAGGAACAGCAGATGACCCGCTACGACGCGGTCAACTATATCTCGCATGGCATCGCCAAGCGCCCCGGCGCTTCCGAGACGCGGACGCCGCGCGGCGCCGACGACGAGCAAGGCGGCCAGAGCGGGGCCGAGCCGCAAGAGGAAGGCGGCAAGAAGAAGCAGCAGCAGGACGCGCTGACTGCCTATTGCGTCAACCTGAACAACAAGGCCAAGGCCGGCAAGATCGATCCATTGATCGGTCGCGAGAGCGAGATCAACCGGACCATCCAGGTGCTGTGCCGCCGCTCCAAGAACAACCCGCTCTATGTCGGTGATCCCGGCGTCGGCAAGACGGCAATCGCCGAAGGCCTCGCCAAGCGTATCGTCGAGGGCGACGTTCCCGAAGTGCTGCACAATGCCACCATCTTCGCGCTCGACATGGGCACGCTACTGGCCGGCACCCGCTATCGCGGCGATTTCGAGGAGCGGCTGAAGCAGGTCGTCAAGGAGCTCGAGGATTATCCCGGCGCCGTGCTGTTCATTGATGAGATCCACACCGTGATCGGGGCAGGGGCCACCTCTGGCGGCGCCATGGATGCGTCGAACCTGTTGAAGCCGGCGCTGTCGTCCGGCGCGATCCGCTGCATCGGCTCGACCACCTACAAGGAGTTCCGTCAGTTCTTCGAGAAGGACCGCGCGCTGGTGCGGCGCTTCCAGAAGATCGACGTCAACGAGCCGACCGTCGAGGACGCCATCGAGATCATGAAGGGCCTCAAGCCCTATTTCGAGGAGTTCCACAAGGTCCGCTACACGAGCGAGGCGATCAAGGCTTCGGTCGAACTCTCGGCGCGTTACATCAACGACCGCAAGCTGCCGGACAAGGCGATCGACGTGATCGACGAGACCGGCGCCTCGCAGATGCTCGTGCCGGAAGCCAAGCGCAAGAAGACCATCGGCATCAAGGAGATCGAAGCGACGATCGCCACGATGGCGCGCATCCCGCCGAAGACAGTTTCCGCCGACGACGAGAAGGTGCTGCAAGGCCTCGACATCGAGTTGAAGCGCGTCGTTTACGGCCAGGACACCGCGATCACCGCGCTGACCTCGGCCATCAAGCTGGCGCGGGCCGGCCTGCGCGAACCGGAAAAGCCGATCGGCTCGTACCTGTTCTCGGGCCCGACCGGTGTCGGCAAGACGGAAGTGGCCAAGCAGCTCGCCGCCTCGCTCGGCGTGGAGCTGATCCGCTTCGACATGTCGGAATATATGGAACGCCACACCGTTTCACGGCTGATCGGCGCGCCTCCCGGCTATGTCGGCTTCGACCAGGGCGGCCTTCTGACCGACGGCGTCGACCAGCATCCGCATTGCGTGCTGTTGCTGGACGAAGTCGAGAAGGCGCATCCGGATCTGTTCAACATCCTGTTGCAGGTCATGGATCACGGCAAGCTGACCGACCACAACGGCAAGCAGATCGACTTCCGCAATGTCATCCTGATCATGACCACCAATGCGGGCGCGTCCGACGCGCAGCGCGCGGCCATCGGTTTCGGTTCGACCAAGCGCGAAGGCGACGATGTCGAGGCGATCAACCGGCTGTTCACGCCGGAGTTCCGCAACCGTCTCGATGCGATCATTCCGTTCGGCTCGCTGCCGGTGCCGGTCATCCATCAGGTGGTGCAGAAGTTCGTCATGCAGCTGGAAGCACAGCTTTCCGAGCGTGGCGTGACCTTCGACCTGTCGCAGGATGCAATCGCATGGCTGGCCGACAAGGGCTATGACGAGCGCATGGGCGCCCGGCCGCTTGGCCGTGTCATCCAGGAGCACATCAAGAAGCCGCTGGCCGACGAGGTGCTGTTCGGCAAGCTCAAGAAGGGCGGCACGGTGCGTGTCACCGTCGAGAAGAAGGAAACCGGCGAGACCGGCCTGAAGCTCGAATCGCTCGCCGATGAGGCGCCGGTGAAGCCGAAGAAGGAAGAGCCGGACGACGTGCCGAAGGCCAAGAAGGCCGTGGCGAAGAAGCCCGCCGCGAAAAAGGCGGTGGCGCAGAAGCCGGAGCCGAAAGGCAAGGACGGTGGCAAGCGCAGCCTTGTGCCGCAACTGCCGCGTAAGAACTGACGAATCCGCAAGTCAAAAAAGCCCCGGCAACGGGGCTTTTTTTATGACATTTTCCGGTTAACCGCCCGGCGTCCGCCAGAGCGGTTGCGCCGGTTCAGCTTGCCAGCGCCATCCGTATCTTGCCGGCGTTTTCGGCCAGGACTTCAGGCTTTTCCATCTGTCCGCTGTGCGGCTTCAAGGGAATGCCGTCGAAGCGCGGAATGACATGGACATGGAGGTGGAAAACGGTCTGCCCCGAAGCTGGTTCGTTGAACTGCATAACCGTGACGCCATCGGCATCGAAGGCCTTCTTTACGGCCCGCGCAACTTTCTGGACGTGAGCGAAGAGCGGGCCAAGCGCCGCCGGATCCGCGTCAAGCAGGTTGCGCGACGGCGCTTTCGGCACCACCAGCGTGTGACCCTGTCCTTGCGGCATCACATCCATGAAGACGATGACCGCGTCATCCTCGTAGATGCGGTGCGAAGGGATTTCTCCGCGCAGGATTTTTGCGAAGATGTTGCTGCTGTCATAGGTTGCTTCGGCCATGGCGCGCGCTCCGGTTCTTGGCTCGCTGTCTCGTGTAGCGAAGCTATTCCGGGCGGGCAAGACGATCGGCCGACATCGGCCATGCGGCCCGCGTGGCTGAGCGACTGGGTCTCGCTGCTCTACTCCGCCATGTCCTTGCGGAACGGGGTGTGCTCTTCCAGATATTCGCTCATCCGCTCGACTTCGCGCCGCTCGCGCTGGAGGTAGTCGGCCACTGCATTGCGCAGACCTGGATGGGCGATGTAGTGCGCCGAATGCATCGTCACGGGCCGGTAGCCGCGCGCCAGCTTGTGCTCGCCCTGCGCACCGGCTTCAACCACCTTCAGCTTGCGCGAGATGGCGAAATCGATTGCCTGATGGTAGCAGACCTCGAAATGCAGGAATGGGTGGTCCTCGATGCAGCCCCAATTGCGGCCGTAGAGCGCGTCTGAGCCGATGAAGTTGATGGCGCCCGCTATGTAGCGCCCGTTGCGTTTGGCCATGACCAGCAGGATGTCGTCGGCCATGCGTTCGCCGATCAGCGAGAAGAAATCGCGGTTGAGGTAGGGCCGGCCCCATTTCCTGCTGCCGGTATCCATGTAGAACGCGAAAAAGTCGTCCCAGGCCTTTTCGGTCAAATCCTTGCCGGTCAGCCAGTCGATCGAGATGCCGTCGGCGAGGGCCTCGCGCCGCTCTTTCTTCATTGCCTTGCGCTTGCGCGAGGCTAACGTTGCGAGAAAATCGTCGTAGCTCGAAAAGCCTTCGTTGAAGAAGTGAAACTGCTGGTCGGTGCGATGAAGGAAGCCGGCCGCCGCCAATATCTGGACGTCGTCCTCCGGCGCGAAAGTAACATGCGCGGAAGACACGCCGAGCTTATCCGTCACCGCCTTCAGGCCGGCCGCAAGACCGGCCTTGACGGTGGGGCTGTCCTCGCCCCTGCCGACCAGCAGGCGAGGGCCGGTGACGGGTGTGAACGGCACCGCGCATTGCAGCTTCGGATAGTAGCGCCCGCCGGCGCGTTCGAACGCGTCCGACCAGCCATGGTCGAAGACATATTCGCCCTGGCTGTGCGACTTCAGATAGCAGGGGACCGCCCCGAGCAGCTTGCCTCGCGCGGTTTCCAGCCTGAGGTGATGGCCTTGCCAGCCGGTGCGCCGAACAGCGCAGCCGGAATCTTCCAGCGCGCTCAAAAAAGCGAATGAAACAAGCGGGTTGTAGCCGTATTCTGCATCGCCGCGTGTAGTGCCGCCGAGGCTGTCCCATTCAGCGCTGGTAAAGGCGCCGATGCCCGCGGCGATGCGGATCGACAGCTCCGCATTCGCCGTTTGTCTTTCGCAGTCGTCCCCTTGATCCATGAGGCTTACTTAAGCTCGCTGCGGACCCATACAAGCCCGCTCAGGCGAGCCGTACCAGATCGGGCTCGAATCCTTCGAACGTCATCTGGTCGGCATATTTGAAGGTCAGGTCGACGGCAGGCTGGTCGTGCACGGTCCAGGTGATCACCGGCATGCCGAGTCTCTCTCGCACGAAGGAGACGAACCGGTTCGGCAGGTCGCCGGCAGCGTAGGAGGTGAAGGCGATGTCATGCGCCAGCATGGCGAAATGCGCCTCGATCAGGTGGTTGTCGTTGCCGTAGGCGGTCAACCCGCCGGGTATGCCGGGTGCATATTTCGGGAACTCGCGGATCAGCCAATGGTCGAACGACATGATCGCGGTCTTGCCCTTGTAATGCTTGAGCATCTTGCCGACGCTTTCGACCAGGCCTTCGTCGTGCCCGGCAGCACCTTTCAGCTCGACAACCATCGGCACACGGCCGTCGACCAGATCAAGCGCCTGCTGCAGCGTCGGCAAATGGTCGGCGGTGCCGCCGACCTTCAGCGCCGTGATCTCGGCAGCCGTACGCTGCCAGACGAAGCCGTCCTCGCCGGTCAGCCGCCGCAGATCGCCATCGTGGATGATGACGGGGACGCCGTCGGATGATAGGTGCACGTCGCATTCGATCGCGTAGCCGCGCTCGGCCGCCGCAGCGAAGGCGGAAAGGGTGTTCTCCCAGCGCGTCTTGTTCATGTCGTGGAGGCCGCGATGGGCGACGGGCCGGGCGGTCAGCCAGGAAAGATCGGTCATGGTTGCAGTCCCGGTCATTCGACTTCGAAGATCGCTTCGATTTCCACTGCGGCATTAAGCGGCAGGGAGGCGGTGCCGACGGCGGAGCGAGCGTGCTTGCCGCGATCGCCGAGCACGGCGGCGAGAAAATCCGAGGCGCCGTTGGCAACCAGATGCTGTTCGACAAAATCCGGTGCCGAGGCGACGAAGACGGTGATCTTCACCAAGCGACGGATTTTCTCGAGATCGCCAAGTGCCGCCTGAGCCTGGGCCAATATGTTGATCGCACAGTATTTTGCGGCTTCCTTGCCGGTCGCGGTGTCGACATCGCGGCCAAGCAGTCCGCTCGCCTGGAGCTTGCCCTCCTTGAGCGGCAACTGCCCGGCGGTGAACAGCAGATTGCCGGTCCGGCAATAGGGCACGTAATTGGCGGCGGGCGCGGCGGCGGCCGGCAGCGTCACGCCGAGATCGCTTAGCCGCTTTTCGATTGTTTCGCTCATGCTATTTCCCTATTGCTTGAAGGTGCCGCGCAGGCCGGGCCGAAATTGCTATTTTTGCCTCGCTTCCGCCACGACTTTTTTTAAGCTGGACCATCTTTCCATGCGGCTTGCCATTAGCCGCGATGATCGGAGCACCCCATGCGCGCAACGCGCCTCGCATTCAACGCCGTTCTGTTGACAGCGGCTTCCTGGGCGGCTCCCGCTTTTGCGGTGCCTGCGCTGCAGGCGCATCGTGCTGTTTACGACATTTCACTCGACAAGGCTTCAGACCGTTCCGGCATTACCGGCATCACCGGCCGCATGGTCTACGAGTTCAACGGCTCGCCTTGCGAGGGCTATACGGTAAAGTTCCGTTTGGTGACCCAGATCGTAACCAGCGACAACACCAGGCTGACCGACCAGCAGATGACCACCTTCGAGGATGCCGAGGGCAAGACCTTCTCCTTCGTGAACAAATCCTTTGTCGACCAGAACCTCGACAAGGAGGTCAAGGGTACCGCAACGAAGGAAGCCAACGGTCTCAAGGTCGATATCGACAAGCCCGAGAAGAACAGCCTGGAACTCGCGCCGACCCAGTTCCCGACCCAGCAAATGGTCGAAATGATCGGCAAGGCGGAAAAGGGCGAGCGTTTCTACGAAACCAACCTGTTCGACGGCTCTGAGGATGCCAACAAGGTGGTGACCACCACCGTCGTCGTCGGCAAGCAAGCCGATGCCGACAATGCCGATCCGGAAGCGCCGGCGCTGGCCAAGCTCGCCACCGACAAATACTGGCCGGTCGACATCGCCTATTTCGATGATGCCGACAAAGGCGGCGAGGAGGTGCCGGAATACCGGATCAGCTTCAAGCTGCACAAGAACGGCATCACGCGCGATCTCGTCATGGACTATGGCGAGTTCTCGATGACCGGCAAACTGGTCAATCTGTCGCTGTTCGATCAGCCAAAGACCTGCCCGTCTAAATAAGCTCGAGTGAACGGCAAGCCGCCGGCCGCTATCCGGGATAGTAGCGCTTAATCTTGCGGGGCAAGTCGCATCGACTTGAGCATGCCGCAATTGCCTATCAACGTCTTATGACGGTATGCGCCGCGGGGGAGCAGGTTGAGCAGGATCGACGTTTTTGTGGCGCCGCGGCCCAATGCGACGCTGATCAACGCTATGACATTCGTCAACCGGATTGTCATGCTGCACGGCATTCCAGGCTTTCGCGACCTGTTGCCATTCAACCGTCTGGCCGGTTTGCGCGGCGTCGCCAATGTCCGCCACATCGATTTTCCGGAGGATGACCGGCAAAGGCTGAAGGCTTGTTGCGGCGCGGGCAAGGCGACGTTCATCACGCCCAACCATCCCGAATTCTTTACCGACTGGATGATCGACAAGGAGGTCGTCTCGCGGGTAAGCCCGCTGGCGGCATCCTGGGCCACGCACGGCGTCGTCAACGGGCTTGGCCGGCTGATGCAGAAATTCTGGTTGGCCAACAATCTGATCGCGCAAATCCCGGGCAACAGCGCGGCGGCCAAGGAACATTCGGTGGCCTGGGCGCTGAAGGGGCACGGCGTGCTCCTGCATCCCGAAGGCGGTGTCGGCTGGCATGCCAACATCATTGCCCCGCTGCTGCCGGGCGCGGTCGAAATGGGGTTCGAGGCGCTGAAGCGCGGCCGCCTGACGGATCCGGATTTCAAGGTTTGGATCGCGCCCGTGATCTGGAAGCTTGCTTTCACGGGGAATGTCGAGGCAGTGCTGGCAAAGGAATGCGCCTATGTCGAGCACAGCCTGAAGATCGAACGCCGTGCCGCCGATTCGCTGCCCGAGCGCATCCATCATATCTATGCGACGTTGCTGTCGCGCGATGAGGCTGCATATGGCCTGCGGTCCGATGAGCGGGCTTCGTATGACGCACGTCAAAAGGACCTGCTGACCGAACTCGGCCGTCGCCTTGCCGAACTTGTCTCGGTCGACGCCGGCACGCTCGACAATGCCGACCTTTTGCGCCGTTCGCGGCGCTGGCTGCGGGAAAACACGGATGGCAGTGGAAGCCAGAAGCAGGTCCGAATGCTGGCGGATACAATCCAGCGCGTGCAGCGTGTCGGGCCGTGGGCTTCAGCCAACCCGCGCATTACGCAGGAGGAGATCGCCGAACATTTGAAGCGGATCCGCAACGATTATTGCAAGGGTACGCTGCGCGATTCGATCAACCGATTCGTGCCGCAGCCGGCAGGCCCACGCCGCGCCTATGTCCGGGTACCGGAGCCGCTAGGCTTGCACGCCTATCAAGGCTCCGTCGAGGAGGCACTCGCCGAACTGCACGACCGGATGCAGGAGACCGTCACCAGGACGATGACGCAACTCGAGGCCGGCGGCGGCTTCATTTTCTATGCCAATCCCTTCTATCATCGTTAGCGATGTGTTGGTCGGCGCAAGATGAAGGAGTGCGGCAAGCCTCATGGCGGTCTATGTCGATGCGGCGATCTGGAAATGGGTCGGCCACCGCTGGTGTCATCTGCTGGCAGACGACACCGACGAACTGCATCGCTTTGCCGGGCAGCTCGGCATCAAGCGCGCGTCCTACCAAGGACCGCCGAAGACATCGGCACCGCATTATGACATAACCGGGTTCGAGCGCGACCGCGCAGTGCGGCTAGGCGCCATCGAATGCAGCCGCGAGGAGATCGTCGCTGTTTTCCGGCGTGTGCGGGTGCCGAAGGGGAAGATGCGGCGATGACACCGGTGCGCTGATCGCCGCACGCTGAAACACAGACGCCACAACGCTTGCGTTTGTCGCGCTTCCCCTCTATATGCGCGCTCATTCCACACACGGACTTTGGTGTCTGCCCGGGAGAAATCCGGCTGAAACCTCCGGTGGCGTTCGAGGACAAAGTCCAAAAATGCCTGTGTCCGTGGAGGCTAACCGGAAAGGAAATAAGAATGGCTCTGCCTGATTTCAGCATGCGCCAGCTATTGGAAGCTGGCATTCACTTCGGCCACCAGACCCACCGCTGGAACCCGAAAATGGCGCCCTATATCTACGGCGCCCGCAACAACATACACATCATCGACCTCTCGCAGACGGTGCCTTTGCTGCACCAGGCGCTGAAGCAGGTTTCCGACACTGTTGCCAAGGGCGGCCGCGTGCTGTTCGTCGGCACCAAGCGCCAGGCCTCCGACATCGTCGCCGATGCCGCGCAGCGCTCGGCCCAGTACTATGTCAACTCGCGCTGGCTCGGCGGCATGCTGACCAACTGGAAGACGATCTCGAATTCCATCCAGCGCCTGCGCAAGCTGGACGAAATGCTGGCCGGCGAGGCTCAGGGCCTGACCAAGAAGGAGCGCCTCAACCTCGACCGCGAGCGTGAGAAGCTCGACAAGGCGCTGGGCGGCATCAAGGATATGGGTTCGACGCCCGATTTGATGTTCGTGATCGACACCAACAAGGAAGCGATCGCCATTCTCGAGGCCAAGCGTCTCGGCATCCCGGTCGTTGCCATCATCGATTCCAACTGCGACCCGGACAAGATCGACTTCCCGATCCCCGGCAATGACGACGCGGCCCGCGCCATCCAGCTGTATTGCGATTTGATCGCCAAGGCAGCTATCGACGGCATCGCCCGTCAGCAGGGCGCGCTCGGTGTCGATATCGGCGCATCGGTCGAGGCTCCGGTCGAGCCGGCGCTCGATCAGACCCCGGGCGCCGAGAGCCCGGCAGCCCAGACCCCGGAAGCATAGTAGCGAAGGCCGGCTGCGGCCTTCATCTTTCCAATATGTTGGCGCGGTAAGCGCTACCGGCACCAGGCGCATCATCGAAAATCGATGGTGCGTCAGTGCATTTAGACAAAGAGGCGACAATGAGCATTTCGGCTGCACAGGTCAAAGAACTCCGCGACTTGACCGGCGCGGGCATGATGGACTGCAAGGCGGCGTTGAACGAGACCAACGGCAATATGGAAGAAGCCATCGACTGGCTGCGCAAGAAGGGCATTTCCAAGGCCGACAAGAAGGCTGGCCGTACCGCTGCCGAAGGCCTGATCGGCGTAGATTCCGGGGTCCGCGAGGCAGCGATCGTCGAGGTCAATTCCGAGACGGACTTCGTTGCCCGCAATGCTGCGTTTCAGGAGATCGTCGCCAATGTCGCGAAGGTCGCGCTTGCCTATGGCGGCAAGACCGAGGCCGTTGCCGCCGCTCCCTATCCGGGCTCGGGCAAGTCGGTCGCCGAGACCATCAAGGACGCTGTCGGCACCATCGGCGAGAATCTGGGCTTCCGCCGCTCGGCCAAGCTCACCGTCGAGCACGGCGCTGTCGCAACCTACGTTCACAATGCGGTCGCCGACGGCCTTGGCAAGCTCGGCGTGCTGGTGGCCATCGAGACGACAGGCAACGCGCATGCCGCCAACGCCTTCGCCCGTCAGGTTGCCATGCATGTCGCTGCCACCAATCCGATGGCCCTGACCACCGAAGAGCTCGATCCGGCCGCAGTGGAACGCGAGAAGGCGATCTTCGCCGACCTGGCGCGCCAGTCCGGCAAGCCGGAAGCGATCATCGAGAAGATGGTCGAAGGCCGTTTGCGCAAGTTCTATGAAGAGGTCGTGCTGCTCAAGCAGGCTTTCGTGCTCAATCCCGACATTACCGTCGAGAAGGCGCTGAAGGATGCCGAAAGCGAAATCGGCGCGCCAGCCAAAATCGCTGCCTATCTGCGCTTCGCGCTCGGCGAGGGCATCGAGAAGGAAGAGACCGATTTCGCGGCGGAAGTCGCGGCAGCGGTCAAGAAGTAACTATTCGTTTGAAAGGCTTTTTCGGCCGGGTATCCGCGAGGATGCCCGGCCGATTTCTTGCGCGGTGTCGATGAAGGCGCGGAGCTTCGGGGCCATCGCGGCGCGGCGCGGGAAATAGAGGAACAGTCCCGGTTCCTCGATCGATGCCTCGCCAAGGACTTCGACCAGCCGGCCTGCCTCGATGTCGGGCTTGACAAGCGGCTCGAACAGATAGGCGAGGCCGATGCCGGCAAGCGCCATTTCCCTTGCCGACAGCGGATCGCTGACGACCACGCTGCCGCGTGTCTCGACGCTGATATCCTTGCCCTGATCGGACAGATCCCAGCGATAGAGCGCACGTGATCGCAACAGCCGATAGCCGATGCAGTTGTGCGCGGCGAGATCGGCCAACGCCCATGGCCGCCCGCGCCGGCCGACATAGGCCGGCGAGGCAACGATGATGCTGCGGAAAGGCCCTGTCAGTCGCACCGTCACCATATCCTCGGCGATCATCTCGCCCAGCCGGATGCCGGCGTCGAAACCCTCGCCGACGATATCGCTCAGACGTTCGTCGGTGACGATCTCCACCGTCACGTCAGGGTAACGTTCCGCCATCGCCGTCAGGATGGGCATCAGCGCCAGAGGCAGCGCCAAACGCGGCGCGTTGATCCTGAGCAGTCCGCTTGCCCGGCCTATGACAGAGCGGATACGTTCGATCCGGTCGGCAATGTCTTCCAGCGCCGGCTCCGCCGCAGCGACAAGCGCGGTGCCAGCCTCGGTCAGCGAGACGCTGCGCGTGGTGCGGGCAAACAACGGCTGGCCGATTCGCTCCTCTACCAGCCGAACCGCATGGCTGACCGCTGACGGGCTCATGCCGAGCTCGGCGGCTGCCGGCGCGAAGCCGCCACGCCGCGCGACGGCAACGATTATAGGTAGGTGGCTAAGCAGATCGCGATCCATTCATGCATGATATCGCATAGTCCATTCGGATAATGCAATCTTATCGGTGGGGAAAGGACGGCGCATCTTTGGCTGCATCACACGGCAATCGCCGAGCAGCCAAGGAGACGTCTAATGACCGACCTCGATTCCGAACGAACCCGTAATCTCGAGACCGTGCGTAAATTCTTTGATCTGATGCACCGCAAGGACATTGAGGCATGGGGCGACCTTTGGGCTGAAGATGGCCGTATACTTGTCTTCTACCCGCCGGCAGGATTTGGAAACAGCATCGATGGTAAGGCCGCGATCCTGGCGGCCTTCCGAGGCCTCTTCGGCAATTTCGAATCCTTCGATTCGCAGCTGACAGCCATCTATCCGGCAGCGGATTCGGACGCGATCGTCGTTGAGTACAAGAACCGCGCGGTGCTGATCGGCGGCACTGAATACACCAACAGCAATATTGCGATTTTCCACTTCAAGAGCGGTCTGATCAGCGCCTACCACGATTATTTCGATCCGCGCCGCTTCCAGGTGGTGGTCGATGCGCTGGCCAAGGCCTGACTGCGTATCCCAGGCAAGACCTCAATCCCGCTTTTCAAACTTCAGGAGAAAATCCATGACCATGTCCTACTACACGCTCGGCAACAGCGGGCTGCGTGTCACCCGCCTGGCGCTCGGCACCATGACGTTCGGCACGGAATGGGGCTGGGGCGCGGAGAAGGAAACCGCGCGCGCCTTGGTTGATGCCTATGTCGAAGCCGGTGGCAATTTCTTCGATACCGCCGATCTCTATACCGGTGGCACGGCCGAAACCTGGCTCGGCGAATTCATCGCCGAGCGTGGGCTGCGCGACAAGGCGGTGATCAGTACCAAATTCACCTACAACGCCGAACCGGGCAACCCGAACGCCGGGGGCAACGGCCGCAAGAACATCCTGCGGGCGATAGACGGTTCGCTGAAGCGGCTCGGCACCGACTACATCGACCTCTATATCCTCCATACCTGGGACAGGCTGACGCCGCCGGAGGAGGTGATGCGGACGCTGGACGATCTGGTGCGCGCCGGAAAGATCCGGCATGTCGGTCTGTCCGACGTGCCGGCCTGGTACGCAAGCCGGGCGCAGGCCGTCGCCGAGCATCGCGGCTATGAACCGGTTTCGGCGCTTCAGCTCGAATATTCGCTGGCCGAGCGCAACATCGAGCACGAGTTCGTGCCGTTCGGCACGCGCTATGGCGCCGGAATCATGGTCTGGAGTCCATTGGCCAGCGGCCTGCTCAGCGGAAAATACCGTTTCGATACAATCGTCGAGGATGGTGGCCGGCTGGAGACAATGCGTGGTTCGACCAATCCCGGTTTCCAGAAATTCACCGATCGCAACTGGCAAATCGTCGCCGAACTGGAGAGGGTTGCCGGCCAGCTCGGCCGCAGCATGGCCCAGGTCGCCCTGAACTGGACGGCAAACAGGCCAGGCATTGCGTCCGTCATCGTTGGCGCCACCAGGCTTGACCAGCTCAAGGACAATCTCGGCGCGCTTGATTTCGACATTCCCGAAGATCTTCGGGCACGGCTCGATGCGGTGAGCCGGCCGGTCACGCCCTTTCCGTATTCGTTCTTCGGTCCTGAAATACAAGGCGGCCTGACCGGTGGGCAGGCGGTTGGCGGTAAGCCGGCAAGCTATCTGCCGGATCTGCTCATGCGAGGCACTTTTGCCGGCGTGAGCTGACGGCTATCCCGGTCCACGATCTCAACTTTCCGGCTCGGGCGCCGCGTGACAGCGCGGCGCCCTTCGTGTATCGGAACGCCCAGTGTTTCGGGGCGCACCGAAACGCGTCACACGCGCGATGACGAGGACCAGATGACGGTGAAGCCCCTCTACCGACGTGTCTTGCTGAAAGCGTCGGGCGAAGCGTTGATGGGCGAGCAGCATTTCGGCATCGACGTATCGGTGGTCGACCGCATCGCCGCCGACATCGCCGAGGCCCGCGCATTGGGCATCGAAGTCGGTGTCGTCATAGGCGGCGGCAACATCTTCCGTGGCGTCGCGGTTGCGTCAAAAGGCGGAGACCGCGTCACCGGCGACCATATGGGCATGCTTGCCACGGTTATCAATTCGCTGGCGCTGCGAACCTCGCTCAACAAGATCGGCGTCGACGCCGTGGTGCTGTCGGCGATCGCCATGCCCGAGCTTTGCGAAAGTTTTTCGCAGCGTCAGGCGACCGCCTACATGAACCAGGGCAAGGTCGTCATCTTCGCCGGCGGCACCGGCAATCCGTTCTTCACCACCGATTCGGCTGCAGCCCTTCGCGCCGCCGAGATCGGCGCCGATGCTCTGTTCAAGGGCACCCAGGTCGATGGTGTCTATTCGGCTGATCCCAAGAAGGACCCGCATGCGACACGTTTCGAGCGGATCAGCCATGACGAAGTCATCAAACGCGGGCTTTCGATCATGGATACGGCGGCGATTGCACTTGCGCGCGAAAACAACATTCCGATAATCGTCTATTCGATCCACGAGAAGGGTGGCTTCGGCGATATCCTGAGGGGCGGCGGCCGTTGCACGGTTGTCGCAGACGATTGACCGGACCATGAACCCGAAAGGGACCGGTTGCGGATGAGGCTCGAACAGGGCCTAAGCAGTGAACCCGGGTTAACGGGTCGAGGAGACGATGATGAGTGGCGAGTACGACGATCTCAAACGGCGCATGGACGGGGCGATCGCCGCGTTCAAGCATGATCTGGCTTCGCTGCGCACCGGCCGCGCGTCGAGCAACCTGCTCGATGCCGTCCAGGTGCAGGCCTATGGCACCACCATGCCGATCAACCAGGTGGCAACAGTGTCGGTGCCGGAACCGCGCATGATTTCGGTTTCGGTCTGGGACAAGTCGATGGTCAGCGCAGTCGACCGCGCCATCCGTGAAGCCAATCTCGGCTTCAATCCTATCGTCGACGGTACCAATCTCAGGATTCCGCTGCCCGAGCTCAACGAACAGCGCCGCAAGGAGCTGGTCAAGATCTCGCACGGTTATGCCGAGAATGCCCGCGTCGCCGCACGCCACGTTCGCCGGGACGGCATGGACTTTCTGAAAAAGGCGGAAAAGGACGGCGACATCAGTGAGGACGACCATCGCAAACGGGCCGACCAGGTTCAGAAACTGACCGACGAGACAATCAGCACCATCGACCACCTGCTTTCCGACAAGGAAGCGGAAATCATGCAGGTCTAGGGTCTGGCCACGCCTGGCCCGGAAGCGAGAATATGGCAACGCCCGCGCATGTCGCGATCATCATGGACGGAAACGGACGCTGGGCCAAGGCGCGCGGCTTACCGCGGCTGGCCGGTCACCGCGCCGGCGTCGAGGCGCTGCGCAAGACAGTTCGCGCCGCCCCCGGCCTCGGCATCTCCTTCCTGACCGTCTACGCTTTTTCGTCGGAAAACTGGTCACGGCCGAAATCCGAAGTCAGCGACCTCATGGGCCTGCTGAAGCTTTTCATCCGACGTGACCTCGCCGATCTGCACCAGAGTGGGGTGCGGATCAGGGTCATCGGTGACAGGGCAGGGCTGCAGCCCGACATAAGGGGGCTGCTCGAGGAAGCCGAAACGCTCACTCTCAGCAACGAGGCGCTGACACTGGTCATTGCCTTCAATTACGGCGGGCGCGACGAGATCGTGCGCACCGCGCGCAAGCTCGCAGCGGCGGCGGCGCGCGGTGAGATCGAGAGCGAGGCGATCACGGCCGATTCCTTTGCCAGCTCGCTCGATACAGAGGGCATTCCGGACCCGGAACTGGTCATCCGCACCAGCGGCGAGCTTCGGCTGTCCAACTTCCTGTTATGGCAGGCCGCCTATAGCGAACTCGTTTTCCTGCCTTGCTAC
This sequence comes from Mesorhizobium sp. M0816, assembly GCF_040320005.1. Taxonomy (NCBI): domain Bacteria; kingdom Pseudomonadati; phylum Pseudomonadota; class Alphaproteobacteria; order Hyphomicrobiales; family Phyllobacteriaceae; genus Mesorhizobium; species Mesorhizobium sp. M0816. The sequence goes on along the minus strand of NZ_JAMYOT010000013.1, from coordinate 8,445 downwards.
TGGCCCGACTTCAGTCGCGAGCACCTGTCCGATGCACTGCGCGATTTCGCCGGCCGCGAGCGCCGCTTCGGCGGACTTGCCGCCCAAGATGTCGCCTCAGGCTGAGGAATGAGCAACCTCCAACTCCGGGTCATTTCGGCCGTCGTGCTTGCCATCGTCACGCTTGCCCTGACCTGGCTCGGCGGACTGTCCTTCCGGTTGCTTTGCGCCGCCATGGCGGCGGTGATCTTCTACGAGTGGACGCGGATGAGCCGCCCCGTTGCCCCGGCAGGTGCTGGTGCCACGGCAGGTCTCGGCTTTCTGCCCGAGGCGCTGATCGTGGTCTTTATTGGTGCCCTCGTCGCCGGCCTGCCTGCGTCTTTGCTGCTGCCGCTCGTCGCGGCTCTGGTTGCTGTCACTGCCGTCGCTTCTTCCATGCGCAGGGCAGGACCGTGGGAAGCATCCGGCCTTGCCTATGCGGCCGTGTCCGGCTTGTCGCTGGCCTTCTTGCGTGACGGCGACCATTCAGGGCTGCTGGCCATTCTGTTCCTATTCGCCGTGGTTTGGGCGACCGATATCTTTGCCTATTTCGTCGGCCGCTCCATCGGTGGTCCAAGGCTGGCGCCGTCGATCTCGCCGGGCAAGACGCGGAGCGGGGCGCTCGGTGGGGTGGTCGGCGGCGTAGTGGCCGGGCTGCTTCTGGCCGCCGTAGCCGGAACGGGCAACCTCGTCGTGCTTGGCGTGGTCGCACTGGTGCTTTCGATTGTCGCGCAGGCCGGCGACCTGTTCGAATCATGGGTCAAGCGACGCCACGGCCGTAAAGATTCCGGCACGCTGATACCCGGCCATGGCGGCATCATGGATCGGGTAGATGGGCTTGTCGCGGCGGCTTTCGCCCTATACGTCATCGGCTGGATTTCCGCGACCGCCGACCATCCGGCACAGGGGCTGTTTCCGGTTTGAACGGCATCGTCGGTGGGCCGGCGCGGGGCTGCGTCATGGATTCGCCTGGATTGATGTCACAGTCGCGGCGTGATCTGTGCCGTGGATGAATTTGAGGGCATGAATTGAACGAGATTTTTCACGCGGTTTTCAGCACAGAGGGCTTTGTCCTCGGCACGCTGGTGCCTTTCCTGTTCGTGCTGACCGTGGTCGTTTTTGTCCACGAAATGGGCCATTACCTCGTCGGGCGTTGGTGCGGTATCGGCGCAAAAGCCTTTTCGATCGGTTTCGGCCCAGAGATCATCGGCTTCAACGATAGCCGCGGCACGCGCTGGAAGCTTTGCGCCATACCGCTCGGCGGCTACGTCAAGTTCGTCGGCGACATGAACGCGACGTCGAGCCAGCCCAGCTCGGAGGAGATCGAGGCGCTGAGCTTCGAAGAACGCAAGGTTGCCTTCCACACGCAGCCGATCTGGAAGCGGGCGGCGACCGTCGTGGCGGGGCCGCTGTTCAACTTCCTGCTGACGATCGCCGTCTTTGCCGTGCTGTTTTCCGTCCATGGCCGGCCCGTGCTGGAGCCGATGGTGGCTGAGGTCACCGTCGGCAGTCCGGCCGCCGCGGCCGGCATCATGCCCGGCGACCGATTCGTCAGCGTCGACGGCAGCAAGGTCGAGACCTTTGCCGACGTCCAGCGTCTGGTCTCTGGCCGCGCCGGCGACAGCATCACCTTCGTCATGTTACGCGCCGGCAAGGAAATCACCGTCACGGCGACGCCGCGCTTGATGGAACAACAAGACGCACTGGGCAACAAGGTCCAGGTGGCCGTGATCGGCGTCGTCAACAACAAGGAACTCGGCCAGCCACGGCTGATCACCTATAGTCCGGCCGGGGCGGTCGGGGCAGCGGTCCAGGAAACCGGACACGTCATCCAGCGTACCGGCCAGTTCCTGCAACGTTTCGTTGTCGGTCGCGAGGACAAGTGCCAGCTGGGCGGCCCCATCAAGATCGCCAAGATGTCGGGTCAGGCGGCAAAGCTCGGCTTTGAATGGCTCGTGCAGCTTGTTGCATTCCTGTCAGTCGGGATAGGGATTCTCAACCTTTTGCCGATTCCCCCCCTCGACGGAGGGCATCTTCTGTTCTACGGCGTGGAGGCTGTCATCCGGCGGCCGGTGTCCGAACGCATGATGGAAATGGCTTACCGAAGCGGCCTCATATTGGTGCTCGGGTTCATGGGCTTTGTTTTCTGGAACGATCTGTTTGGGTGCTGAAATCATGAAGGAATTTGGCTTCGGCACGAGCAATGTTGAGACGCCGTTTACCATGCGTGGGGATATGCGTGACGCGAAAGCCACGCCTCAGGGTTAAGTAAATACAAATTAACCAGAAGCCTTGCGTGTAGGGAAAATCCGGTTAATACGGTAGGGGAAATTACCGCACGTCCGGTTTTCTCGCCGTGGGGACTTCGAGAAAAGGTACAAAAGCCCGATGAAGGCAGCATCCAAGTTTCTGAGCGCCGCGTCCGCGGTGGCTATGTCCGCCGCTCTGGTTGTACCAGGCGCGCTCGCAGTGCAGTTCGTTGCCACATCGGCCGCCGAGGCGGCTGTCGTCTCCAGAGTCGAAGTCACCGGCAATCAGCGTGTCGACGCGGACACCATCCGCAATTACGTGACGATCAAGCCCGGCAAGGCGTTTTCCAGTTCGGATATCGACGATGCGGTCAAGGCGCTGTTTGGCACCGGGCTGTTTTCGGATGTGCAGATCAACCAGGTCGGATCGACGCTGGTCATCAAGGTGTCCGAATACCAGGTCGTCAACCAGGTGCTGTTCCAGGGCAACAAGAAGCTTAAGGACAACGCGCTTGAGGCCGCGGTGCAATTGAAGCCGCGCGGCACCTTCTCGCAACAACAGCTCGACGCCGATGTCGAGGCGGTCAAGGCCGCATACCGGCGTATCGGCCGCGACGATGCCGCCGTGACCACCCAGATCATGGATCTCGGCGACAACCGGGTAAATGTGGTCTTCAACATCAACGAAGGCGGCCGCACCCAGATTGCGGCGATCAATTTCGTCGGCAACAGCGCCTATTCGAGCCGCCGGCTGTCGGACATCATCTCCACCAAGCGTTCGTCCTTCCTGTCGTTCGTGCTGCGCGACGATGTTTATGACGAGGACAAGCTGCGCGCCGACCAGGAGCTGCTGCGCCGCTTCTATTATAATCACGGCTATGCCGACTTCCAGGTCGTCTCGGCTGTCGGCGAACTCGACGACACAACCAACAAATACACCGTCACCATCACGGTGCAGGAGGGCGAGCGTTATACGTTCGGGGATGTCAGCGTCGAAAGCACGATCCCCGAGGTCGACGCCAAGTCGCTCGAATCGGTGGTCGAGACCCACAAGGGCGATGTCTACAACGCCAAGAACGTCGAGGACACGATCATCGCCTTGACCGAAAAGGTCGCTGGATCCGGCTATGCCTTCGCCCAGGTGACGCCGCGCGGCGACCGCAACTTCGAAAACCACACGATCTCGGTGGTCTATACGGTCGATCAGGGCACCAAGGCCTATATCGAGCGCATCGAGATTCGCGGCAACGATCGGACGCGCGACTACGTCATTCGCCGCGAGTTCGATGTCAGCGAAGGCGACGCTTTCAATCAGGTCCTCATCCAGCGCGCGAAGAGGCGGCTGGAAGCGCTCGATTATTTTGAAAAAGTCGAAATTTCCACCGTTCCGGGTTCTGAGCCGGATCAGGTTGTGCTGGTGGTGGATGTGGTCGAGAAATCGACCGGTGAGTTCACCGTCGGCGCCGGTTATTCGAGCGGCGGTGAAACGTCAGGTCCGTCCGTCGAAGGTTCCGTCAGTGAGCGCAACTTCCTCGGTCGCGGCCAATTCATCAAGGTGGCAGCGGGCGGTGGCAAGAACTCGCGCGACTACAGCTTCTCTTTCACCGAACCCTATTTCCTCGGACGCCGCATCGCGGCCGGCTTCGACATCTACAAGCAGAGCCGAAACTACGACCATTACGACAGCGACACGACAGGCGCGACCGTTCGCTTCGGCCTGCCGATCACAGACAATATCTCGACGCAACTCGCTTATAATATTGCGCAAGAGAAGTACGAGTTCGATGAGGGCTGCGACCCAGCGGCCGGTTGCGACGTGTCCCAGGCGATCCAAAACGGCGTTAACGAGAGCCCATGGCTCAAGTCTTCGGTCAGTCTCGGCCTGATCTACAATACCATCGACGACATGAAGAACCCGCATGACGGTATTTATGCCAATGTCGGCACGGAAGTGGCCGGCCTCGGCGGCGACGCCAAGTTCATCAAGGTCACGGCGCGCGGCAGCATTTATCAGACGCTGTCCGAACAATTGGACCTGGTGGGCCTCATTTCGGGCGGCGCCGGCCATGTCCAAGGCTATGGCAACGGCGATCTGCGCGTCTTCGACCATTTCCAAAGCAGCGACCGTATGATCCGCGGTTTCGAATACGGCGGCATCGGCCCGGTTGCTTCGGACAACAGCAATGACCATCTCGGCGGCACCACCTACTTCAATGCCTCGGCGGAAGCGCAGTTCCCGCTGCCGGTCATCCCCGAAAGCTTCGGTTTGCGTGGTGCTGTGTTCGCCGATGCGGCAACGCTCTACGGCAGCAAAATCGCAAGTGGCCTTGTCAATCCTTCGACAACCGGCATGGAATGGCGCGCTTCCGTCGGTGTCGGTTTGATGTGGGCATCGCCTTTCGGCCCGATCCGCATTGACTATGCGATCCCGGTCAAGAAGGAAAAGACCGACGACGTGCAGGAATTCAACTTCGGCATATCGACCCGCTTCTGATGTGCGGGCAATGATGCTTCCGGCTCGTTTGGATCCGGATGGCAGTGATGCGATACTACAGCGCAGCGCGTCCTATCGGACGCGCAAAGGACGTTGTAGCACTTTGATTTGCGCATGATCCTTTCCGAGGGTCGATTTCCGATTTTCGGGTCATGCGCTAGCTGGATATTGCTTCTGGAATGACCGATCCGGTGTTCTTCGCGCCCTCACGCCGGTATACGGCCGGCGAAGTCGCGAATCTGACCGGCTCGACGCTTGTTGATTCCGGTCTCTCCGACGTATCGATCGAGGCTCTGGCGCCCGCCAACGAAGGCGGCGAGAACGCCCTTGTCTTCGTCGATGGCAGGCGCAATTTCGCCCTGATGCAGTCACTGCGGGCGGCGGCGGTTCTCTGCCCTGCCGAATTTGCCGGCAAGGCGCCGGCGGGCATCGCGGTGCTGGTGCATCCGCGCCCGCAGCAGGCCTTCGCAATGGTCGGGCGTCTGCTTTTTCCGGCGGCTGCAACGCCTGGACCGATGACCGGCGAAACCGGTATCTCGCCGCACGCCCATATCGATGCGACCGCCCATGTCGAGGCCGGCGCGATCATCGAAGCGGGTGCGATCATCGGACCTCGCGCTGCCATCGGCAGCGGGACCGTCATTGCCCCGCATGCGGTCATCGGTCCGTCTTCGCAGATTGGCCGCGACGGCTATGTCGGTCCAGGTGCCAGCGTGCAATATGCGTTGATTGGCAATCGCGTCATCATCCATGGCGGTGCCAGGATCGGCCAGGATGGCTTCGGTTTCGTGGCCGGCGCCAAGGGTCCGGAGCGGGTTCCGCAGATCGGCCGCGTCATCATTCAGGACGACGTCGAGATCGGGTCGAATACGACCGTCGATCGCGGCGCCATGTCCGACACGATCATCGGCCAGGGCACCAAGATCGACAATCTGGTGCAGATCGCGCACAACGTTCGCATCGGCCGCAATTGCATAATAGCCGGGCTTTCGGGTATTTCCGGTTCCGTGACGGTAGGCGACAACGTCACCATGGGTGGCGGTGTCGGCCTTGCGGATCATTTGACCATCGGGTCCGGGGCCAAGCTTGCGGCAAGAAGCGGGTTTATGAGCAATGTGCCTGCCGGTGAGATTTGGGGAGGATATCCGGCGCAGCCGATGGCGGAAGCCATGCGCGAGATAGCGGCCTTGCGCAGACTTGCACGGACGCGCAAACAGGGTGAGGGGGGAAATGGCTGACATCGCAGCGGCGACGCTCGAAGCGGTTGACATAATGCGGCTGATGAAGCTCCTGCCGCACCGCTATCCGTTCTTGATGATCGACCGTATTGTCGACATAGATGGCGACGAATCCGCCATCGGCATCAAGAACGTCACCATAAACGAGCCGCATTTCCAAGGTCATTTCCCCGACCAGCCGGTCATGCCCGGCGTGCTGATCATCGAGGCGATGGCGCAGACGGCCGGCGCCATCTGCATCCGCAGCCTTGGTACCGAAAAACCGTCGCTGGTTTATTTCCTGACCATCGACAATGCCAAGTTCCGCAAGCCGGTCGTTCCAGGCGACCAGCTGAAAATTCATGTGAAGAAAATCAAGAAACGCGGCAATCTTCTCAAATTCGCTTGCGAGGCCCTCGTCGATGGCGCCAAGGCGGCGGAAGCCGAGATCTCGGCGATGATGGTCGCAAGCGGCTGACAAACGAATGCTAATGAAAATCCAGACAGTCATCCATCCATCCTCGGTCATCGAGGCAGGCGCCCAAATCGGCGAAGGCGCCCGCATCGGGCCCTTCTGTCACGTCGGCCCCGACGCCGTGGTCGGCGACCGCGTCGAACTGGTCAGCCATGTCTCGGTGATTGGCGCGACCACCATCGGTGCATCGACCAAGGTCTATCCGATGGCGATACTGGGCGGGCCGCCGCAGAACACCAAGCACAAGGGCGGCCGTACCACGCTGGTGATCGGCGAGAACTGCACGATCCGCGAAGGTGTCACCATGCATGTCGGCACCGATTCCAGCCGCGGCGAGACGACGATCGGCAACAACGGCAATTTCCTTGCCTATGCCCATATTGCCCATGACTGCGTGGTCGGCAAGAACGCCACCTTCGCCAATCAAGCGACGTTAGGCGGGCATTGCGAAGTCGGTAACAATGTCTACATCGGCGGCCTTACCGCGGTTCATCAGTTTGTCCGCATCGGCGATAACGCCTTTCTCGGCGGTTGCTCGGCGATCGTCGGCGACGTCATTCCTTACGCCATCGCCGTTGGCAACCGTGCCAGCCTTCGCGGTCTCAACATCATTGGCTTGAAGCGCGCCGGCCTGCCGCGTTCGGAGATCCACTTGCTGCGCAAAGCCTACAAGACGATCTTCGATCGCTCCCGGACCGTCGGCGAAAACATCGAATTCGCCAAGGCGGAATTCGCCTCGTCGCCGACTGCCATGAAGATCGTCGACTTCATCGCCGGTCGCGGCAAGCGGCACTACGCCGTGCCGTCGCTCAAGGGTAGCGACGGCGACGATACCGATGATGAAGACTGAGGGCAGATGACGAAGATTGAGGCTGCCGGAAAGGGCCTTGATCTCGCGCCAGATGCCAAGGTCGGCATCATCGCCGGCGGCGGCAGTCTCCCGGTCGAAATTGCCCGAGCGCTCGCCCGGCAAGGCAAATTGCCCTTCGTCGTGATGGCGGCCGGCGAGGTAGATCGCATAGCCGATTTCGAGCCCTATGAGCAGGCAACCTTGAGGCTGGAAGACGTTGGCTCGCTGCTGCCGATCCTTAAGCGGCATCACGTTACGCATCTCGTAACCGCGGGTCATATCACGCGCCGCCCCAGGCTGAGCGCCATGCGCCTCAATTTGGGCCTGCTCGCGTGGCTACCCAGCCTCTTCGTCGGTGTAACCCGGGGGGACGATACGGTGCTGAAACTGTTCGTGCGCAGGATCGAGCGCAGCGGCATCAAGGTCGTTGGCGCTCACGAGATCGTGCCGGAGCTGGTCGCCGCCGAAGGCCTGCTGACCAAGGCGGCGCCACGCAAATCCGACTGGCGCGACATCGAGGCGGCGCACGCGGCGGCAAAAGCCATCGGCGCGCTGGATATCGGCCAAGCGGCTGTTGCGGTCGGCGGCCGCGCCATTGCGTTGGAAGGCGTCGAAGGCACCGACGGGCTGCTCGAGCGGACAAGGGAGTTGCGCGGGCACGGCAGGCTGGCCGGCGGGAGCCGAGGTGTTCTGGTCAAATGCGCCAAGCCCGGTCAGGAACTGCGTGCCGATCTGCCCTCCATCGGCCCGCTGACCGTCGAGGCGGCGCATGCCGCCGGACTGGCCGGCATTGCCGTCGAAGCCGGTCGCTCGCTAGTGCTCGAAGGTCCCGCCACCATCGGACGTGCCAATGCGCTCGGCCTGTTCGTAATCGGCCTGCCTGCTGCGGAGCCGGCGCATGGCGAATGAGCGGCCGTTGAAGATAGCCGTCGTCGCCGGCGAGGAGTCCGGCGACCTGCTTGGCGCCGACCTTGTGCAGGCGCTCAAGCGCATGACCGGGCGCGAAGTTCGGCTTGTCGGCATCGGCGGCCGCCATTTGCAGGCGCTCGGCCTGGCGCCATTGTTCGACGGCAGCGAGATCGCACTGATGGGGCTTAGCGCCATCCTGCGCGACCTGCCGCGCCTGATGCGGCGGATCGGCC